>NZ_CP021138.1:1918004-2237672 GCF_002162035.1 Sulfuriferula sp. AH1
CGATTTCAACTGCATTGCACCAATGCCGTCAATTTTACAGTCGATATCATGATCGCCATCGACGAGACGGATGCTTTTCACCTTGGTACCCACCTTCACCACCGATGACGAACCCTTGACCTTCAGATCTTTGATCACCGTAACCGCATCGCCGTCCTGCAGTACCGTGCCATAAGCATCTTTCACCACGCGCTGCTCATCGCCACTCTCGGCTACCGCATCCTTCGACCACTCATGCGCGCATTCCGGGCAAACATACATATTGCCGTCTTCGTAAGTGTATTCGGAATTGCATTTTGGGCATTTCGGCAAGTTATTCATGGAAATCCTTTATTCGATTCATTAAAAGACATTAAAGTCAGAATCTATAATTATGCATCATTGCCAAACCAAGCTGCTGATTAACAGCATCATCCAAACACAGCAATGCTATCTGACGCGAGTATGGACGCGGTACCGACACAAAAATTTCCGAGCGAAATGATTCCTGTCGCCATTAAGCGAAAGAAAATGTCTTTGTTTAACAATCACTTGCTCGTCAAGTCGGTTTTTGTGTCGCTTGCAAACGACAAAATAGAGACTATCCAGAGCACAGAATTAATAGCAAGCCATTGAAAATAAAAGAATATAACGTGCTGGCACAGCCATTGCTATACAAAGATTAGCTTCGAAACGAAAGCTTTTTTATTTAACCCGTATAAAAATGGAGTATTCAAAATGACACAACATGCCAAACCGATGCGTACTAAAATATTAACCGCCATCATGGCTAGTGTAGTCAGCGTCGGCTTCGTCACCGCCGCCACCGCTGCAAGACTCGGTATCGACACCAACACCAATATCGGCGCAGGCACCAGCGTCGAAGCCCCCATAAATGATAGAGCTGGCGTGAGCGCCGATACGCACATGAGCACCTCCGGCAGCGCCAACAACGACGCTCAATGGGGCAGCGGCGCTTCCCGCGGCGCCGATCGTGCCGCTGATCGCCAGGACTTGAAGAGCGATACGCACATGTCAGCGACAATGCGACATCACAAAGGCAAGGAGTAAGTGCTAAATTTGCGGCAGGTTGGTTTAACGCCGCATAACGTCCGGGAAGCAGTGCCAGATATTGAATCTGGCACTGCTTTTTTTATTCATTGCATCCCTCTCAAGGCACTATGATAAAGTGAGGCGCGCAGGGAAATTCCATCGCGCGCTACAGGCATTGGCGAATTCAGTAGCAATGCCGGAAGGTCAAGATCGATCCCGATTCTCTCTTTTTCATACTTAAGGAAGCCGAGCAGATGACAATCACTGTTGAAATTCTGGGGAAAGCAGTTCAGATCGAATTAAGCGATGCGGCGGAAAAGACATTAAATCAACTGGAGAAACCGCTGCTAGTCGAGATGGAGCTGCTCTTTAGCTGCCTGATCCGCAAGACAGTACGGTTTCCACAGGACGCCGACCCGGATAGCTTTGTGTCCGCCACACCGCAATTGAAAGTAAGATTTCGCCCGGCCATGACCAAATTCTGCCGTATAAGCGACTTGGGCGACGAGACCCCGCCACTGGAAGATTTTCCTATCAAAAAACCATCGGCTTTCGTCCCCAAACAGCTATTTATCGACTTCAGGCATGGCCAGTGGCATGGCGAATTCCAGCATCACTAAATTCGCGCTTGCGCGTAACTCCGCGCCTTTAATGCTTTTCTCCCCTTCTGCATCGCTTCGTCCGGGCCGTTCAGGCGGGAGGGGTAGGCGAGCACTGTTCGAGTTCCGCAGCAGCTTGCGGGGTGTGCAAGCTGTCAGGGCGAGTTGCGCAGCCCCCGCCTGAACGGTTCGGACGAAGGCACCCCGAAGGGGCGAGGCTGCAGGGTGCCGTTCTCTTTGGTTACTTTCTCTTGGGCAATCAAGAGAAAGTTACTTGCCGCCAGGCAACCCCCGGCCTGACAGGGCTACGATCTGCTACATAGCTAGACCAAACCCTAAGTTCTTCTTAATCCATAATCATGGTGGGCCATCACAACTATCATCACTAGAGACCGAGTAACTCGATCTAACATGACTAGCGATCTGCCACAGAACTAGACCATATCTTGTACTACAAACGACTATCTCGATTCCAAATTTACTATATATATTTGAGCAATTCTTTGTACCAATTTGGCGCATGAATAATTCTTGCGATATGTTTTTTCCCTGCAAGAATTTCTGCTTTAGTTAATCGTGATAAATCTTCCCAATTATCACCTAATATATATATTGCGTTATTAACCCGCTGAGATTCCAAAATAAAAATATTTTTCGCTGTAAATCCAAATATGACATAGCCTTGATAACCACCTTGCCCAATAGCTCTAAAATCAGGGTCTAATGCGGAAATTTTCTCAAACCGATTTAGTGCTGCTAAAAAAGTTTTAGGAGGTTGACGCGATTGATTATCAACAATCACCTTTTTTAATACTTCCCATGGCAAATTACCGGGAGGTAATAATTTCCAATTAAGCCGTTTCGTAACAGATATTTTTTGAATATCCTGATCAGGCAGATATATATTACATACGCCAAACAACTCTAAAAAAATATTTATGGCATGCTTAATTTCTTCGAATTGATTTACTGTAAACTTAAATGTCTTTACTAATAATGAAATATGTCCATCTTGACTTTGAGAAACCAATATTTCGAGCCCTGGTGGTAAAATAATTTCACGAGGATATTTTAGGTATGGTATCCACACGAAGCTAGTAACAACCTCCGTTTGATCCTTACCACGCCACTGATGCCTCGTAAATTCCATATCACGATAATGAGTCTCTTTCGGTTGGTTTCGTTGAGGAATTTCTTTCCCTAATGTATTAAATCGGGTTATAGGGCCTACAATCGACGGAAGAATAACTTCACCTGTTACAAGCGGCCATGAAAGCCCCATCCGCTTTACTTGATCTGATGTTATTTGATTTTCAAGAACACCAATAACGATATCTTGTTCTTGAAACTCTTGCGGTAAATAACCAGCAATATTCAAAACTCGTTTTTGTTGAATGGTAATCATTGTTTGTGACTTTCTATAGAATACGATTAAAAGTTGTACCCATCTAAGTCACATGAGAGACCATAAACGCATGCACTCACACAACTTCAAAACCAAACCCAACATAACACCCACCTAAATAAAAAGGCGCATCGTAAATGCGCCTTTTTATTAACTTCCCCTCAATCCCAACTCAACGCCCCACCCGTCTGATACTCCGTCACCCGAGTCTCAAAGAAATTCTTCTCTTTCTTCAAATCAATCATCTCGGACATCCACGGGAACGGATTGGTCGCATTGGAGAACAGCTCATCCAGGCCGATCTGCTGGCAACGGCGATTGGCGATGAAGCGCAGGTATTCCTTAAACATGCTGGCGTTCAGGCCGAGCACGCCGCGCGGCATGGTGTCTTCCGCATAGCGGTATTCCAGCTCGACGCCTTTCAGCATCAGCGCCTTGATCTCGTCGCGGAATTCGCTGGTCCACAGGTGCGGATTTTCCAGCTTGATGGTGTTGATGAGGTCGATGCCGAAATTGCAGTGCATGGATTCGTCGCGCAGGATGTACTGGTACTGCTCGGCGGCGCCGGTCATCTTGTTCTGGCGGCCCAGCGCGAGGATCTGCACGAAACCGACGTAGAAGAACAGGCCTTCCATGATGCAGGCGAACACGATCAGCGATTTGAGCAGCTTCTGGTCGTTCTCCGGCGTGCCGGTCTTGAATTCCGGATTGGTCAGGGTCTCGATGAACGGGATCAGGAAGTCGTCCTTGTCGCGGATGCTCTGGATCTCGTGATAGGCGTTGAATACTTCGCCTTCGTCCAGGCCCAGGCTTTCCACGATGTACTGGTAGGCGTGGGTGTGGATAGCCTCTTCAAATGCCTGACGCAGCAGGTACTGGCGGCATTCCGGCGCGGTGATGTGGCGGTAGGTGCCGAGCACGATGTTGTTCGCGGCGAGACTGTCGGCGGTGACGAAGAAGCCGAGGTTGCGCTTGACCACGCGGCGCTCGTCTTCGGTCAGCGCGGCCGGGTCTTTCCACTGCGCGATGTCGCGGCTCATGTTGATCTCTTGCGGCATCCAGTGGTTGGCGCAGCCGGACAGGTATTTGTCCCATGCCCATTTGTATTTGAACGGCACCAGCTGGTTGACGTCGGCGGTGCCGTTGATGACGCGCTTATCTTCGGCGCGCACGCGGGTGGCGACGGCGGCCTGGGTATCGGCAGCGGACACGCCGCCCCCGGCGGGCATCACCGGTTTCAGTGCAGGACTGGTAAAAGTGTCTTCAAAATTCAGCATACGGTGCTCCTTGATTTATGTGCAGCACCGCCAGAATTGACTGGCGGCCTAATTTTATTTACTGGCAGGATTCGCAGGTCGGGTCGTCAATCGCGCAGAATTTGACTTCCGTTGCCGGGGCCGCAGCCGCGATGCTCACCATTGCCGGTGCACCGGAACTGACTGCGTTGAGCTCGCCGCCCTTGCCGGTGGATTTCTCGGCGCTGGTGGCACCCAGGGTGCGCAGGTAGTAGGTGGTTTTCAGTCCGCGCAACCAGGCCAGCTTGTAGGTTTCATCCAGTTTCTTGCCGGATGCGCCTGCCATGTAAATATTCAGGCTCTGCGCCTGATCGATCCATTTCTGGCGGCGGGCAGCGCATTCGACCAGCCACTGCGTATCCATCTCGAACGCGGTCGCGTACAGCGTGCGCAGTTCGGCAGGAATGCGGTCGATCTTCGCCAGCGAACCGTCAAAGTACTTGATATCTCCGACCATGACTTCGTCCCATAGTTTCAGTGCCTTGAGGTCGCGCACCAGATATTCGTTGGTCATCGTGAACTCGCCGGACAGGTTCGATTTGACGTAGATGTTCTGATACGCCGGCTCGATACTGGCGGACACGCCGACGATGTTGGAAATGGTCGCGGTCGGCGCGATCGCTACGCAGTTGGAGTTACGCATGCCGTGCTGCTTGATTTGCGCGCGCAGTGCGTCCCAGTCCAGTGTGCTGGACTGATCGACTTCCAGATAGCCGCCTCGTTGCTGGCCCAGCAGCTTGAGCGAATCGTGCGGCAGGATACCCTGGCTCCACAACGAGCCTTCGAAGCTTGAGTAACGGCCACGCTCGGCGGCAAGCTCGGTCGATGCCCAGTAAGCGTAGTAGCACACGGCTTCCATCGAGCGGTCGGCGAATTCCACTGCGGCTTGGGACGCGTACGGTACGCGCATGGCGTGCAGGCTGTCCTGGAAGCCCATGATGCCAAGGCCGACCGGACGGTGCTTGAGGTTGGAGTTGCGCGCCTTGCCGACAGCGTAGAAGTTGACGTCAACCACGTTATCCAGCATGCGCATTGCGATCCGGATGGTGCGCTGCAATTTTTCCATGTTCAGCTTCTTGCCGCCCTGACCGTCATCCTGCAAGTGCGCGACCAGATTGACCGAGCCCAGGTTGCACACGGCAATCTCGGTGTCGGAGGTATTCAGCGTGATCTCGGTGCACAGGTTGGAGCTGTGCACGACGCCGACGTGCTGCTGCGGGCTGCGGATGTTGCATGGGTCCTTGAAGGTGATCCATGGATGACCTGTTTCGAACAGCATGCTCAGCATCTTGCGCCACAGCTGGGTCGCCGGGATGCGCTTGAAGTACTTGATTTCACCGCTGTCGGCTTTGGCTTCGTAACGGGTATAAGCGATTTCGAACGCCTGACCGTAAAGGTCGTGCAGATCGATCACATCGGACGGGCTGAACAGGGTCCATTCGCCGTTTTCCATGACGCGCTTCATGAACAGGTCGGGAATCCAATTGGCGGTATTCATGTCGTGGGTACGACGGCGGTCGTCACCGGTGTTCTTGCGCAGTTCGAGGAATTCCTCGATGTCGAGGTGCCAGGTTTCCAGATAGGCGCATACCGCACCTTTGCGCTTGCCGCCCTGGTTCACCGCGACAGCGGTATCGTTTACCACCTTGAGGAACGGCACGACGCCTTGCGATTTGCCGTTGGTGCCCTTGATGCGCGCGCCCAGCGCACGTACCGGGGTCCAGTCGTTGCCGAGGCCGCCTGCGTATTTCTGCAGCATGGCGTTTTCCTTGATGGCCTGATAGATGCCGTCGAGGTCGTCGGACACGGTGGTCAGGTAGCACGACGACAGCTGGCTGTGGCGCGTGCCGGCATTGAACAATGTCGGCGTGGAACTCATGAAATCGAAGTTGGACAATACGGTATAGAACTCGATGGCGCGGGCTTCGCGGTCGATCTCGTTCAGTGCCAGCCCCATTGCGACGCGCATGAAGAACGCCTGCGGCAGTTCGATGCGGGTTTCTTCGATATGCAGGAAATAACGGTCGTACAGCGTTTGCAGGCCCAGATAGCCGAAATTGAAATCGCGGCTGGCATCCAGCGCGTTGCCCAGCTTGACCAGATCGAATTGCGCCAGACGTGCGTCGAGCAATTCGGCGTCGATGCCTTTCTTGATGTAAGCCGCGAAATATTCCGGATACAGACCGGCCATTTCCGCTTGCGTCGCGCTGCGTCCGAGCACTTCGTGACGGATGGAGTTGAGCAGCAGGCGGGCAGTCACGAAGGCATAATCGGGGTCCTGCTCGATGCCGGCACGCGCAGCCAGAATCAGCGCCTTCTCCACTTCTGCCATCGGCACGCCATCGTACAGGTCGCGTACCACGGCTTGCAGGATTCCCTCCGCGTTCACTTCCCCGCTCAGGCCTTCGCACGCAGTCAGCACCAGCGCCTGCAATGCAGCCATGTCCAGCGGCTTGCGTTCGCCGTTGTCGAGCACATAGATCGCGGATTCGGCAATGCCTTCGTCGCGATGCGCGGCACGTTCCTGATTGCGCTTTTCCCGGTACAGCACATACGCCCGTGCAACTTCATGCTCGCCCGAACGCATCAGCGCCAGTTCGACCTGATCCTGGATATCTTCGATATGGCAGGTGCCGCCATGCGGCTGGCGGCGCATCAATGCCTGCACCACGCCCTGAGTGAGCTGATCGACCATCTCGCGGATGCGCGCTGAAGCCGCCGCCTGACCACCATGCACTGCAATGAACGCCTTGGTCATGGCAATCGCGATCTTGGACGGTTCAAAGCCTACCACCGTGCCATTACGTCGGATGATCTTGTAATCATTCAACACGGTCTGGCTATTCGGCTCAGCCAAAGCATCAAAGCGCGGGGGCACGTTGGTTTCGGTGTTAGCGGCGGTTACAGTTTGCATGGGATGGTCTCCTGGAGTCCTTTGATTATATGGGGATAGCCACGGTTATTCACAAGATATGCACAGCTTATTTTACAAGATATGCACAACATCTAGTGATTTATCAGCTATCGACCCACTAATTGTAGTAATACCCGTACACAACGGCAAGTACTATTTGCGTATTTTTTTACATTGATTTTGAAATGCTTAGAAATCAATTAAATAGCACTGTGTTTACGAAAATCCATGAGGTATCGTTATAATATCGGACAGGATGTTGCATCAACCGGTGCGCACAAATTTAACGGCAAGCGAATCCCTACTACGCCCAAGCTAAACCAGGAGCCCATGATGTCAACCAAAGCCACGGCCATTCTTTTGATCAGCTGCCCTGACCAGAAAGGGCTGGTCGCAGCCATTGCCGACTTTCTCTACCAGCATAACGCCAACATCCTCCACGCCGACCAGCATCAGGACGCCGAACTCGGACTGTTCTTAATGCGCGTAGAGTGGGATCTGGCCGGATTCGACATGGACTTGCTGGATTTCGATGCTGCATTCAGGCCGATTGCCGAGCGTTTTCAGATGCACTGGCGGCTGGCACATTCCGGACATCGCCCGCGCATGGCGATATTCGTCTCGCGCTACGACCATTGCCTGGCCGACCTGCTCTACCGCTATCAGGCCGGTGAACTCAATTGCGACATTCCCATCATTCTCAGCAATCATCTGGATACACAATGGCTGGCGGAAGCCTATCGCATTCCGTTCCAGCATATCGCCATCCACAAGGATGCCAAAGCCGAGGCCGAAGCTACGCAACTGGCGATACTGCGCCACCATCGCGTCGATTTCATCGTGCTGGCGCGCTACATGCAGGTGCTATCACCGAATTTCATCCGCCATTACCCGAATCGCATCATCAATATCCACCACTCGTTCCTGCCGGCATTTCATGGCGCAAAACCCTATCATCGCGCCTATGAACGCGGCGTAAAACTGATCGGCGCCACCAGCCATTACGTCACCGAGGTGCTGGACGACGGCCCGATCATCGAACAGGATGTCGCCCGCATCTCGCACCGCGACGATCTCGACGACCTCATCCGCCGCGGTGCCGACCTGGAGAAGATCGTGCTCTCGCGCGCCGTGCGCTGGCATATCGAAAACCGCGTGCTGCTGTATGCCAACAAGACGGTGGTATTCGATTAAGCTGAAAATCGGGTGTTACGGCTGATGCCGTGGGCGGGATTATCCGGAATGTTGCGACGGCAGGAGAAAACGCCGTTTCTCCTGCCGGATGAATTACACGCTGATGTTGATGACGCTGCCGACCGGCTCGCCGGGAATCGGACGGTTCTGAAAACTGAATTGGCTGTTGCTTGCCGCCTGAGCCTCCTGCAACGGGTTGGGTCCCACTGGGGACGGCGACTCCAAGCGGGCTTTGAGCGAATTGATCTGATCCGATATGGTCTGAGCCTTGGCCTGACCTTCGGCGGTGTTCGCCGTCGAGCAATTGACGCAATCGGACAACTGCTGATGCAAACGGGCAAGCTGGGAATCCAGCCCGATCTGGACAATGCCTGAACTCGAAACGCCGCCTGCCACAGATAATCCTGTTGTCGATATCATTTGTTCACCTCCAATATCTATGCGCTGATATTGATGATGCTGCCGACCGTCGCCCCGGGAGTGGGGTTGTTCCCGGAAGCAGGCTGAACCTGGCTCGCCTGCTGCGCAGCCTGAGCCTGCGCAGCCTGTTTGGTATCGTTATCGCGTTTTGCCTGGGTAGCCTGACTGTAAGCCTTGAGCGCATCTGCGCTACTGGCCTGGCTGGATGTATTTCCGCTTGTTACCTGCATGTCAAATCCCCTTTAATTCAAGTTGAAGCACAGGCGGCAATCATGCCGCCAGCTATCCTCATACTTGTTTATCGGCAGCAAATTTAACTTCTTGAGGCGATTATCAAAGAAAAAACGAAATTTATTTCGCATCAGTCAGGCAAACCGGTTTACAAGCCTGATTCGAAATCCTCGCATAACGCCGCCCGTACTGCGTCCGCCAACGGATCGATAACGGCCTGACAGTGCGGATGATCGACCCCAACGCCCAGCGCAGCACCCGCCTTGAGCGCTGCTATCATCGGCGCAGTGAACTCGAAGCGCAGGAAATGTACGGCGGCGGTCTTTTCTGCATTCTCGCGTTCGATATCCTCATCGGCGATCGCAAATACCGGCTCGAATCCGGCCACCCGCATCCAGACACGGTCTTCGATACCCTTTAACAACGCCAGCATCTTCTTGCGCTGGGCATCGTCCGCATATTCGATCTGCATCGTGGCTTTCAGGTTGCTGCCATCCGGCACCAGCGGCGCAAAGCTGTCGAACTCGTGGCGGATGCCGTCTTCCTCGAATATCTTCTCGACGCGCAGCATTTCCTGTATCTGGTAATGGATCAGCAGCGCGTTTTCAAAAATCAGCACGACATGCTCATTGAGAAACACGCGGCGCAGCTTTTTCGCTGCCATCACCTGCTCACGCATCGCAGGCCGCGCCTTGGCGTAAGCTTCCAGGGTCAACAGGGATTCTCGGGTGAATGACATGATCTACTCCAATCCGTAAGCGATGCGTAACAAGGTCAGCGGGTGCTGTTTTCGGGCGTGGCCGGCACTGCCGCTCTCGGTCATGCCCTGCAAAATGTGTCTGCCGGCAATCGCGCAATCCGAGCTCACGTAATCCGGTTCGTCCTTGGCCATGGCCTTGAACACCGGCTTGCCGATCTTCATCGACAGCGCGTAATACTCCTTTTTCACGCCCCAGGTGCCGTCATGGCCGGAGCAGCGTTCGACCGTATTCACCGTCGCGCCGGTCAGCCTGAGCATTTCTTCGGTCTTGCGCCCGACGTTCTGCACTCGCGAATGGCACGGGATGTGATACGACACTTTGCCCAATGGCTGCTTGAAATCGGTTTTCAGCAAGCCGTCCTTGTGACGCTGCACGAAATATTCGAACGGGTCGAACATCGCGGCAGCCACCGCCTGCACATCGGCATCGTCGGGAAACATCAGCCGCAGCTCGCTCTTGAACATCAGCGTGCACGACGGCACCGGGGTCAGGATGGCGTAGCCGGTGCGAGCCAGCTCGGCCAGACTCGGAATGTTGACGTCCTTCAGCTTCTCCACGCTATCGAGATCGCCCAGCTCGAGCTTGGGCATGCCGCAACAGGCTTCCTTTTCCACCAGCCGCCAGGGAACGGCATTGTGCTCCAGCAGCTTCACCAGATCGTGGCCGATGCCGGGCTCGTTGTAATTGACATAGCAGGTGGAAAAAATCGCGACCTTGCCGGGCGTGCGCTCGCCGTCGGTGATCTGCTGTGCGGACGACATGCCCGCGGTTTTGCGGAAATGCGCACTGTCGTATTCAGGCAGCCAGCGCTCCTTCTTCACCCCCAGCACGGCTTCCATCGCGCCGCGCGCCGCACTGCTCTTGTTGACAGCGTTCACGACCTGCACCACGACGGGAATACTGGCCAGCCTGCCGACCAGATCGGTCGATGTCAGCAAACGGTCACGAAAGCTGGCCTCCCCCGCCTTGAATTTGATGGCCTTGGCACGCAGCATGGTATGCGGGAAATCGAGATTCCATGGATGCGGCGGCACATAGGGGCACTTGGTCATGTAGCAGACGTCGCACAGATAGCACTGGTCGACCACGCTACCGTATTTTTCCTTGGGCACACCGGCAACTTCGTCGTCGCCAGCGGCATCAATCAGATCGAACAGGGTCGGAAAGGCATTGCACAGCGACACACAGCGGCGGCAACCGTGACAAATCTCAAACACGCGCTCCAGTTCCTGCTCGCAGGCGGCTGCGTCATAAAACTGCGGGTTTTTCCAGTCCAGAGGATGCCGGGTTGGCGCTTCAAGATTGCCTTCACGCATAGTATTTTTCTTTCATTGTCATAATGGAAATCGGCAGTCCGGCGAGGCGACGGCAAGCCGCCGCCCGCTTTCACCCTTGGCTGCTACGTTTAGCCGTTCAGCGCATCCAGCGTTTTCTGGAACTTGTTGGCATGCGAACGTTCGGCCTTCGCCAGCGTTTCAAACCAGTCGGCGATTTCATCGAAACCTTCTTCGCGTGCCGTCTTGGCCATACCCGGATACATGTCGGTGTATTCGTGAGTCTCGCCGGCGACGGCGGTTTTCAGATTGGCATCGGTTGCACCGAAAGGCAGGCCGGTAGCCGGATCGCCGCAAGTTTCCAGATATTCCAGATGACCGTGGGCATGACCGGTTTCGCCTTCTGCCGTATTGCGGAACACCGCAGCCACATCGGCATAGCCCTCGATATCAGCCTTGTTCGCGAAATACAGGTAGCGACGGTTGGCCTGGGATTCGCCGGCAAAAGCGGCTTTCAGACTTTCTTCGGTTTTTGAACCTTTGAGTTGCATGGTGTTTTTCCTCCTCAGTGAATGAACTTACATGACAGGTATATCCGCCGGAATCTATCGGCAGGCGACATCACCCGGATTCACTTTAGTTCGCTTGTGCCATAGATACCAATTGATTTTTTGCATGGACTTGATAGCCATTGGCTATCAAAGCAGCCATCCCAATCCGGGACTTGCCTCAAATTTAAAGGACCGTCCCCAATTATCGGAGAAAAGCAAATTTTTATGTAAGACAATTTCTGTATTCATACTGCCAAAATTACTGGAACTTTCTGGGGCCTGACGAACTCAGAAAGGAAGCACTAACAGATATCCGGCTAAATTGCACCAGTGCGCAGACAACAACAAGCGAGGTAAAATTTGTTTCTCCTTCTATCAAACCATACATCTTTAACGTTCCCATCGTTTGCCATTTCATGGCGGGCCTCATGGTTTGCATGCAACGCCGGCCTTCTGTTCAGCCTCCTCGCCCATCCTGCTGCGGCATTCGATTTAAAACAGGTATCGGAGCGCGCACGCCAGCTTGCGAACGCGCCATTCAAACAGCCCCAGGTCAATCTGCCGCAAGAAGTAAAAGACCTCGACTACACGCATTTCCAGCAGATCAATTACAAACCCGAACGCATCCTCTGGCGCAACAGCGGTACCCGTTTCGATCTCGACTTCTTTCCCGAAGGCTGGCATTTCAATCTGCCCGTCAAAATCAATGAGGTCACCAGCCAGGGCGTGCACGAGATTCGTTACGATCCGAAGAACTTCAACTACGGTAGCAACAAAATCAATCCGGATAATTTGCGCAATCTCGGTTTTTCCGGTTTTCGGGTGCACTATCCGATCAACGTAGCGAATCGCCAGGATGAGATCGTGGCATTTCTGGGTGCCAGCTACTTTCGTGCGCTGGGTAAAGGCCAGCGCTACGGGCTATCAGCCAGAGGGCTGGCGATCGACACCGCAATGGGCAGCGGCGAAGAGTTCCCCCGCTTTGTGGAGTTCTGGCTGGTTAAACCCGAACCTTCGGCCACAAATCTGATTATCTACGGCTTGCTCGACTCGCCGCGTGTCACCGGCGCCTACCGTTTTGTGGTGAAACCGGGGGTATCCACCACGATGGAGGTCAATGCCCAGCTTTATTTCCGCGACAAGGTCGGCAAGTTGGGCATGGCCCCGCTGACCAGCATGTTCTTTTTCAGACCAGGCCAGCACCCCAACAACGACGATTACCGCCCGGCAGTGCATGATTCGAGTGGCCTGTCGGTACACATGAACACCGGTGAATGGCTGTGGCGTCCTTTGTCCAATCCCAAGCGCCTGCTGGTAACATCTTTCTCTGCAACCGATCCGATCGGATTCGGCCTGATGCAGCGCCATCGCGCGTTCGCCGATTACGAATCCCCATCCCATCGCTATGAGCTGCGCCCAAGTGTCTGGGTCGAACCGATCGGCAAATGGGGCACGGGACGCATCGAGCTGGTGCAGATCCCGACCACGGATGAAACCAACGACAACATCGTCGCCTACTGGGTGCCGGACAAGTCACCTCTGCCAGCCAAGGAGCCGTTCAGTTTCAACTACCGAGTATGGTGGCAAAAAGACCAGGAGACCCGTCCGCCCGGATTGTATGTCGCACAGACGCTGCAGGGCCGAGGCTATACGCACAACCCCGACGACAGCATTTCGCTGGCGGTCGATTTCGTAAGCGGTGACGCTGATCAGGTCACGCCCGACAACAAACCCGATGCACAGGTATCCGTAGACGCCAATGCAAAACTGCTGGAACAGACCTTGCTTTATAACGAAGCCACCAACGGCTGGCGGCTAAACTTGCGCTTGCAACGGCTCGACACCGGCAAACCGGTGGAAATGCGCGCATCTTTACATAATGGAAATAAGGAGGTATCTGAAACATGGAGCTACATCCTGCCACCCGATTGAAAAATAATTTTCCCTACGGGGCCTTGTGCGAACTCTATCTGGACCGATTGCCCCTCAGCCCGGAGCGCCGGGAGGCGATATTGACGCAACTGGCTGCACAGAATGCAGCCAGTCCGCGCGAAGCGATCACGGCCTTGCACGCTGCACTCGCCGGTCCGCAGCAGACAATCGATCCTGACAACCCGGCTGCGGCTTCGATCGGGGCGCGACTGGCGCTGGACGGCAAGGCGCCGGTGGCTGAGACACCCCTGATCTGGCGCCCAGCCTCAAGCCAGGCAGGCTTGCCGATCCGACCGCTCTTGCAGCGCACCACGATGGCACCACTGAATTGGCCGCCACGCTTCAGTTTCAACCTGTTCAAATCCAGTAATACCGGCCCGGGACAGGATTATTGCCCTGCCAATGCGCTGGCGGACGACAACGGGCTTGCCACCGGCAGCTGGCAGCAGGCCGGAACCCGGCGCCGTCTGGTGCTGCTGATGATGACCGTCGTCATCACTTATTTCACCACCACCGCGATGGAAGCCGTCTTGCCCTATCACGGTCGGCAATCGCTGGAAATCGCGATCCTGGTGCTGTTTGCGATATTGTCGGCCTGGGTCACACTGGGCTTCTGGACGGCGCTGGTAGGTTTCATCGTGCAACTCACCGGCGGCGACCGTCATATCATCTCTGCGCATTCGGCGGCGAATACGCCTATCGGCGAGCAAACGCGCACGGCGATCATCATGCCGATCTGCAACGAGAACGTACAGCGCGTGTTCGCCGGGCTGCGTGCCACTTATGAATCGCTGGCGCGCACCGGTGAGCTGACGCATTTCGATTTCTTCATCCTCAGCGACAGCAACGACCCCGACAATCGGGTGGCCGAGGTCGCTGCCTGGCGTGCCTTGTGCGAGGACGTGAATGGCTTCGGCCGCGTGTTTTATCGCTGGCGCCAGCACCGCATCAAGCGCAAAAGCGGCAATGTGGCCGATTTCTGCCGGCGCTGGGGCAGCCAGTACCAATACATGATCGTACTCGATGCCGACAGCATCATGAGCGGCAAGAGCCTCACCGGCCTGGTGCGCCTGATGGAAGCCAATCCGGGCGCCGGCATCATCCAATCCGCACCGCAGGTAGCCGGACGCGATACGTTTTATGCCCGCATGCAGCAGTTTGCGAGCCGGGTCTACGGCCCGATTTTTGTCGCCGGCCTGCATTACTGGCAGCTCGGCGAATCGCACTACTGGGGACATAACGCCATCCTGCGCATCGAGCCATTTATGCGCCATTGCGCGCTCGGCAGGCTGTCCGGCAAGGGTCCGCTGTCCGGCGAGATCCTGTCGCATGACTTCGTCGAAGCGGCATTGATGCGTCGCGCCGGCTGGACGGTGTGGATCGCCTACGACTTGCCCGGCAGCTATGAAGAAGTGCCGCCCAATCTGGTCGACGAACTGAAGCGCGATCGCCGCTGGTGTCAGGGCAACATGATGAATTTCCGCCTGTTCCTCGCGGATGGACTGCATCCGGCGCACCGGGCGGTGTTCATGACCGGCGTGGCCGCATACGTGTCGGCGCCGCTATGGTTCCTGTTCCTGCTGCTGTCCACCGCCCAGCTGGCGGTGCACGTGCTGGTGGAGCCGGATTATTTCACGCAGCCGTTCCAGTTGTTTCCGATCTGGCCACAATGGAATCCGGAACGTGCGATGGCGCTGTTCGGCGCGACCGCCGCGCTGCTGTTTTTACCCAAGATCCTCAGCGTCGTTCTGATCTGGATCAGAGACGCCAAAAGCTTCGGCGGGTGGTTCCGGCTCGGCGTCAGCATGGTCATCGAAGCGATTTTTTCCGCACTGCTGGCGCCCATACGCATGCTGTTCCATACCGGTTTCGTGATGAACACGCTGCTGGGGCGCGGCATAAAATGGAAATCGCCGGCGCGGGAAAATGCCGAGACCACCTGGAGTGAGGCGCTGCGCCGTCACGGCTGGCACACCTTGTTAGGGCTGGTCTGGGCTGCAGGCGTGTATTGGTTAAGGCCATCCTATCTGCTGTGGTTATCCCCGATCGTGGGCTCGCTGATCCTCTCTATCCCGATCTCGGTGCTATCGAGTCGCGTATCTTTCGGGCAATGGCTGCGAAAACTGCGCCTGTTCCTCATCCCGGAGGAGCTCAACCCGCCGGAGGTGTTGACCAGCACTTACAAACTTGCTGCAGTGCCGGCTGATGCGTCGGGCTTTATCGATGCCGTAGTGCATCCGGCAACCAATGCCCTGCTCTGTGCGGCAGGCGCACCCCGTTGCGGCGAGACGCCCATTACCCGAACGCACCGCAAATGGGTGGATGAAGCATTGGCAGGCGGTTTTGGCGTGCTCTCTGCAAATCAGAAAATGCATCTGCTCAACGATACCAACGCTTTATCGCGTCTGCATTTCGAAGTGTGGACTGCGGCCGCGGCACATCCTGACTGGATGGCGGCAGCGGCTCAAAACAAGAATTAACGGAACTCAGGATTAAAATCTATGCATCGACGCGACTTTCTCAAGACCTTGTCCCTTTTCGGCTTGCCGAGCTCTTTGCTGTTTCACCGGGATGCTACTGCTACTGCCCGCAGTCAGCTGAAGCATATCCACGAGAAACAGGCTTTCGACTACGCCATGCTCAAGGGCGAGGCCCGTGCTCTGGCCGGGCATCCTTATCGCCCGCCCCGCGAAGCGCTGCCCAAAAGCCTGCAACAGCTAAACTGGGACCAGTTCCAGGCGATTCACTACCGCCCCGACCATGCCTTGTGGGCCAAGCAGAAGCTGCGCTTCGAAACGCGGTTTTTCCACATGGGCTGGTCTTTCAAGACCCCGGTGCAGATGTACGAGCTGGACAACGGCCAGGCTCAGGAAATCGCCTATGACCCGGCCATGTTCGATTACGGCAAAAGCGGTCTGAACGGCACGCAACTACCCCACGATCTCGGCTTTGCCGGCTTCCAGCTGTTTTACCACACGGATTACCAGCGCGACATCGCCGCCTTTCTCGGCGCAAGCTACTTCCGCGCAGTCGGCGCAGAAATGCAGTACGGCTTGTCGGCGCGCGGATTAGCGATAGACAGCGGCATGGCGCGGGCGGAAGAATTCCCGCGTTTCACCGCTTTCTGGTTCGAGCGTCCGAAAGCGGAATCGGATCAGGTCACCATTTACGCGCTGCTCGATTCGCCCAGCATCACCGGAGCTTATCGCTTCGTCATCGACCTCACGCAGCAAGTGGTGATGGACGTCGATACGGCGCTCTATCCGCGCAAAACCATCGAACGGCTGGGGATCGCTCCGCTTACCAGCATGTTTCTGTACGGCGAGAACGACAATCGCCTCAACAACGACTGGCGGCCGGAGATCCACGACTCCGACGGCCTGGCAATATGGCGCGGCAACGGCGAATGGATATGGCGGCCACTCACCAATCCGGCCAGCCTTCGCTTCAATGCCTATACGGACGACAGCCCGCGCGGCTTCGGTCTGATCCAGCGCGACCGCGTGTTCGACCACTACCAGGACGACGGTGCCTTCTACGAACGCCGTCCGAGCCTGTGGGTCGAGCCGCGCGGCAACTGGGGCAAAGGCTCCATCCAGCTGATCGAGCTTTCCACGCCGGACGAAACCGCGGACAACATCGTCGCTTTCTGGAACCCGGACAAGCCGCCGCAACCGGGGCAGGAACTGCTGTTTTCCTACCGCCTGCACTGGGGCGCGAAACCGCCGGTGACTTCGCCCTTGGCCAAGGTCGTCGCAACCCGCACCGGGCTTGGCGGCATCGTCGGCCAGAAGCGCAAATATTTCTCCTGGCGCTTCGTAGTCGACTTTACCGGTGGCAATCTCGGCATGCTGGGCAAAGACAGCAAAGTCGAGCCGGTCATCACCGCCTCGCGCGGTACGGTAGAGATCACCTCGGTACGTCCTTTGGCCTCGGTAAACGGGCTGCGCGCGATGTTCGACCTCAGGCCCGACGACACTTCGACGGCACCGATCAACCTGCGGCTGTATCTGCGTCTGGACGGCCAGCCACTGAGTGAGACCTGGCTGTATCAGTGGACGCCGCCGAAAGTACGCCCGGAAATCTGATATATACGACCCTTGCTGACACCCCGTTCCCGAAACGAATTTTTTCGCCATAATGCTGCTTGTGGATGGATCAAATCAGGCTAAACTTGCGCATTGAAAATTTTCGCGTGGCCTGCGATAGTCACAGCCAGCAAAGGAATGTCATGGCGGGTAACAAGGACAGCAGCACTGCGCAATCGACATTGCGCAAATTCCGCACGATATTCAGTGCGGTAAGACAGCATACGCAGTGGGTGGAAGCGCAATGCGGCATCAGCGGCGCTCAATTATGGGTGCTCTACGAACTGGCGGCTCAGCCCGGAATGCGCGTGTCGGAGCTCGCTAATGCACTGGCGATAAAACGCTCGACTGCCAGCAACCTGCTCGACAAGATCGCACAGCGCGGGCTGATCCGCAGGGAGCGCGGCTCCCCCGATCAGCGTGCAGTGCATCTGTATCTGACCGATGCCGGAGTTGCCGTCATGACAAAGGCGCCGCAACCGGCGCAGGGAATACTTATCGATTCGCTCAGCCGACTGTCTCCCGATGAGCTGGCAGCACTGGATCAGGATCTGTCGAAACTGATGGACCTCATGGGGCTTACCGACAGTGCCGGCATGGAACCTGTGGCGGGAACCTGAAACAGGTGGTTCGCACTTCAATCCTCTGTTTCGATCGGCTTCCGGTTTCCCGGAAACACTGTCAGATGAGGGAAGGGTATCTCGATGCCCTGCTTGTCAAAAGCGTATTTCATGCGCCGCAGAAACTCGCGGCGCACATCCCATTGCGCCAGCGGCTGAACCTTGAAGCGGCAACGCAGTACCACGGCTGAGTCGGCCCATTTATCCACGCCCGCGATTTCGAGGTCTTCCATGATCCTGTCGCCAAAGATCGGATCGGTACGCATGTTCGCCCCGACTTCGCGCATGATGTCGAGGATGCTGTCTATGTCTTCGCGATATGCGATATTTACATCGACGACCGCAAAGGCGAACTGCCGGCTCATGTTGGTTACCGTCGTGATCGTGCCGTTGGGGATATAATGGACATTGCCGTCATAGTCCCGCAGCCGCACGTAGCGCAGCGTGACTTCCTCCACCAGCCCGCCCTTGCCGCCCGCTTCAACCACATCGCCCTGACTGATCTGGTTTTCCAGTAACAGGAAGAATCCATTGAAATAATCCTTGATCAGACTTTGTGCACCAAAGCCGACCGCTACACCAACTACCCCCGCCGTGGCAAGTATCGGTGCGATGGAAATACCGAATTCGGAAAGCACGAGCGAGCCGGCGACAACCGATATCACCGCCGAAGCAATGTAGCGGAATACCCGCCCCAGCGTCTCCAGGCGTTTGATGTTTTCCACGTCATGAGTGCGTCCGCTCATATAGAGGCGGAACATGCGGATTAGCCGGCTGGCGAGCCGCATCAGTATGGCGGCCAGCACCAGAATCAATACCACATGCAGCAGCGACTGCATGAAATCGGCATATTCCTTCAAGCCTACGCTGTTGAATATCGCGTGCATCGATCACCTCCGATCTATCCTTTATTCAAACCCCAAGCCTTGCGAAAAGGCGCATAGAATGCATCGCTCGGAGGAATGGCGCCGCGTATGCCGCAGAGCGCACGGGCAAAACGGTCGGCGCGCAGCAGTATCTGTTCAGGGCTCCAGTTTTTAAACAGACCAAGAATGAAAACCGAGGTAAAACCGTCACCTGCGCCGACCGTATCCTTGACCGGAATATCCTCGCCGGCAGGCAGACTGATAATATTGCCCTCGTCATCCAGCAACCAGGCGCCCTCTTTGCCGCATGTAACCAGGACGTTACTCAGATGAAACTGTGCCAGCAATACCGCAGCCTGTTGCACCTCGTCCCTCGCGCCCAGCCGCAACAGGCGCACGATCTGGGCCAGCTCCTCACTGTTAAGCTTGAGGATGTCGGCCTGTGCCAGGGAACGCTTCAGCGTGGTCACGTCATACCAGGGTGCCCGCAGATTGATATCCAGCATGCGCGGCACGGCTACGCTCCTCAGTAACGAACCGAGTGCGCGGCGCGATATCAGATGACGCTGCGCCAGGGTGCCGAAATAAACCAGCTCAGGCTGCACAGCCAACGCAACCATGTGAGTCACGCTGGCATGGATATAATCGTAAGCCTGTTCCGACAATATCTCGAAGCGGTGGCCGCCGTTTTCCATATGCACCTGAACCTGCCCGGTGGGATGAACCGGATCGGACTGCACGCCCAGTGTATCCATGCCCAGGCCGGTCATGGTCGCGATCAGGTCGTCGCGCAAGACGTCGTTACCGGTGCGGGTGATCAGCACCGGGTGCAGACCAAACGCCTGCAAATGGCGCGCGACATTAAAGGGAGCACCGCCGAGCACCCGACGGTCAGGAAATACGTCGGCCAGAACTTCACCGAACAAAGCCACGGTGCCCGTACGCTTGTCCGGCATGAGCGAATGTGGGTGTTGAGCCGACTGCAGTGATGATTCAAGCATGTCCGGGTAGCCCCTCGACTGGTATTCCGCAATTGTCTTTGAGTAAAATATAGTTTCTCACAAAACTATATGCCGAATCAAATCATCAAAAGTGGAGATGAGCTGATTTATAAATCGGATTGGCCGTATTGCCGTTATTTATGAAGCAGCGGTTTTTCGATACTGTCGCAGGGTTGACGCTGAGCCGTGTCATTAATAACAACCAATCGCAGGTTACACAAAAATGAATCCGCAAAAATTATTCCCGGCTACCGTCATGCCGGATCGGGACTGGTGGCACGCTTTGTGGCCCAACCCTGACAACGTCGTCAAGGCGTTGCATATCGGTGCCGGAATGACAGTGATCGATCTCGGCTACGGCGACGGTTATTTCACCGCAGCCATCGTCAACTGGCATCCGCTACCACGGGAAACGACACCGGTACTGGGACAACCGCGCGGCCCGCGCACGGAATTGCGCCTGTCCGCAGAGCAGACACAGCAAGCGGTAGAGCCGGCGGGCTTGCGGCTGGAAACGCTGGTTGAACTGCCGCCGTATCATTACGGTGCGATTTTCAGGAAAACAGCATAAAAAACGGGCCACAGTCATCTAAACAAACTATGGCCCGTCCTGATTTGCAAATTAACGCCGTTTCTGTATCAGCCCCTATTTCACCGCATCATGCCCTTCTTCATCCGCATCGATCGGCCACAACGCGTGTGTGTCCAGCAACAGACGATAACGGGCCTGTGCTGCCGCCAGCCGGCTGTTGATCGCGTTCAGCTCGGCATCCTGAGCCAGGCGCCGGGCATTGAGCAAATCGCTCAGCCCGCTCTCGCCCAGCTGGTAGGCACGGCCCATCAGATCGGCCTGTTTGCGCATAGCGTCACTGGCAGTCTCGCTGGCTTGCCAGGCGATGTAAGCGGATTGAGTAGCCAGCCAAGTGTTCGCAGTCTCGGTCTGGATTTTGGTGCGCACGCCCTGTTCACGCTCGACGGCTACCAGCTGATTCGCCGCCGCCATCTGCTGACTGGCCTTGCGCCCGCCGCCAGGCAGCGGAATGGTAAGGCTCACGCCGACCACTTTCTCTTCACCGCCGCGCTCATCGGCAAAACGCACGCCGACACTGGGATCCGGGATGCGATCTGCTTCGCTGCGCGACAACATCAGACCGTATCGCCGGGTGTCGGCATGAGCAATGGCCAGCTCGTGGTTATGTTGCATGGTACGCTGCTGCCATACGTCAAGACCGTCGGTCACCGGCACAGGTTGCGGCAGTATCGGATTCTCGGGAATGCTGATTGCCGGATAGCGGCGACTAAGCTCGTTACGCGCGGTAGCAAGACGCAACTCGGCCTCGGCCAGCTGCGCCTGCGCCTGCGACAGCGCCGCTTCGGCCTGTAGCTGGTCGAGCCTGGCGGCATCGCCGGCCTTGACGCGTTTTTGCACGATACGCATCTGCTCAGTCAGACCATCGATCTGCGCGTGCCACTGCCGGGTCTGATAGAACTCGCGCAGCCAGTTAAACCAGCTGGCAAGCAACATGCGCCCGGATTCATGCAGCGCATCGCCCAGCATATAGTGTGCCTGCACCACGCCCTGCTCGCCCAGTTCGTTATCTATGCGCGACTTGCTGGGCAGCCGCAACGCTCGCTCCAGACTGACATCCCATTCGTGATAACGGTTATCCGGCACCATGGTACGGCGTTGCTGGGAATTGAGGCGAACGCTGGTTTCATAGCCACCGGCACGCAAACGGTCGCGATTGGCGGCTTCGACACCCAGATTCGCCGTGGCCGCTCGCACCGTTGGGGTGTTATTCAAAGCGGTGGAGACAGCTGACAGCGGCGGCAGATCGGGCGGACTCAGATAGCTGTCCGCATATACCGGTGCTGCGAATAACGAGGCGATCAATACGATTAATTTTTTCATTTACGCCTCCTGTGGGGCAACGCCAAAGCGGCGATACAATATGGGTAGCAACACCAGCGTCAGCAGCGTGGACGTGACCAGACCGCCGATCACCACGATGGCCAGCGGTTTCTGGATTTCGGAGCCGGGACCGCTGGCAAAGACCAGCGGCAGCAGACCGAACGCCGCAATCATCGCAGTCATCAGCACCGGACGCAGCCGCCGTTTCGCCCCCTCTACCACCACCTCCTGCAAGGGCATGCCTTCCATCAGCAGGTAATTGAAGTAACTCACCAGCACCACGCCGTTAAGCACGGCAATACCCAGCAGAGCGATAAATCCGACCGATGCCGGTACCGACATGTACTCGCCGGACAGCCACAACGCAAACACCCCGCCGATCAGCGCGAACGGCACATTGGTCAGCACCAGCAAGGCCTGACGCACCGAACCGAAAGTAGTGAACAGCAGCAGAAAGATCATGCCCAGCGCAATCGGCACCACGATGGACAGGCGTTTGGCCGCGCGCTGCTGATTCTCGAACTGACCGCCCCACACCATGCTGTAGGCGGCGGGCAATTTGACCTTGGCCGAGACCACCTGCTTGGCCTGCTCCACAAAGCCGACCAGATCCCGTCCGTGCACGTTGGCTTGCACCACCACGTAGCGCCGCGCGTTTTCCCTGTCGATCTTGACCGGACCATCCACCCGGCGCAAATGCGCCACTTCACTCAATGGAATAGTGCGCCCGTCAGGCAGGCTGATGCGCATCGCCGCGAATACCGCCGGCGAAGTACGCACATCATCCGCGCCACGCAGCACCAATGGCGTACGTCGCACACCTTCCAGCACGACGCCCAAAGGCTTGCCTTCGATCTGCACGCGCAAGTCGTTCTGGATGTCATCGGCATTCAGCCCAAAGCGGCCAGCCGCCAGCCTGTCCACTTCGACTTGCAGGAATTGCACACCTTCATTCTTCACCGTGATCACGTCCTGGGCACCGGGTATGGTTTTGAGCACGCCCTCCACCTCAATCGCCAGACGATTCAGCTCAGATAGGTCAGTACCGAAAATCTTCACCGCCAGATCGCCACGCACACCGGTCAACATCTCCGATACACGCATTTCTATCGGCTGCGTGAACGCGATGGTAATACCGGGAAAATCCTGCATCACTGTACGCAACTGGTCGATCAGCCAGTCTTTATCCGGCTTGCGCCACTGATCGCGCGGCTTGAGCACAAGGAAGGTATCCGTTTCATTCAACCCCATCGGGTCCAGACCCAACTCATCCGAACCGCTACGTGCGACTACCCCCTTGACTTCAGGCACCCGCGCCATAATGGCCCGTTGCACACGCAGATCGATATCAACTGAATTTTCCAGGCTGATGGATGGCAATTTCATCAATTGCAGAATGATGTCGCCTTCATCCATCACCGGCATAAAGGTTTTGCCGATCAGCGTATACACGCCGACCGTTGCCGCCAATGCCAGCAATGCCACACTGACCACGATGCGCACATGGGACAGTGACCAGTTCAACACTGGCTGATAAATCGCCATCGCCTTGCGTACCAGCCACGGATCGCTATGCGCGCCCTGGCGCAGCAGCCAGGATGACAGTACCGGTACCACGGTCAGCGACAACAGCAAAGACCCTGCCAGCGCAAAGATGATGGTGAGCGCAACCGGGATGAATAGTTTGCCTTCCAGCCCTTGCAGCGTGAGCAACGGGAAAAATACGACGATGATAATGACCACGCCCGATGCCACCGGCGTAATCACTTCACGCACTGCGTGATAAATCAGCCTTAATTTGTCGCCTTCCTTGTCATGCGCCAGATGGGTAACGATATTCTCCACTACCACCACTGCCGCATCGACCAGCATACCGATGGCAATGGCCAGACCGCCCAGACTCATCAAGTTGGCCGACATGCCAAACTGGCGCATCATAATGAACGTAAACAACGCTGCCAGCGGCAACACCAGCGCCACCAATATCGCCGCCCTGATGTTACCCAGGAACAGCACCAGCAATACCACCACCAGCACGATCGCCTCTGCCAGCGCTTCAGATACCGTACCTATCGCCCGCTCGACCAGACTGCCGCGATTGTAAAATACACGGGTATGTACGCCCTTGGGCAAGGTTTTATCGATTTCGGCCAGTTTGGTTTGCACGCTCTCCACCACTTGCCGCGCATTGGCACCCTTCAAGCCCAAGACCAGGCCTTCGACCGCTTCGCCGCGCCCGTTTTTGGTCACCGCCCCATACCTCGTCAGGCTGCCGATTTGCACGGTTGCCACTTCACCGACACGAACGGGTATGCCGTCGCGATTGCCGACCACGATACTGCGCACGTCGTCCAGCGTTTTGATTGCACCTTCCACCCGCACCACCAGCACTTCTTCACCGGCGCGCAGGCGGCCAGCACCGTCGTTGCGGTTATTCATTTCCAGCGCGCGCTGCAGGTCGCTCAACTGCACGCCGCGCGCGGCCAGTTGCGCATTATTGGGTACGACTTCAAAGGTACGCACCATACCGCCCAGCGTATTCACATCCGCCACACCAGGGAGCGTGCGTAATTGCGGGCGTATCACCCAATCCAGCAAGGAACGCCGTTCTTCCAGCGACAAACCGCCACCTTCGACGGTGAACATGAACATCTCGCCCAAAGGCGTGGTAATCGGCGCCAGACCACCGGAACTGCCTTGCGGCAAATTGGCCTGCGCATTCGCCAGCCGTTCGGCAACCTGCTGCCGCGCCCAGTAGATGTCGGTACCTTCTTCAAAATCGATGGTAATATCGGCCAGTGCATACTTGGAAATGGAACGCAGGATACGCTGCCTGGGTATGCCCAGCATCTCCGTCTCTATCGGCGCCACAATGCGCGCCTCGACTTCTTCCGGAGTCATCCCCGGCGCTTTCATAATTAATTTAACCTGCGTACTCGACACATCGGGGAAAGCATCGATCGGCAGTTGCTGAAAAGCCATCCAGCCCGCACCAATCAACATTACCGTGAATATCAATACCAGCAGCCGCTTGGACAGCGAAATTTCGACGAGTTTATTCAGCATGTCACTCCCCACCCTCTCCGCCCATACCGGTCCATACCGCCTTGATTTGCGCTACACCCTGCATGGCAATCACATCGCCTGGCTTGAGGCTGCCGACAACACGGGCGACCCTCGCAGTTTGCGACAGCACCTGCACTGCCACCGGATGGAATCCGCGTGCATCGCGCACAAATACAAAAGCCTTGCTTTGCTGATAGGCCAACGCAGTCACTGGGACTTGCCAGTCACCACTGGCTTTGCGCATCAACTTGGCCTCCACCGCTTGCCCGCTGACCAGGCCATCCAACTCACCATCAATCTGTGCACGAACCAGTACCGTTTGCGCCAGTTGTGCGGATTGCCCGACCGAGAGCACACGACCGCTTGCCTTGCGTCCGGTCACACTCACTGCATCACCCACCCGGATCGCTGCGGCATCGCTGCCCGGCACCTGTATCTCCAGCCACAGCGGCTTCATTTGCGCGATTTTGAATAAGGCGGTAGCTGCATCGACACGCTGACCGGCAACGGCATTCACTTCCAGCACCACGCCCGTCATCGGCGCGACCAGATGCAGCTCGGCGGTATTCGCCTGACCGCGCTCCATTTGCGCAATGGTCGCCGCCGGCACCCCGAGCATGCGCAGTGACTGGCGCTGCTGGACCAGCATCGCGTTTGCGCTCAGATATGTGGCCCGCGTCGCCTGCTGGCGTGATTGTGGAATGATGCCGTCAGCCAGCAGCTGGTCATCACGCTGCAACTGCCCGCGCGCCAGCTGCGCCTGGGCGGCAGCCTGTACCAGCCCGCCTTGCGCCTCTGCCAGACCCGGACTGGCTAGTGTTGCCAGAGTCTGGGCCGCCTTGACCTGGGTATTGCTTGTCACCCATACCCGGTTCACCAGGCCCATCATCGGCGCCGCAACGATGCGTTGCTGGGTTGGCGGCACCACTACCGTTGCCGGATATCCCAGGCTGGCTTGCTCGCCGGATGCCGCTAGCGGCATGGTATGGATACCCAGAGTCTGTATCTGTTTGGGGGTAAAACTTAAATTGTCAGCGGCGTGCGCCGACATCGCCGCGCATAAGGCGGCAACAAAGATAGAACGGTGCATGAGATTTCCTCCACTCGAAATAGAACGCAAATCTGCAAACGGCAAAAGCCGGCAGATGCACTTAATTTATACGAGTTGTTATAGGTGGAGCGAGCGACAAGGGTCGCAAGTAAGATGGTGAAGCAAAGACGCCCGACAATGCAGGAAAATCCGCAATAATCAATTGCGTAGAGGGTATCAGCGCTACCAGGATACGGCTAATCAGCGCCGTCATGTCAACCACGCCAAGATCAAACTCATTTTTACCGACGGATTCCATGCCTATGGCATCTTCATCGGCCAGATGTTTTTTGAGCTGGTACACACCCGTATCGACCGGGGTATCGGCCACATCGACTTCCAGAGTATGGAAATGAATCTTGCCGGGCATCGACAGATCATGGACATGGGCGTGCAACAGCGGCGCAATGCTTTGCAGCAGCGCCAGGCACATCACCAGCACGATATTTTTCCAGGACCTAATCATCTGCTTATGATAGCTGCAAGCTGCGAAAATTTCTAGCAGATACTCGCAGCCCCCAGCCGATAAGCCTGAATTAGCGCATTTTTCAGCTGCGGATGTTGCATCAGATCAGCTATACCCAATTCGCGCTGTGCTACCGGCTGCAATAAACCGAGCACCTTGCTGTCGCGCCACTTGGCGATAAAAACGTCCTGATCGAATACACCGTTTGCAAGGCAGTCCGCCGCCAGCCCTTGCGCGTTATCGAACACGATTTCGGCATCCCGCATGACTTCATACAGATAGGAATAGGTGTCTATGTCATGCGCCTTGGCCAGCAACGCATGAATGGACGGAAACTCGCCTTTGCTTTCCAGCAAGGCATCCAGATCCAGCGTCATGCGCGGGGCATGGCTTTCACCCTTGTAATCGAACTCAACGTGCACATCGATGGTGTTTTTCATGCCATTGCTTCCCGTCGGTTTTCAACCAGCATACCGTCGTTGAGGCGCAGCACCCGCTGCATTTTGCCGCCAAGTTCGGGATCATGGGTCACCACAAGGAAACTGGTACCGTGTTGCTGGTTGAGCCGGAGCATCAGTTCATGGATACCCTCGGCGGTATGCCGGTCCAGATTGCCGGTAGGCTCGTCGGCCAGCACGCATGCCGGACGGGTAACCAATGCACGGGCGATGGCCGCACGCTGACGCTCGCCGCCGGACAATTCGCCCGGGGTATGGGCCAGACGATGGCCCAACCCGACTTCTTTCAGGATTTCGGCTGCCTGTGCGCGCGCCTCTTGCGGCGCCATGCGGCGAATGAACAGCGGCATCGCCACGTTATCCAGTGCAGTGAATTCGGGCAGCAGATGATGGAACTGGTATACGAAACCCAGGGAGCGGTTGCGCAATTCGCCACGCGCGACTTCGCTCATGCCCTGCATGTTCTGCCCCATGATATTGACCACGCCGCCGGTCGCGCTATCCAGCCCGCCAAGCAGATGCAGCAAGGTCGATTTGCCGGAACCGGACGCGCCCATGATGGCGACGCGCTCGCCAGCGCCGATAGCGATATCCACGCCATTCAGGACCGACACTACCGTCTTGCCCTGGATATAGGATTTGGTCAGCGACTGACAGGAAATAATGGACTTATTCATAACGCAATGCCTCCGCCGGATTGGTACGCGATGCGCGCCAGCTTGGATAAATCGTCGCCAGCCATGACAGCGCCAGCGAGACCAGACCGATCACCGTAACGTCATGCCAGTCGAGCTTGGACGGCAGCTCGCTGATCTGGTACACATCGGCGGAGAGGAATTGCACGCCGAAAGTATGCTCGATAAACGGCACCACCGTGCCAATATTCAGCGCCAGCAACACCCCGCTCACCAGCCCCAGCGCAGTCCCGATGACACCGATCACCGCGCCCTGCACCATGAATATTTTCATGATGCTCAGCGGCGATGCGCCCAGGGTGCGCAGAATGGCGATGTCGGCCTGCTTGTCGGTCACCACCATCACCAGCGTGGACACGATATTGAATGCAGCCACCGCGACGATCAGCAACAGGATCACGAACATCACCCGTTTCTCCATTTGCACGGCGCGGAAGAAATTGCTGTGCGATTGCGTCCAGTCGCGGATGTAATGATCGCCGGTCAGTGTCTTGGTAAGCTGCTGGGAAACCTGCGGCGCACGGTACAGGTCGTCTATTTTCAGACGCAGGCCGGAAACCTTGTCGCCGGTGCGGAACAGTTTTTGCGCATCCTGCATCGCAATCAGCGCGAGGCCGGAATCATATTCGTACATGCCGATCTGGAACAGGCCCACTACCGTGAACTGTTTCAGCCGCGGCACCATTCCTGCCGGGGTCACCTGTCCTTGCGGCGTGATGACGGTGACTTTGTCACCCATCTGCACCCCCAAGGAACGTGCCAGATCCGCGCCCAGCACTATACCCCACTCGCCGGGACGCAATGCACTCAGCTTGCCGGCACGCATCTTGTGACCAATATCGGCGACGCTATCCTCCTCGGCCGGCAGGATGCCCCGCACCAGCGCACCTTGCACCGCCTGATCGTACGCGATCAGACCCTGACCGACGACATAAGGGGCGGTTGCCTGCACTTCCTTCAATTTGCGGCTTTGCGCCGCGACTTGCTGCCAGTCTGCCAGCGTATTGTCGAATCCGCTGATTTCGATATGCGCCGCCACGCCCAGAATGCGGCTGCGCAATTCGTCCTGAAAGCCGTTCATCACCGACAGCACCACAATCAGGGCAGCTACGCCCAGCGCAATGCCCAACATCGAAATCAGGGAGATAAAAGAAATAAAATGATTACGCCGCTTGGCACGGGTATATCGCAACCCGATAAATAATTCGTAAGGCTTCACAGTATCCTATCCAACACGCATTACAAAAAACAGACCGATTTTTCTATTATTCAATTACCGGATCGCCAAATCGACAGTATCACCCACAAACTATTCAGGAACGCCAGCAGGAACCCTATAAACCCCATGAAGCGCCAACCGTCGACTGTCATCACGATAGATGAGCCAATCACCAGCGATGCGGTCAGTATTCCCATGGTGATGCGATTGCTGGCGCGATCGAGCTGCTGCCCGAACTGATCCAGCCGCTTCAGATCGAGGTCGATACGCAGATGCCCGCGCCGCGCCTCGCGCATGAGCCGCGCCAGATCGCGCGGCAAGCCTGCCACCACCTCGAACGCATCCTTTAAACTTCTGCGTCCGCGTTTTATCAGCGCATCGGGAGTATAGCGCTCGGCAATCACGCCACGCACAAAGGGCGTCAGATGATCAACCAGATGGAACTCGGGGTCCAGTTGCTGCCCCAGCCCTTCCAGGGTAATCAACGCCTTGAACAGCAGCGTCAGATCGGCTGGCAGCACCAGCGAATTTTCGCGTATCAATCCGGCGATCTCAGTCAGCATCGCGCCGATTTTAACGTCCTTGAGTTGCAGATTGTCGTAGCCGAACATAAGTTCCGAGACATCATAACCCAGCTTTGCCTCATCGACCTCGCCGTCGCCGGTCCAGTCCATCAGCACCTGCAACATCGCCTCTTCGTCTTTATGCGCCAGCGCATCCAGCAAATTCACCAGCTGCTGGCGACGATAATCGGTCAGCCGCCCCACCATGCCAAAGTCGATCATCCCGATACGGTTACCCGGCAGATAGATCACATTGCCCGGATGCGGATCGGCGTGAAAATAGCCATGCACCAGAATCATTTTCAGCACGAGATCCGCACCACGGGATGCCAGCAATGGCATATCCATCCCCGACGCGCGTACCGCAGCCAGATCGGTACCGGCAATGCCGACCAGCTCCTCCTGCACATTCATCGTCGAACAGGTGTAATCCCAGAATACCTGCGGGATATGCACCGTCTCGTCACCGGCAAAATTCTGGCTGAAACGCTCGATATTATGCGCTTCCATCAGCAGATCCTGCTCCCGGCGCAATGAACGGCGGAATTGCGCCACCATCATCGTCGGCTGATAGCGCCGCGCTTCCGGCATGTCGTGTTCGATCAGGCGGGCAAAGTGCTGCAGAATCCGCAGATCGGCTTCGATTTTCTTGTCGATGCCGGGACGGCGTATCTTGACGATGACGCGCGTGCCATCGAACAGCTCGGCGCGATGCACTTGCGCCATCGATGCTGCTGCAAACGGCTCGCGATCGAATTTCAGGAATGCCTCATCGATAGGCTTGCCCAACAAGGCGACAAGCTCGGCTTCGATCAATTCAAATGCGACAGCCGGCACGTTCGACTGCAGTTTCTCCAACTCGACTATCCATGCGGGCGGCAACAGATCGACCCGCGTAGCCAATACCTGCCCCAACTTGACGAAAGTCGGACCCAATTCTTCCAGCGCCAGGCGCACCCGTATCGCCGGTTCCAGCTGGCTGATTTCAGAAGGCTGGGCGTGCCAATGCAAAATACGCCCGGCACGCTCCAGCACCGTACCGATACCCAGCACCCGTACGAAATCACCCCAGCCGTAACGAATCAGGATACTGGCGATATCATGTAAACGCGACAAGTCGCGCACCACACTAAACGTCTCCCACAACATAGTTCCGGCACCACTCTTTAAATAAAGTCACTACATTCTACCTGCATAATTCGCAACGTAGAAAACCGCATAAAAATCCATGCGGGATATTTCTTTGACCAATCACACAAATTCGATTAAATTACCAAACCATGCGTATTATCAAATTGTTACTTATCTTTGCGCTTTTGATCCCCAGCCTTCCGGGGCGGGCGGACGACGCCTCGCCCAAACCGACGCCTACCCGTACCGAACTGGCACTGTTTGCGATGGGTTTGATCGGCGCCGTGTATAAGCCGGGCGGCGATAATCCCAGTACCGGCATGGACTGCAGCGGCTTTGTCAAATACGTATTCGGCCAGGTCGCCGGCTTGAAGCTGCCGCACAATGCGCTGGCCATGAGCAAAATCAGCACACAAATCGACAAGACCGAACTCAGGCCCGGCGATCTGGTTTTCTTCAAGACCATGAAGAACGCATTTTCCCATGTCGGCATTTATTTGGGCGATAACCGTTTTATCCATGCCGCCAGCAGCAAAACCGGCGTAGTGATGATTTCCCATCTGGATGACCCCTACTGGTCCACCAAGTTCAACGGCGCACGCCGCCTGCTCAACCCGATTTCCGCAATCACCACCATCCCCGACGCCGTTGCTGCCACTGAATAACTCACCGGGCTAGATGAAACAGATCAACCTCAAACTCAGTCTGGCGATTGGTTTTGGCCTCATGCTCGCATTGCTGCTGGCCCTCACCTTACTGGGTCTGGCACAAATGCGCTCCATCAATGCCAAGCTGGAAACCATCGTCACGGTGAACAATTACAAGACCGAACTGATCACCATCATGCGCGATGCGCTGCGCGACCGCACCATCACCCTGCATTCGCTGGTATTGAATACCTCGCCGTTCGATCAGAATGACGAACTCTACGAATTCCACGAAAACAGCGTGCGCTTCGGTCAGGCCTTGCAGGCACTGAATCTGAGCCCGCTCGGCCCAAAGGAACAGCAGCGTCTCGCGCAAATCAGCGAATATGCGAAGATTGCTCAGCCTCTGGGCGTACGTACGGCAGACCTAGCACTGGATCAGCGCAATACCGAAGCCCTGTTTCTTCTGCAGCACAGCACCATCCCCGCCCAGAAGAAGATCCTGGTGGCGCTGGACGATCTGCTGGCATTGCAGCGTAGCGCCAATGCCGATGCCGCAGTTGCCGCATTCAACACTTACGACCAGACCCGGAATTTCGTCATCGTGATGGGCACTGCCGCCGGGCTGGTCGGGCTGTTAATCGCCGTGTTCGTCACACGCCGCGCCGGTCGCCAGGCCGATGAGATCGAAAAACAGAAACTCAAATACCAGACCCTGTTCGAAGCCAATTCCGATGCCATTGTCATTATCGGCAAGAACGGTTTTACTGATTGCAACCCCGCAGCATTGGCCATGTTCAGAATCAAGACGGTAGATGAGTTCATCCGTCGGCCGCCGCACATGCTAGGCGCACCGATCCAGGCTGACGGGCGCAGCGCCGAAACCGTCGCCAATGAAGCCATCCTGCGCGTGCGCAAGGAAGGCTATTACGCTTTCGAGTGGACGGGCATCCGCACCAACGGCCAAACCTTCCCTGCCGAAATCGCGATGTATGCAATGCGCATCGAAGATCAACCGATGATACAGGCCATCATGCGCGATATTACCCAGCGCCGTCAGACCGAACAGAATCTGCAACAGGCTCGCGATGCGGCGCTCGAAGCTGCCCGCATCAAGGCCGAGTTCGTCGCCAACGTCAGTCACGAAATCCGTACGCCGATGAATGCCATCATCGGCATGAGCGGTCTTCTGCTCAAAACGCCACTGGATGCCACCCAGCACGATTACGCCCATACCGTCGACAACGCAGCCAAGACCCTGCTCAAGCTGATTAACGACATTCTCGATTTTTCCAAAATCGAAGCGGGCAAACTCGATATTGAACATATCGCATTCAATCTGCACCAGCATTTACGCGACACCGTGCAGCTCTTCAACCTGCGCGCCACCGAAAAAGATCTGGAATACACACTGGATATCGCAGCCGATGTGCCCGAATTCATTTTCGGCGACCCCTGGCGTATCCGCCAGGTGCTAACCAATCTCATCGACAATGCCATCAAGTTTACCAGTGCCGGCGCGGTGCGCATTCTGGTCGAATTCGACCAGAATCTGCTCATCGTTCGCGTAGAGGACAATGGCATCGGCATTTCCGATGAAGCCAAGTCGCGTCTGTTCCAGGCATTCTCCCAGGCCGACGGCTCCACTACGCGCAAATATGGCGGTACCGGACTGGGTCTGACGATCAGCAAGCAGCTGATCGAATTGATGGGGGGTGAAATCGGCGTAAACGACCATCGCACGCAGGGCAGCTGTTTCTGGTTCAGTCTGCCGGTCATGCCCGCTGCCGCCGCCGATGTTGACAGCGCTACGCCCATAATCGTACCGCACTTCGCCAACCAGCGCATTCTGGTGGTCGATGACAATGCGATTAACCGCAAGGTCATGTACCACCTGCTGATGTCGCTGGGTCTGCAAGTCGATACCGCAGCCAATGGCAAGGAAGCCGTCGAGCGCTGCATCGCGCAGCATTACGATCTGGTGCTGATGGATTGCCAAATGCCGGAAATGGATGGCTTCGCCGCCACAAGCACTATCCGCAACGTTGCTCCGCACACCGGCGCCATCATTGCGATGACTGCGAACACCCAGCCGGATACCCGGGATAACTGCCTGATTGCCGGCATGCAGGACTATCTCAGCAAACCGGTGCTCGAAGCCGACCTCATCAGGCTGTTCGAGCATTGGCTTAATACAACCGGTACCGCAACTTCGCCCCCGCTCGATATTGACAAACTGCGGCAGCTATTCCGTCGGGACGATGCCCTGATCCGGGAATTGCTCCAACTGTATCTGGGCACCAGCGCACCTCTGATCGAACAGCTCGAACAAGGCATTGCCGCCCGTAATCCGGCGGCCACACGCTACGCCCACGAACTGAAGGGCGCTGCCGCCTACATCAGCGCACTGACGACATCCATGCTTTGCGAGGCCATTGAGCACGCGATTAAAACCAATGACTGGGAAAGCGCGGAGGCCCGCATTAGCGAACTGAAAGCTGTATTTCTGGAAACCAGGAATTTTATTCAGCAATACCTGCAAACAGACATCGCATCACTTTAACTCGCCGCATCCCGCCTGATAAGCAACTGTTTTCAGGGTTATAGTTTATAATCTTGCCTTTGCCTGTTTGTCCTACTGTCAGCCCATGTCCATCGACTCAGAAATTCGCCGCCGCCGTACCTTTGCCATCATCTCTCACCCCGACGCCGGTAAAACCACACTCACAGAAAAACTGTTATGGTTCGGTGGCGCGATCCAGGTGGCAGGCGAAGTCCGGGCGCGCAAGGCGAGTCGTCATGCCACCTCCGACTGGATGGAACTGGAAAAGCAGCGCGGCATTTCGGTGACGTCGTCGGTGATGCAGTTCCCTTACCGCGAGCACATCATCAACCTGCTCGATACGCCGGGCCACGAAGATTTCTCTGAAGACACCTATCGCACACTAACCGCCGTCGACTCGGCGGTGATGGTGATTGACTCGGTCAACGGCGTCGAAGCGCAGACCATCAAGCTGCTCAACGTGTGCCGCATGCGCGACACTCCAATTATTACTTTCATCAACAAGCTCGACCGCGAAGGTCGCTCGCCGATCGAACTGCTGGATGAAATCGAATCGGTGCTGGGCATGCAATGCGCACCGATGACCTGGCCGATCGGCATGGGCAAACGCTTTCGCGGCGTGTATCACCTGTACGACGACACCGTGCTGGTATTCGATCCGCAGGCGGAAAAAGGCACCAGCGAGATCATAAAGGGGCTGGATAATCCGCGCCTGGACGAGTTCATCGGCGACCAGGCCGACGAATTGCGCATTGAAGTCGAGCTGGTACGCGGCGCATCGCACACTTTCAATGCCGAAGCTTACCTGTCCGGCAAGCAGACCCCGGTACTGTTTGGTTCCGCGGTGAACAATTTCGGCGTGCAGATGATGCTCGATGCCGTGGTCGATCTGTCCCCGGCGCCGTTGCCGCGCGCCACCGAATCGCGCCAGGTGGAACCCGCCGAGCCTAAATTCTCCGGCTTCGTATTCAAGATACAGGCCAACATGGACCCAAAACACCGCGACCGTATCGCCTTCCTGCGCGTATGTTCAGGCCGTTTTGACCGCGGCATGAAGATCAAGCAGATATCCACCGGAAAATTCATGGCGGTCAACAACGCCATTACCTTCATGGCGCAGGACCGCAATACCGCCGACGAAGCTTACGCCGGCGACATTATCGGCATACCCAACCACGGCACAATCCGTCTGGGCGACACCTTCACCGAAAACGAAAACCTGAAATTCACCGGCATACCGTCGTTTGCGCCGGAATATTTCCGCAAGGCGCGGATAAAGAATCCGCTAAAAATGAAACAGCTACAGAAAGGCCTGCAACAGCTGGCCGAAGAAGGCGCCACTCAGCTGTTCCGTCCTATTTCATCGAACGACTTGATCCTGGGCGCAGTGGGTACCCTGCAGTTCGACGTGGTCGCGCACCGGCTGGAATTCGAATACGGCGTCGACGTGCTGTTCGAGGGCTGCGAATTCGCCACCGCACGCTGGTTGCGCGGCTCCGAGGCCGACCTCAAGCAATTGGTGGACAAATACGGGTTCAACGTCGCGCTGGACGGCGCAAACCAGTATGTCTATCTGGCACCGAACCGGGTCAATCTGACCATGACCCAGGAACGTTTCCCCGATGTAAAATTCCTGGAAACCCGGGAGATTTATTGAACATGGCTACGGGAACGATGTCCTATAGCGGACGACACAAATAACATTGTTCCCTAAACATGCTTAACCATCCTGTCCCGTCAACCAATCAGAATTGGTTTAAAGCCCCGCCAAAACGCAAGAATACCAGTCTTGAAATCAGCATTAGCCGCAACACGCTTATCGGCATTATCGTGTCGCTGCTCATCCATGCGCTCCTGCTGTTTTTATATGTCCGCACGCCTGTACAGATGAACATGGGTGAGCCCGGCGATCAGACGCTCAGCGTGCAGCTCAGCCCGTTACCTGCTCCAAAACCGCAGGTTCCGGTCTTGAAACCGCAAGCTGAGGTCAAGCCCGCGCCGGTTAAAAACAAGAAATTGCACAAGCCCAGGACTTTGCCGCCTGCCTCGCCCCCTGTTCTCGCTGCCCGGACCAGAACAGCACCACCGATGCCGACCCCTGCACCTGAGACCGCCCCGGCCAGCAACGCCGCGCCTACCGACATGAGCAGCTATATCAATGCAGTGAGGGCAAAACGTGCAGCCGAATCCGGCGCTCCTCCCGCAGAACCGCAACCAAGCGCCGATGATATCCGCATGGCCAACATCAAACGCAATTTGCAATCCCAGGGCGGCGGCTTATTCCAGATATTGCGGGTAGGCAACAACACCGCCAGCTTCCTGTTCCGTGGCTGGGGCAACACTTATACCAGCCCCCTGCATGAAACCATTTATGTACAGGCGGACGGCAATACCGATATCCAGCACGCTGTTATCCGCAAGATGATCAGCATCATCCGCCAGCGGCAGACTGGCGATTTCACCTGGGAATCGATGCGTCTGGGTCGGGTGGTGACTTTATCCGCGCGTCCTGAAGACAACGCGGGTCTGGAAGATTTTCTGATGAGTGAATTTTTCGGAACAGACCTCAAACCGTCAGCGCAATAGCCTGACCATTATCAGTCCGTAATACGCGCGGCCCAGTTCTGCCGTGCCTGTTGCGCATTGCTGAACACCTGATTAAGCGCCGCACTGTCCAGATTAGCCAGCGCCTCACGCAGCTTATCGAGCTGCGCCTGATACGCATCCAGCTCGGCCAATAACGCTGGCTGGTTGGCAAGCGCAATATCACGCCACATCTCCGGACTGCTGCCAGCGATACGGGTGAAATCACGAAAACCGCTGGCGGCGAAGCCGAATAACTGATCTGCGTTATCGCGCTGTGCGATCATGTCCACCAGCGCAAAAGCCAGCAAATGCGGCAAATGGCTGACTGCGGCAAAGATCGCATCGTGCTCTGCGGCACTCATGCGACTGATGTTCGCACCGCAAGCCTGCCACATGGCCGTGACCCGCGCGATGGCGTCGGGATGCGTGGCAGCCAGCGGCGTCAGCACCAGATTTCTGGATTGATAGAGATCGGCGCGAGCCGCACTGGCGCCGCTCAGCTCCGCACCGGCAATAGGATGGGCCGGTACGCAATAGGCAAGATGCGCGCCCAGATGCTGCTGCATCAGGGCAGCCACATCCTGCTTGGTACTGCCCGCGTCGGTGACGATGGCATGAGCGGCAAGATGAGGCGCGATGGTTTGCATGATGCCCGCCATCTGGCCGACAGGAACCGCGAGCAATACGACATCGGCATCGCGCACGGCGTCGGCCGCATCGGCAGCAATGCGGTCAATGATACCGAGCTTGATGGCGTCCTCGAGATTGGCAGTGCTGCGACCGACACCGACGACCTCGCCTACCGCACCCGCCTGTTTTAGCGCCAGAGCAACCGAGCCGCCGATAAGGCCAACCCCGAACAGGGCGAGTTTAGGGAGAGCAACAGTCATTTATGCCAATCTTGAAATACGAAGAAAAAACAGATGCATTACTGGCCGGATGCAAAATCTCGCACCCGGCCGCCATACTTTAGATGTCGCGGCCAAGTATCTTGGCGATACCGCCCAATTCGCCCATCAGCGTTTTCAATTCACTCGGAGTCAATGCCTGATCGGCATCACACCAGGCTTCGCAAGGCGTGGGATGCATTTCCACCAGCAGGCCGTCGGCGCCAGCCGCAATCGCAGCACGTGATAGTGCCGGCACCATCCATGCCTTGCCGCCGGCATGCGACGGATCGACGATTACCGGCAAGTGAGTTTCTTTTTTCAGCACCGGGATCGCGGTAACGTCCAGCACATTGCGATAGTAGGTTTCGAAAGTGCGGATGCCGCGCTCGCAGAAAATGATGTTGTGGTTACCCGCCGCTGCGATGTACTCGGCAGCCATCAGCCATTCGGAAATGGTGGCCGACATGCCGCGTTTCAGGATAACCGGCTTGTCGACACGTCCCACTTCCTTGAGCAAATCGAAGTTCTGCATGTTGCGCGTACCGATCTGGATGACATCCACGTCCCATTCCATGAAGGTGTCGAGCATACGCACGTCCATCAGCTCGGTGACGATAGGCAAGCCCTGCGCATCGGCAGCCTTGCGGAACATTTCCAGACCCTCGACGCCCTTGCCCTGGAACGAATACGGGCTGGTACGCGGCTTGAACGCGCCGCCACGCATCAAACGGCAACCCGCCTCTTTGACATACCGGGCCGAATCGTCCATCTGTTGCTGGGTTTCGACGGAACAAGGACCGGCAATGATCTGCACGGTATTGCCGCCCAACGGCACACCCTTGATGTCGATAACGGTGTTTTCCTTGTGCCATTCGCGGGCCACGATCTTGTAGGGCTTGACGATATGCATGGACTGCTCGACACCGGGCAGTGCGTCGATCGATTCCTGATCGATGGCGCGCTCGTCGCCGATCGCGCCGATGATGGTGCGCTCCACGCCGCGCGAAATATTGGCTTCGCAGCTGTATTCCTTGATTTTTTTGACCACTGCTTCGATCTGCTGCTCACTGGCACCTGGGCTCATTACGATAATCATGCTTGCTCCTTAACGACGTCTTCCAACGCCTGCAAAAATTGGTTGTTTTCTGACGCCAGCCCTATGCTGACGCGCAAATATTCGGGCATTCCGTAATTGCCGACGGGGCGGACAATCACGCCGTGTTCCAGCAAGCGTCGGTACATCGCCGTGGCATTGCCGATGCGTATCGCCAGGAAATTGGCAAACGACGGAATATAATCTATCCCCAGCAACATCAATCCCTGGGTAAGCTGGCGCATGCCCAGCTGGTTCAATGCATAGCTACGCGCGATGAATTCATCATCATTGAGTGCAGCAGCCGCGGCTGCCAGCGCCAGATTGTTGACGTTGAACGGCTGGCGCACACGGTTCATCATATCAGCTACGGCAGCGCTTGCCAGCGCGTATCCGACACGCAGTCCCGCCAGACCGTAGGCCTTGGAGAACGTCCGGGTCACAATCAGATTCGGAAAACGCGACAGCCAGGTCAGCGCATCCGACTTCAGCGTCTCGGGCAAATACTCACCATAGGCTTCATCCAGTACGACCAGCACGTTAGCCGGTACTTTTTCCAGGAACGCCGACAGATCGGCGTTGGACAGCAAAGTGCCGGTAGGATTGTTCGGATTGGCGATGAATATCATGCGTGTATCCGCACGTACCGCAGCCAGCATCGCATCCAGATCATGGCCATAATCGCGGGCAGGCGCCTCGATACCTTCTGCCCCCGCGGCCAATACGGCCAGCGGATACACTGCAAAGGCGTGTTCCGAATACACTGCCGATGTGCCCGAGCCGAGGAAGGCCCGCGCTGCCATTTCCAGTACATCATTGGAACCGTTGCCGAGCACGATCTGATTGACATCGACACCCAGCCTGGCTGACAGTGCCGCCTTGAGATCGAAACCGCTGCCATCCGGATAACGCGCCAGCTGCTCGAGCTCGGCGTCTATCGCCGCCAGCGCCTTGGGACTGGCGCCCAGCGGATTTTCATTGGATGCCAGCTTTACAATACGATGCGGCTCCAGCCCCAGTTCGCGCGCAAGTTCGGCGATGGGCTTACCCGGCTGATACGGGGCGATCGCACGGACATAAGAAGGCGCGAGGTCACACAAATTCATTACAGAACACCTATCGGGTAAGACCCTAATAATTTCAGGAACGCCGCTCTGGCCGCCAATTCCGACAACGCTGCAGCGACAGCTGGATCATCGCGATGGCCTTCGATATCCACAAAGAACACATATTCCCATAACCCCGAACGCGCCGGGCGCGATTCCAGTTTGGTCAGCGATATCCCATGACGAGCGAACGGCTGCAACAATTCCACAATCGTGCCGGGCAGATTAAGCGCAGACATCACCAATGAGGTCTTGTCGTGACCGGAGATCGCCGCGTCATGCTTGCCCAGCACCAGGAAACGCGTGGTATTGTTCGGCTCGTCTTCAATGTTATCGAACAGACGCTGCAAACCGTAGATTTCAGCTGCGATGTCGCCCGCGACGGCCAATGCCGCTTCATCCGCTGCCGCCATTTGCGCCGCCTCGGCATTGCTCGCCACCTGTACACGCGGCACGCCTGGCAAATGGCGATTCAGCCACTCATGACATTGCGCCAGGGACTGCCCGTGCGAATAAATCACCTTGACGCCGTCCAGCCCGGAAATCTTGCGCAGCAGCGATTGGTGTATGCGCAAATCCACCTCGCCGCAAATCTTCAACGGTGTATCCTGCAGCAGGTCCAGCGTGCGGTTCACCGCACCTTCAGTCGAATTCTCCACCGGCACGATGCCGTAATCGGCACCACCCGCATTGACTTCGCTAAACACCTCGTCAATCGAGGCACAAGAACGCGTCTCTGCGGCGTGACCGAACTGCTTGATCGCAGCCGCCTGACTGAATGTACCTTGCGGCCCCAGAAACGCCACGGAAAGCGGCTTTTCCAGCGCCAGGCAGGCCGACATGATTTCACGGAACAGCCGCGCAGCGGTCTCGTCCGCCAATGGCCCCAGGTTCAATTCCTTGATCCTGCGCAATACCTGCGCCTCGCGCTCGGGCCGGTACACCGTACCGTTCTTCAACCGGCCTATCGTTTGCGCATGACGTGCGCGCTGATTGATGAGGGTTAATACCTGCTCATCAATGGCATCAATCTGGGCACGAATCTGCTGTAAATCTTCTGACATCGCTCAGCCTTGTTGTCGCACAAAATCCCGCATGTATTCAACCAGCGCCTGCACCCCGGCCATCGGCATGGCATTATAGATGGAAGCACGCATGCCGCCCGCCAGCTTATGCCCCTTCAGTTGCAGCAGGCCGCGCTGCTGTGCTCCCTTGAGGAAAGCCTCATCCAGCGCAGGGTCCCGCAGCGTGAAAGGAATGTTCATGCGCGAACGGTTCTCACGCGCAACGGAGCTGCCGTAAAAATCACTGGCATCCAGATAATCATACAGCAGATCGGATTTGGCGATATTGCGCTGCTCCATCGCGGCCAGGCCGCCCTCGCGCTTTAGCAGGGCAAACACCAGACCGGCAATATACATCGCATAAGTCGGCGGTGTGTTGTACATCGAGTCATGCTGGGCATGGGTACGGTAATTATACATCGTCGGTGTAGCCGCCAGCGCATTGCCGATCAGATCGTCGCGCACGATGACGATGGTCAATCCGGCCGGACCGATATTCTTTTGCGCGCCTGCATAGATCAGACCGAAACGGCTGACATCAATCGGTTTGGACAAGATATTCGACGACATGTCCGCCACCAGAGGCACTTCCCCGGTATCCGGCGTCCAGTGGAACTCTACCCCGCCTATGGTCTCATTCGGTGTGTAATGCACATATGCGGCGTTGCGATCAAGCCGCCATTCGGCCTGGGCCGGCGCATAGCTGAAATTCCTGTCCGCGCTGCTGGCTGCCACATTCACGTTGGCATAGCGACGGGCTTCATCGATGGCTTTTTCCGACCAGATGCCGGTATTGATGTAGTCCACGCTGGTTTTGCCGCGCAACAGATTCATCGGCACCATCGAAAACTGCGACGATGCACCGCCTTGCAGGAACAGCACCTTGTAGTTGGCCGGGATGCTCATGAGCTCGCGCAAGTCCGCTTCAGCCTGATGCGCGATCCCGGTAAATTCCTTGCCGCGATGGCTCATTTCCATCACCGACATGCCCGAACCATGCCAGTCCAGCATTTCGTCGCGCGCCTGTTCCAGCACCGGCTTTGGCAATACAGCAGGACCGGCGCTGAAATTAAAAATTTCGCTCATGTATTGGCCCTATCAAATATCCAGTTGACCGTTGGGACTGTCAGCCGGCGCCTCTTCGTCATCATCACGCTCCAGTACGCGTTCGACACCGATCAGTTTCTGTCCGTCATCCAGATTGATCAGGGTGACGCCCTGGGTAGCACGACCCATTTCACGCATTTCCTTGACACGGGTCCGGATCAGCACGCCGCCGTTGGTGATCAGCATGATTTCATCATCCGGCTCAACCAGCGTCGCCGCCACCACACGCCCATTGCGCTTGGTGGTCTGAATCGCGATCATGCCCTGGGTACCGCGGCCATGCCGGGTGTACTCGGCAATATTGGTGCGCTTGCCGTAACCGTTTTCGGTGGCGGTAAGCACGGACTGCTGTTCGTTCTCGGCAACCAGCAGGGAAATCACTTTCTGATCGGTCCCCAGCTTCATACCGCGCACGCCCCGCGCACCGCGGCCCATCGAACGCACATCGTTCTCGTCGAAGCGCACGGCCTTGCCGCCATTGGAGAACAGCATGATGTCGTGATTGCCTTCGGTAACCGCAACCCCGACCAGATAATCGCCTTCATCCAGACCCACCGCGATAATGCCGGCACGGCGCGGGTTACCGAATTCGGACAGCGTGGTTTTCTTCACCACGCCATTCGCGGTTGCCATGAATACATAACGGTTATCCACGAACTCCTTGACTGGCAGAATCGCGTTGATTTTCTCGCCTTCAGACAATGACAGCAGGTTGACAATCGGCTTGCCTCGCGAAATACGGCTGCCTTGCGGCACTTCATACACCTTGACCCAGTACACGCGGCCGAAGTTGGAGAAGCACAGGATGTAATCATGGCTGTTCGCAATGAACAGGCGTTCGATAAAGTCGTCATCCTTGGTCGGCGCTGCCTGCTTGCCGCGGCCACCGCGTTTTTGCGCACGGTAATCATCCAGCGGCTGCGACTTCATGTAACCGCCGTGGGACAAGGTCACGACCATGTCCTGCGGCGTAATCAGGTCTTCCAGACTCAAGTCTTGCGCATACACCACGATTTCCGAGCGACGCTTGTCACCGAACTGCTGCTTGATCAGGCCGATTTCCTCGACGATGATGGCGGTAATCCGTTCCGGTTTAGCCAGAATATCCAGCAAATCGGCAATTTTTGCGACCACTTCCTTGTATTCGCTGAGGATTTTATCCTGTTCCAACCCGGTCAAACGTTGCAAACGCAGTTCCAGGATTGCCTGCGCTTGTGCATCCGACAAGCGATAGCCGTCTTTGGAGAAGCCGAATTCGATCGCCAGACCATCCGGACGGAACGCATTGGCGTCTGCCACTGCGCGCGACAGCATCTCTTCGACCAGCTGCGAACGCCAGGTTCTACCCATCAGGCCTTCCTTGGCCACCGCAGGGGTAGGCGCGGCCTTGATCAGCGCAATGATGTCATCCACGTTGGACAACGCCACGGCCAGGCCTTCCAGAATATGCCCGCGCTCGCGGGCTTTCTTCAGCTCGAATACGGTACGGCGCGTCACCACTTCGCGGCGGTGACGCAGGAACGCATCCAGCATCTGCTTGAGGTTCAGCAGGCGCGGCTGGTTATCGACCAGCGCCACCATGTTCATGCCGAAGCTGTCCTGCATCTGCGTGTGCTTGTACAGGTTGTTCAGAACCACCTCGGGCACTTCGCCGCGCTTCAGCTCGATCACCACGCGCATACCGGATTTATCCGATTCGTCGCGCAGATCGGAAATGCCTTCGATGCGCTTCTCGCGCACCAGCTCGCCGATCTTGATCAGCAGATTGGCCTTGTTGACCTGGTACGGCAATTCATCGACGATGATGGACTGGCGATTCCCGGCCTTGTCCAGATCCTCGAAATGGGTACGCGCACGAATCACCACACGACCGCGGCCGGTGCGATAACCTTCGCGCACGCCCACCAGGCCGTAAATGATGCCCGCGGTCGGGAAATCAGGCGCTTTGACAATATCGATCAATGCCTCGATATCGGTTTCCGGCTCCTGTAACAGGGTCAGACACGCATCGCACACATCCGTCAGATTATGCGGCGGAATATTCGTCGCCATGCCCACCGCGATGCCGGAAGAACCGTTAATCAGCAGATTCGGGATTTTGGCCGGCAATATCAGCGGCTCATGTTCGGAACCGTCGTAGTTAGGTCCGAAATCAACGGTTTCCTTGTCCAGATCCGCCAGCAATTCGTGGGCAATCCTGGACATGCGGATTTCGGTATAACGCATTGCCGCCGCGTTATCACCGTCGACCGAACCGAAGTTACCCTGACCATCGACCAGCGGATAACGCAGCGAAAAATCCTGCGCCATGCGCACAATGGTGTCATACACGGCAGTATCGCCGTGCGGATGGTATTTACCGATGACGTCACCGACGATACGCGCCGATTTTTTGTAAGCCTTGTTCCAGTCATTGGACAACTCGTGCATGGCAAACAGAACACGACGATGCACCGGTTTCAGGCCGTCACGCACATCGGGTAGGGCACGCCCCACGATCACGCTCATGGCGTAATCGAGATAAGAGCGGCGCATTTCTTCTTCGAGACTGACGGGAAGCGTTTCTTTAGCGAAAGATTCCATTGCGTAGTGATTTTTATGTGAACGGATAATCCCGTGATTTTAGCACGGGCGGCGCATTCGGTGAAACCCGATCACACCACCCGAGATTATTAAATAGCCAATAAACCGATACCTAGCATGGCTACAGCTTCAAAAATCGAAATCGGAAGTAATTTAATCATGTTCATGATAATAATCTCCTTTGCCTATCTCAGCATTCCAGCCTGATTACAGGGACTACCGCACAAGCGCCTGAGGAAACTAACGATCCAGTCACTCAGGATCAAATCGACACTTCCGCCATCGCCACGCCCAATGCAGCGGCGACACGACTGCCATAATCCGGATCAGCCCGATAGAAATGCGCTATCTGCCTGATCTGAATAAACCGCGGTACCGGCGCTAATGCACCAGCCAGATTACCAATCAGTTGCGCCTGTTGATCTGCATTCATCAAGCGATACAAATTACCCGCCTGGGTGTAATCATCATTGCCCGCACGATGGTCGTAGCGATCCGCATCGCCATCAACGCGCAATGGCGGCTCTTTATAAGCAGCATTATCAGCAGGCCCATCAAAGCTGTTAGGCTGGTAATTCACCGCACCATCGTAATTGCCATCAAACCGCGTTTGGCCGTCACGGTGGTAAGTATGCACAGGACAATGCGGTTTATTGACCGATAGCGCGGCATAATTGATGCCAATACGATAACGATGCGCATCCGGGTAAGATAATATCCGCGCCTGCAACATTTTGTCCGGCGACACGCCCATACCGGGCGGGGTATTGCCCGGCTCAAACGCGGCCTGCTCGACTTCGGCAAAATAGTTTTGCGGGTTACGGTTCAGCTCCAGCACACCAACATCCATTGGCGGGTAGTCTTTATGCGGCCATACCTTGGTCAAATCAAACGGGTTGATTGCATAAGTATCCGCCTCCCGCTCCGGCATGATTTGCACCTGCACCTTCCATTGCGGAAATTCGCCACGCGCAATCGCATCATGCAGATCACGCCGATGGAAATCCAGGTCGGTACTCGCGATTTTTGCCGCCTCGGCATCGGTCAGGGTTTTAATGCCTTGCAGGGTTTTAAAGTGCCACTTCACCCAATAACGCTCGCCATTGGCATTCCACAAGCTGTAAGTGTGACTGGAATAACCGTTCATATGACGGTAATCGGCTGGAATACCGCGATCGGAAAACAATGTGGTAACCTGATGCAAAGATTCCGGCGACAAGCTCCAGAAATCCCATTGCATGGTGTTATCGCGCAAACCCGTCGCTGGATGACGTTTCTGTGAATGAATAAAGTCGGAAAATTTCAGCGGGTCACGTACAAAAAACACCGGGGTATTATTCCCCACCATATCCCAATTACCTTCTTCGGTATAAAACTTGAGCGCAAAGCCACGCGGATCGCGTGCCGTATCAGCGGAACCCTGTTCCCCCGCTACCGTGGAAAAACGCGCAAACACCTCGCACTGATTACCGACCTTACCAAACAGCTTGGCAACGGTATAGCGTGAAATATCACCCGTCACCGTAAATTTACCGAACGCACCTGCACCCTTGGCATGCACCACCCGCTCAGGCACACGCTCACGATTAAAATGCGCCATCTTCTCCATCAATTGATAGTCCTGCATCAGCACGGGACCGCGGGCTCCCGCAGTTTGTGAATTCTGATTATCCGCGACCGGCACGCCCGCAGTTGTCGTCATGGTTACAAATGGGCATTTACTCATCATCATCTCCTTCATTAGGGTTTCAGATACAACCGCCAGCATCCTGATTAACGTTTTTGGCAGTTACATTTAAGACCAAACCGTAGCGATTTCCCAATGAGATATTTCAACCGTCTCGATAGCGATAAACTATGACTGCCGCACATTACTGAAAGACATATCCTGTGCCTTTGTTATAATGCGCGACTGACTTTTGATTAGGTAGTTACCGTGTCCGAACGTTTCGCCGTATTGCTGCAACACCTGTCGCCCAAGCGGGCACTTACCGATTTCGCCGGGCTGATGGCCAATTCCCGCCACCCCGGGCTGTCGCAGTACCTGATCCGCTGGTTTCTCGGGCGTTACGACGTCAATATGGCCGAAGCCGCCAATCCGGACATCAGCAGCTACGGCAGTTACAATGAATTCTTCACCCGCGCGTTGCGCAGCGATGCGCGCCCGCTGGCTGCAGCCGGTTTCGTGTCGCCGGTGGATGGCGCGATCAGCCAGTTCGGCAATATCGAACAAGACCAGATATTCCAGGCCAAAGGCCATCACTACTCGACTACCGCGCTGGTAGGCGGCGACCGCGAGCTGGCCGCACAATTCGAAAACGGCCTGTTCGCCACACTGTATCTCAGCCCCAAGGATTACCACCGCGTGCACATGCCCTGCGCCGGCCGCCTGATGCGCATGATCTACGTGCCGGGCAGTCTGTATTCGGTGAATCCGGTCACAGCGCGCGGCGTGCCCGGATTATTTGCCCGCAATGAACGCGTGGTATGCGTATTCGAATCCAGCCACGGTCCGTTTGTATTGGTACTGGTAGGCGCCACCATCGTCGGCAGCATGGCGACGGTGTGGCACGGCATCGTCAATCCGCCGCGCACCGGTGAAGTACGCGAATGGCACTACGACGATCAGCACATCCTGTTGAACAAAGGCGAGGAAATGGGGCGTTTTCTGCTCGGCTCTACCGTGGTGATGCTGTTCCCCAAAGACACCCTGCAGTTCAACCCGGCATGGGCACCCGAGCGCCCGGTGCGCATGGGCGAGATGATGGGGCAGTAACAGCGGATTCAGCTGTGGATACGAATGACCATGCCGTCAGTCTTGACCTGACGCGGCCATAACACCGGCCAGATACGCCAGGCAAACACCCACAGCGACGACCAGATCAATAGCCCTCCTGCCACGATCACGGCATACCATCCCGCCAGGAACCCGACCGCGTAGGCGATCATGCCGGCATGGGCCAGCCCCATCTGCAGCCACGGCCATATCCCCATCCGGATCGGGTTGGCGGTAAATCGCGGCAGCATATGCGCGCCCAGCCCGTACACCAGCATGAGCATGAACCCGACCGTCACCAGATGCAGCGCGACCGGGCGGGTCGGCCCATCGGACAGCAAGGCGCCATTGACGATCAGGCCGATACCGCCCAGCATCAAATAGATCATCGCGGCGACGATAAACAGGCGATTGTCCAGCGACAGCGCGATGCCGGCATTCTGCATGTCGCTCTGCGCTTTCGCCGGCGCGCTGGCCACCCACTCACGCGCCTGCGCCAGCGTATGCACGCCCAGGCCTTTCAGCTCGTCGTCGATGACCAACGCGGGTATGGTCTTCAGCCGCAACCGGCTCACCAGCGCCCGACCTTCCGGCTGCGCCATGTCCACGACGGCAAAATCAATCTGCTTTTCCTTCGCGATCTGTTGCCAGATTTTTTCTTCCTGATGACAGGATGCGCACCATTCCGAAACCAGTAATTCGACTTTCATCGTCATCTCCTATTGCTGGCAGCGCATGCACTGCACATCGTAACGGTCTATCCAGTTCTTGAGCGCCTGCTGCGCCGCTGCCCCGGTAGTCAAATGATCCAGCGCGGTCGCCGGATCGTCCGGCCGCATCTGTACCAGCCAGGCATCCTTGTACGGATCGATATTGATCAGATTCGGATTCGCCAGCACCGTCTCGTTGCGCGCCACGATTTCGCCCGCAAACGGCGCAGGGATACCGCCCGCCCACTTGCCCGACTCGATGCGCGCCAGCGGCTTTTTCCATTCGCGGTGCGTGCCCACGTCCTTTATCCACACGTATTGCACCTTGCCCGACATTGTCTGCGACGGATCGGTCAGGCCAATGGTATAGATGCCGCCTTCTTCCGGGCGCACCCAGACATAATCCAGATCGTAATAAAGATCTTCCGGCAATTCACAGCCACGATGTTCAGACATGATGCACCTCCACTTATTTCCACGGGCCGGTAGGCCGCACGGTCAGTCCTATGTTCACGGCAAACAGGGCGATACCCGCGTACGCCAGCACGCCGCCTGCCAGCACCAGCCAATTGAGCATCGTTAACCAGCCTGCTATCATGACCGGCAAGCCGAGGTTGGCCAGATACAGCTGCCAGTTCGCCATGCGTTCCGAATACAGCGCCCGTCCGGAAAAGCGCGGCAGCACATGCAGCGCCACGCCGTAAATCATCATCAGAACAAAACCCAGCAACATGATATGACCATGAATACGCGGCACGTTACCCGGAATCAGGCCCGGCATGGTCAGATGCGTCAGTGCAACCAGACCGCCGAGCAAGCCGTAGACAAGACCGATACTGACAAACCAGCGATTGCGCTTATGCATGTAAACTCTCCCTTTAACTCGACGATTTCAGCATAGCAGATTTAATTTTTTAACGCCTTGACCTGGATCAATTCATGCTCATCAACCCCGACATCAAGGATTTCCGCCTCGCCCACCTGTTCCGCGACCTCGAGCGCGAGGTACTGGCACAAATCGCGCGGCATGCGGTCTGGCGCGAGCTCGACGCCGGCGAACCGCTGTTTGCCAGAGGCGATGCCGGCAAGTATTTTTTTCTGGTAAAAACCGGCGCAGTTAAACTGTTTTTATTATCCGAAGACGGCGAGGAGCACATCATGGAGATCATCGGCCGCGAACGCCTGTTCGCCGAAGCAGTGATGTTCATGGGCGGCAGTTACCCGGTATATGCCACTGCACTGGAACCGAGCCGGCTGATCGCATTCGACGCACAATTCTTCGTCAGCCTGTTGCGCAACAATTCCAGCCTGTGCCTTACCCTGCTCGCCGCCATGAGCCGGCAGATGCATGCGCTGGTTGCCGAAATCGACCGCCTGACCCTGCAAAGCAGCGCACGCCGCCTCGCGCAATACCTGCTGGCGCAACCGGCGCACAAATCGGGGAGCAGCCGCCAGGTAGCGCTCCCGGCATCCAAGCAAACCATCGCCTCATTGCTGGACATCCGCCCGGAAACGCTGTCGCGCCTTCTCGCCCGACTGACTGATGATGGCCTGATCGCCGTCCATGCCGACAGCATCACCATCCTGCAACCGACACTCTTGGACCAAGTATTGTGAGCCTGCCGATGAAACCCATGCCACCCGACTTTATCGCCTATAAACGCACCCGCAACTTTACCGATACCGACCTCCCCGAATCGCTGACCCGACGCCACGACACCAAGCCTGGCGCCTGGGCCAAAATCATCGTGCTGGAAGGTGCGCTGGATTACGAAATCATGACCGAGCCGCCCCGGCATTACCGCATCGATGCCGATCATCCCGGCATCATCGAGGAGCAGGTGCCGCATCGCGTCACGCCCGTTACCGTGCCGCTCAGTTTCTATCTTGAATTCTACAAACGTAGCGACACCGATGCCGCGACTCTGGCGCGCCCTATGGACACCGGCCTGTTCAAGCCCGAGTAAACGGCACGATCCGCCACATAAGGAAAACAACATGAGCATCCGCAATATCGCTACCCAGCCGTTTTCCGACCAGAAACCCGGCACTTCGGGTTTGCGCAAAAAAGTCAGCGTATTCCGGCAACCGCATTATCTGGAAAACTTCGTCCAGGCCATATTCAACAGCATCAATGCGCCGCAAGGTGCAACGCTGGTACTCGGCGGCGATGGGCGCTACTACAACCGCACCGCGATCCAGACCATACTGAAAATGGCGGCGGCCAACGGCTTCGGCAAGGTACTGGTCGGGCAAGGCGGCATTCTGTCGACACCCGCCGCATCCTGCGTGATCCGCAAATATCGGACCTTCGGCGGCATCATCCTCTCCGCCAGCCATAACCCGGGTGGCCCCGACGGCGATTTCGGCATCAAGTTCAATAGCAGCAACGGCGGCCCCGCCACCGAAACCGTAACCGAAGCCATTTTTGCCGCCAGCAAGATTATCAGCCAGTACCCGTTGCTGGATGCGCCCGATGTCGCGCTGGATAAACCGGGCACCAGCAAATTGGGGAACATGATCGTGGAAGTGATCGACCCGGTCAGCGACTACGCCGAGCTGATGGAATCGCTGTTCGATTTCGGCGCTATCCGCGATTTGCTGGCAAGCGGCTTCCGTATCCGATTCGACGCCATGCACGCGGTGACCGGTCCCTATGCCCGCGAGATATTGCAACGCCGTCTGGACGCACCTGCCGGCAGCGTGATGAACGCCGTGCCGCTGGAAGATTTCGGCGGCGGCCATCCCGATCCCAATCTCACCTATGCGCCCGAACTGGTCGGCATCATGTACGCTGACGACGCCCCGGACTTCGGCGCAGCTTCCGATGGCGACGGCGACCGCAACATGATTCTGGGCAGGCGGTTTTTCGTCACGCCTTCCGACAGCCTGGCACTGCTCGCCGCCAACGCGACACGGGTACCTGCATACCATAGCGGGCTGGCCGGCGTGGCGCGCTCCATGCCCACCAGCGCAGCGGTCGACCGCGTCGCCCAGACGCTGAATATCTCCTGCTACGAAACGCCTACCGGATGGAAGTTTTTCGGCAACCTGATGGACGCCGGCAAAGTCACCCTGTGCGGCGAAGAAAGCTTCGGCACCGGCTCCGATCATGTGCGCGAAAAAGATGGATTGTGGGCGGTACTGTTCTGGCTCAACGTCATCGCTGCGCGCCGCCAGCCGGTTGAAACCATCGTGCGCGAGCATTGGGCGCGTTTTGGCCGCAACGTGTATTCGCGCTACGACTACGAAGGCCTGCCGGCAGCTGCCGCGCAAAGTGTCGTGGATCACCTCAAAGCCAGCTTCGCCGGCCTGCCGGGCGCCCGCTTCGGCGCATATACCGTGAAGCGTTGCGACGACTTCAGCTACACCGACCCTGTGGACGGCAGCGTCAGCACAGGTCAGGGCATCCGCATCATTTTCACCAATGACTCGCGGATCGTCGTGCGCCTGTCAGGGACAGGTACTGAGGGCGCAACTCTGCGCCTCTATCTGGAAGCCTATGACCCCGATATCGCCAACCATCATCTGGATGCACAGCAGGCGCTCGCCGGGCTGATACAGGCAGCCTTGCAGATCACGGAATTAAAACAGCGAACCGGGCGTGAACAGCCGACGGTGATTACCTGAGAATAGGTAAAGGCAGTATTGCCGGATAAAACCGGCATAAAAAAACCCGGCACTTGCGTGCCGGGTTTTTTACATCTCAAACGGAATTAACCGGCTTGAATATTTGAAGCTTGTTTGCCTTTAGGGCCTTGAGTGATATCAAAGCTGACTTTTTGGCCTTCTTGCAATGATTTGAAACCGTTCATATTGATTGCCGAGAAATGCGCAAACAGATCTTCGCTGCCATCATCAGGGGTTACAAAACCGAAACCTTTTGCGTCATTGAACCATTTAACTGTGCCTGTTGCCATGTGATTACTTCCTTACTTTAAAAACGGGGAAATCCCCCGCGAAACTATTTGAATCGAAGAGTGCACATGGAAATACCAGTACTGCAGTGACTTGGAATCAAACGCCAAGTTACCTTGTACGCTACATTTACCAACACCGCAAGACATTTATCATATTAAATTTAATATATTTTTCGGAAGGCCGGATCCAGCACTGTTTCATCCTGTCAGCAAGATCGATTATCAAGCCGCAAACGAAACCGATATGGCATGTGCAACGATTGTCAGGCTGACAAATTCAAATTTCAAAAAATCTTTGCTACAATTTCGCCTTTGCAAAACTTGCCGCCATCTCCCGGTGCTTATCGATGCCGGCAAACCGGAAAACGGGGTGTAGCTCAGCCTGGTAGAGTACTGCGTTCGGGACGCAGGAGTCGGAGGTTCGAATCCTCTCACCCCGACCAATCCTGATTCAATCAATGTGCTACCCGTGTTTTACGGGCAATTCCCCAAAAATCAGCTACACTCAAGCATGGATAGAAGGCTTGATAGCCGCTACTTGGCCGGATCAGCATGTTCCATCCCGCCAGCTTGCCTTCCCTCATCCGGATATGAACAATATCATTACTGTTATCAGGAGACCGCCATGAACAAGCGCACGATCCTTGCATTATTCAGCGTAATGCTGCTTGGCATCCCCCCTTTAAGCGCTGCCGCCCAGCAGGAAGCTCCTGCGCATGAGAACGGCAAAACCACGACCAAGGAAGTCAAGCAAGACGTCACCAAAGCCGCCAAGACGATCAAAAGCTACTCGGTCGAGAAACGCGACGAAGCCGCAAAAAATGCGAAAACAGCACTCGATGCACTGGATGTCCGCATCGCGGCGATGGAGAAGCAGATCGACAAAAACTGGGACAAAATGAGCAAATCCGCCCGCGAAGACGCGCGCAACACGTTACAAGCGCTGCATGAACAACGGATTAAAGCCGCCGAATGGTACGGCGGCCTGAAAAACAGCAACGCCGATGCCTGGGAACACATGAAAAAAGGCTTCTCCGATGCCTACCAATCACTCCGGCACGCACTGGAAAAGGCGCAAGGAGCATACGAAAAGGACGAGAAAAAATAACGGCGCCAGCGGCCGTCACTGCCGCCATAGAATATGAGTAGCTTCAAGCGGAATCGCTACTCCATCGTGGTGCGGGATGATACGCGCGGTATAGTCTGTCGCCGGCCGGCTGGCAGAAACCCGCACCCGAAATGCATAGCCGTTGCTTGCGCCCACCAGCTGCTGCAAACGTTCCATTTCCTGCCGTACCGGCGCGTCCCCATCAATGCTCTCCGCATAGATTTCGATGCGGACAGCATCAGGATCAAGATCATCCAGATACACCTGCAATTCAAATTCATGCAGCTCGGTATCGGTCTTCACCTTCATTTCGCCGAACCGTAACGCAACCCATTTCCGATCCAGCTCGTGCCGCCAATTTACCAGTTGCACGCCGTATGCGCCATTGCCGGCGGCACGTTCACGGTAAGCTGCGGCTGCCGGCAGATAATGCTGACTGGTGTACTCGCATACCGCGCGATTGGTAGAAAAACGCGGCGTCAATTGCGCCATGCTTTCCCGCATTTTCGTCACCCAGGCAACGGGTATGCCCTGCTCGTCGCGCGTATAGAATTCAGGGATCACTTCGCGTTCGAGCAAATCATAAAGCGCCTCGGCATCCCGCGCATCCCAGGCCGGATCGTCGCCGTGCTCCTGAGCATCCCCGAACGCCCAGCCCACCTCTGGCGTGTAGGCTTCCGCCCACCAGCCATCGAGCACCGACAGATTAAGTCCGCCATTGACCAGCACCTTCATGCCGCTGGTCCCGCATGCCTCCCAGGGGCGGCGCGGGGTGTTGAGCCAGACATCCACTCCTTGCACCAGATGCTCGGTCATGTGCATATCGTAATCGCTCAGGAACACGACATGTGGCCGCACCTCGGGCCGCTGAATAAAATGCGTCCATTGCTGAATCAGCGCCTGCCCGGCGTGATCGTCGGGGTGAGCCTTGCCTGCCACAATAAGCTGTACCGGACGTTCAGGGTGGCTCAACAGCCGCAGCAGGCGTTCCGGATCATGCAGCAACAAATTAGGCCTTTTATAGGCCGCGAAACGCCGTGCAAAACCCAACGTCAGCACGTCAGGTCCAAACTGCAGTTTCGACTTCTCGATCGTCTCTGATGACGCGCCGCGCATGGCCAGCTGGCGGCACAAACGTTCGCGCACATATTCAACCACCGAGCGGCGACCGGCGCTGCGGAACTGCCACAGCGCCGCATCGGAAAGGCCGCGAATATCCTGTTCCAGTTCTGCTGCCGTGCCCTGCCAGCGATCCTTACCGCAGGTCGTGGTCCACAGCTCATCCGCATATCCCGAATCCCAGGTACGCATATGCACGCCATTGGTCACATGCCTCACCGGGACTTCAGCCGTTGCCCAGCCCGGGAACAGCGGTGCGAAAAGCTGGCGGCTGACTTTGCCATGCAACTGGCTCACTCCATTCACCGCACCGCTGCCTCGAATCGCCAGATAAGCCATATTGAACGGCTCCGCTGCATCATGCGGATTGGCACGTCCCAGCGCCATCAGATCATGAAAACCGATGCCGAGTTGCGTTTCGGCATAACCCGCCAGATATTGCTCCATCAACGCAGGCGTGAAACGGTCGAAACCCACTCCCACCGCCGTATGCGTGGTAAACAGATTGCCGGCACGGGTGACGGTAAGCGCCGTTTCAAAATCCACGCTGGTGTGTTCCATAAAGCCTCTGGCACGCTCCAGTACAGCGAACCCCGCATGACCCTCATTCAAGTGACAGACTTCCGGCTCGATGCCCAATGCCGTCAGCAATTGCCAGCCGCCTATCCCCAACAGGATCTCCTGCTTGAGACGCAATTCCGGGCCGCCGCCATACAGCTCGCTGGTAATACCGCGGTGGGCGGGGAAATTCACCATATCGTTGCTGTCCAGCAAATACAGATTCAGGCGTCCCACCTGCACTTGCCAGGTACGCAGCCAGACCGAATAACCGGGCAAGCGCACCTCCAGGCGCAACCACTCACCGTTTTCCCTGCGCAATGGCGTGATCGGCAATTGGCCCGGGTCGTTATAGGGATAGAGTACCTGTTGCGCGCCGTCCTTATCGATCACCTGGTGAAAATAACCTTGCTGGTAGAGCAGCCCCACGCCGATGATCGGCACCCCCAGATCACTGGCCGCCTTGAGCTGGTCGCCAGCCACATTGCCCAAGCCGCCGGAATAAATAGGCAAAGCTTCGCTCAACATGAATTCCATACTGAAATAGGCTACGCCGCTCAAGGGCGCCTGGGGATAGGTCTGCTGAAACCATGCGGGATTGTCTGCCGCGTCGCGCCGGACCTGCAGCAGATCGTCGATATTTTTACGGAAAGCGGCGTCGGCCAGCATATCCTGCAACTTCTGCCGGGACACTGTCTGCAACACCGCACGCGGATTCTGCGTCAGTTCCCACAATACGGGATCGAGCTGCCGCCACACATGGTCGGTGGCATGATCCCACGACGAACGCATATCCAGCGCGAGCTCGACCAGTTCGTCATAACCCTCGTCGCCGTTCATGTCCGCACGTAACAGATGCTTCTTCGGAAGATGGGCATGCGTTTGTTCGCTCATGACTTTCCTCAACCATTTCAACTCGCTGCATTCGGCTTCTCATGCGGGCCGGATTTCTTCAGATATGACTCAGGCACGCCGTCTTGTCCGAAGTATAGACCAAGAAACCCGGTAAAACCGTACCTGGAGCTCGCAAAGTTGCGTACTGTTCCGTCTGCCTCAAGCGCTCAGTGCGACCTTGGCTTCCTCACGCAGGCGCTTCGATTCGTTCAGCAAATAGCGCTGGTAATCGTCGAGATCACCGTCGAACGGCTCGACACCGCCACGCCCGACCAGCCAGAATTCATCGCACACCGAACGCAGCAAGGCGCGATCATGGCTGACCAGCATCAGCGTGCCTTCAAACTCGTTCAACGCCATCGCCAGCGCTTCGCGGGTGACCAGATCGAGGTGGTTGGTCGGCTCGTCCAGCAACAGCAGGTTGGGACGCTGCCATACCATCATCGCCAGCACCAGCCGGGCCTTCTCGCCGCCGCTCATGGTGCCGACAGCCTGCTTGACCATGTCGCCGCTGAAGTTGAAACCACCCAGATAGCCGCGCAGCGCCTGTTCACCGGTCTTTTCGCGGGACTGGGTATTGGCCTCGCGCGCCAGCCGTATCATGTGCTCCAGCGGGTTGTCTTCCGGCCGCAGCACATCCAGCTCCTGCTGGGCGAAATAGCCGATATTCAGCCCCTTGCCTTCGGTGATGGTGCCGCCCAGCGCCGCCATGTCGCGGGCGATGGTCTTGACCAGCGTGGATTTGCCCTGACCGTTCGCGCCCAGAATGCCGATGCGCTGTCCGGCCTGCACCGATTTGCTGATTTTGCGCAGAATGACCTTGGGCGGCAGATCTTCGCCGTCCTCATTCTTGGCCACATAACCGAAGCTGGCATCCGATATCGACAGCATGGGATTGGGGATGTGGGTAGGCTCCTTGAATTCGAAAGTAAAATCGGCGCTGGCGAGCATCGGCGCGACTTTTTCCATGCGCTCCAGCGCCTTGACCCGGCTTTGCGCCTGTTTCGCCTTGCTCGCCGAAGCCTTGAAGCGATTGATGAATTTTTGCAGATGTTCGATCTTGTCCTGCTGCTTCTCGAATGTCGCCTGTTGCAGCAGCATCTGTTCCGCACGCAAGGTTTCGAACAGGCTGTAGTTGCCGCCGTAACGGGTCAACTGCGCGCAATCGATGTGCACGGTGGTGGCAGTGACTGCATCGAGGAACTCGCGGTCATGGCTGATCACGATCATCGTGCCGGCGTATTTCTTCAGCCAGGCCTCCAGCCACACCAGCGCATCCAGATCCAGGTGATTGGTCGGCTCGTCCAGCAGCAGCAGATCGGACGGACACATCAGCGCCCGCGCCAATTGCAGGCGCATGCGCCAGCCGCCGGAGAAACTGTTCACGGGACTATCCAGCTCGTGCACCTGGAAACCCAGGCCCAGCACCAGCGCCTGCGCCCGGGCATTGGCGTCATGCTCGCCCGCGTCGGCCAGATCGGCGTAAGCCTGAGCGATCAGCATGCCGTCGTCGCTCTGTTCCGCCACCAGCAGCGCCTCTCTTAACTCGGTCAGGCGCGAGTCGCCGCCGATAACGAATTCGGTCGCACTCTCTTCAGTCTCGGGCATGTCCTGCGCGACTTGCGCCATGCGCCATTGCCTGGGATAGTAAAAATCGCCCGCATCCTCGTGCAACGAGCCGTTCAGCAAGCCGAACAGGGTGGACTTGCCGGCACCGTTACGGCCTACCAGCCCTACTTTTTCTCCGGGGTTGATCGTCAGCGAGGCATCGTTGAGCAGAACTTTGGCACTGCGCCGCAAGGTAATATTTTTTAAGGTAATCATTTAGGTTCGGATAGTTACTGCGCCCGACATCATCAATCCGCATGCGGCTAGGCATTACAAACAAGACAGGGACTCAGCCCACAACGCCAGATGCGCTGTTAAAAAGCTGGCAAGACAGAAAGGTGGAAAAATCAAGACATTATATCAACTGTAGAACATTGCCTCCGAATTATTCGAGGGACGGAAACTGTAATTTAGAGAAAATGGCCGGCACAAGCGCCTTATAGCAGGATGGATGGTTAGTTCACCAGCATCAAGTTAAGGGTAGAATCTACCACTTGCATGACGCATGCAGCATTCAACCTGGAGAATTACCGTGCCTGAAATTAATCTTAAATCCATCGAGGTTCCCGACCCCGGATGCAAGGGCTGTAAAGACCTTTTGGACTTTGATTTTACATTCGCATTCCAACCCATCGTCGATATTGAGCAACGAACGATATACGCTTATGAGGCACTGGTACGCGGACCAAACAAAGAAGGCGCAGCTGAGATATTAACCAAAGTGAACGACACCAATCGCTATCGCTTTGATCAGGAATGCCGCATCCGCAGCATTTTTCTTGCGCAGCGACTGGGAATAACCTCTCGCATTTCCATCAATTTCCTGCCTAATGCGGTATACCAGCCGGAATTATGTATCCGTACCACCATTGCCGCGGCCGAGGCCGCCGGATTTCCTCTGGAACAAATCATTTTCGAAGTCACCGAAGGGGAACAAATCATAGAACCGGAAAAATTGCTCTCCATCTTCCGTTACTACCGGAACCGTGGTTTTTCCACCGCAATTGACGACTTTGGCGCAGGCTATGCCGGTTTAACCTTACTAACCAACTTTCAACCTCACCTGATCAAAATCGATATCCATCTGGTAAGAGATATCGATACCAACCCTGTCAAACAGGCGGTGGTTAAAGGTATCCTGTTGAGCACGCAAATGCTGGGTATCCAGGTAATCGCCGAAGGCATAGAAACCGCAGCGGAAGCACGCTGGTTCAAGTCCAATGGCGTTCATCTGATGCAAGGATTCTATTTCGCCCACCCGGGTTTTGAATCCCTCCCCACCATCTCTCACTGGGACTTTGATTAACACATACACGATATCGCCAATGAACAGCATGCGCATGAAATTCAGTTAACCATGGATACACTTACACTACTGCGCACAGGCAAACTGGCAGGAACCCGGCGTTTGAATCTGGCATGCGACTTACGGGAATTTCCGCAAGAGATTTTCGACCTCGCCGATACGCTGGAAATCCTCGATCTCTCCGACAACGAATTATCCGCGCTGCCCGCTGATTTCGGCCGCCTGCACAAGCTGCGCGTCCTGTTCTGCTCCAATAACCAATTCACAGAATTGCCTGCCGTATTGGGACAATGCCCGCAACTGAGCATGATAGGTTTCAAGGCCAACCGAATACGCCATGTGCCGGCCGCCGCCCTCACTCCTGCACTGCGCTGGCTGATCCTCACCGATAACCGGATCAGCGAGCTTCCCGCAGAACTCGGACAATGCACCCGGCTGCAAAAGCTGATGCTGGCGGGCAACCGCTTGCAAACCCTGCCGGAAAGCCTGGCGGCCTGCACGCAACTGGAATTGCTGCGCATATCGGCCAATGAGTTCAGCGCGCTGCCGGACTGGCTGTTTTCCTTGCCGCGCCTCGCCTGGCTGGCTTACGCCGGCAATCCGTTGTGCGCGGATGACGCAGCGCCTGCCGATGACATACCCCATATCGACTGGCATGATCTGGACATATGCCAGCAACTCGGCGAAGGCGCGTCCGGCGTCATTCACCGGGCCGTATGGCAGCTCGGACCGGTGGAAAGGACCGATGTCGCAGTCAAGCTGTTCAAAGGCGCGCTCACCAGCGACGGCCTGCCGCACAGCGAAATGGCCGCCTGCATCGGCGCCGGCCTGCATTCCAATCTGATAGCCGTCCACGGCAGAATAAATAATCACCCTGAAGGCAAGTCGGGCCTGATAATGGAGCTGATAGCCACGGATTTTCACAATCTGGCCGGCCCGCCCAACCTGGATTCATGCACGCGCGACATCTATGCTGCCGGCACCGCCTTCAGCCTGGGTGCCATCGTGCGCATCGCCCATGCCATCGCCTCTGCGGCGTGCCACCTGCATGCGCGCGGCATCCTGCACGGCGACCTGTATGCCCATAACATCCTGCATAACGGCGCGGGCGACTGTCTGCTGGGGGATTTCGGCGCAGCTTCTTTCATCGCCGGAACCGATCCCGCACATGAGCAAGCTTTGCAGCGCATTGAGGTGCGCGCTTTCGCCTGTTTGCTGGCGGAGCTGCTGACGCGTTGCGAGCTTCCAGCCGACCCCGCCGCGCTGAGCGCATTGGGCGAGCTGCAGCAGCATTGTGACCACTGCGACAGCGAGGCTCGCCCCCTGTTTACGGAAATCAAACAGACGCTGATGAAGCTGCGGGCGAGCCCCGCTGCAGGCTAACGCGCTGGCGACGGATCAGCGCGTACCCGCCAGTACGAACAGGACCACGATGCAGCCGAAACCCACTGTCCACACCAGCGAACGCAGCATGGCCTTGTCCAGCACATAGAACACCGCGTGAAGCACGCGCATCGCCACGAAGACCAGTGCCAGCATGTCCACAGTGGATTGGGTAACGTGTTGCAACTGGGCGATGATGACGGCTGCGGCGAAGGCGGGAAACGCTTCGAATCCATTGAGTTGCGCCCAATAGGCACGCTTGCGGTAACCTTCCGATCGCTCCAGTTGCTCACGCGGTGCATGGTTGTCGTATTTCCGGCCGGCTTTCGCCAGCATCACGACAGGATAAGGCAGCATTGCCGCGATCAGCACACACCAATAAGCGATACTCATGGATCAACTCCCCGTGTTTAAATGAGGTGCCCATAGTGGCATTTTTTGATGACCATTTCAAATCAGGGGGATGCTGTCATACTGATCTGCCAGCTCTTGAAAACCGCACGATGCATCCCAATCTGGATGACAAATTTTTGTTCAACATAAACGGAGAATAAGCACATGACCGTAGCAGCACACAAGGAAACACTAGGCTTCCAGACCGAAGTCAAGCAACTGTTGCAACTGATGATCCATTCGTTGTACAGCAACAAGGAGATCTTTCTGCGCGAACTGATTTCCAACGCTTCCGATGCCGCCGACAAACTGCGCTTTGAAGCCCTGTCAGACAGCGCCTTATGGGAAAATGATCCCGAACTGAAAATACGCATCGCCGTCGACAAGAACGCCCGTACCATTACCATTACCGATAACGGTATCGGCATGAACCGTCAGGAAGTCATCGACCATATCGGCACCATCGCCAAATCCGGCACCCGTCAGTTCTTCGAAGCCTTGTCCGGCGACCAGTCCAAGGACTCCAACCTGATCGGCCAGTTCGGTGTCGGTTTCTACTCCGCCTTCCTCGTCGCCGATAAGGTCACCCTGATTACCCGCCGCGCCGGGCTGGGCGCCGAACATGGCGTGCGCTGGGAATCTGCCGGCGAAGGCGATTACACGCTGGAAACCGTGGAAAAATCCGGACGCGGCACCGAGATCACGCTGCATCTGCGTGAAGATAACGACGATCTGCTGACCAGCTACCAGCTGCAATCCATCATCCGCAAATACTCCGATCACATCACCCTGCCCATCGTGATGCAGAAGGAAGAATGGGATGCCGACGCGCAAACCATGGTCGCCAAGGACGAAGACGATGTCGTCAATCAGGCCTCGGCACTATGGGCACGCCCCAAGAGCGAGATCACCCAGGAACAGTACGACGAATTCTACAAGCACGTCGCCCACGATTTCGAAGCGCCGCTGGCACACATCCACGCCAAGGTGGAAGGCAAGCAGGAATATACCCAGCTGCTATACATCCCCGCCCGCGCCCCGTTCGACCTGTGGGACCGCGAACAGCGCCACGGCATCAAACTCTATGTGCGCCGCGTGTTCATCATGGATGACGCCAAACAGCTGATGCCGATCTACATGCGCTTCGTGCGCGGCGTGATCGACGCCAACGACCTGCCGCTCAACGTCTCTCGCGAAATTCTGCAGGAAAGCAAGGACATCGACGCGATCCGCGCCGGTTCGGTGAAAAAAGTGCTGGGCATGCTGGAAGACCTCGCAGAGAATCAGCCGGAAAAATACGCCACCTTCTGGACCAATTTCGGCAGCGTGATGAAGGAAGGCATAGGCGAAGATTTCGCCAACAAGGACCGCATCGCCAAGCTGCTGCGTTTTGCTTCCACCCATACCGACACCGATGCGCAGGACGTCACGCTGGCCGACTACATCGGCCGCATGAAGGAAGGCCAGGACAAAATTTACTATGTCACCGCCGACAGCTTCGCCGCTGCCAAGAACAGCCCGCATCTGGAGATCTTCCGCGCCAAGGGCGTGGAAGTGCTGCTGCTCGCGGACCGCGTCGATGAGTGGATGCTGTCCTACCTTACCGAATTCGACGGCAAGAAGCTGCAGTCCGTCGCCAAGGGCGACCTCGATCTGGGCAATCTCGCCAACGAGGAAGAGAAGCAGGAACAGGCGCAGGAAGCCGATGCGTTCAAGGAGCTGGCCGACAGGATCAAGGCAACGCTGGGCGAACAAGTCAAGGACGTACGTGTCACCCACCGCCTGACCAGCTCACCGGCCTGTCTGGTAGCAGGCGAACACGACATCAGCGGCAATCTGGAGCGCATGCTCAAGGCTGCTGGGCAGAACGCGCCGAACAGCAAACCCATCCTGGAGATCAATCCCAAGCATGGGTTGGTGCAACGCCTCAAGACTCAGACCGACAGCGATAAATTCAGCGACTGGAGCCACATCCTGTTCGACCAGGCCCTGCTGGCGGAAGGCGGGCAGCTGGAAGATCCGGCGACTTTCGTGCAACGCCTGAATGCGTTGTGGCTGACGCTGTAATCCCCAAACCGGCATCAAACAAAAAGGGCGCACTAGCGCCCTTTTTAACGGCTATCGAAATGACAGGGATTTTCTGTTTGCGCAAAAAAATGATAGAATTCATAAAACTAAAGTTGCATGCATAAATCAATAATAAATTATGAACGAGCAAGCACCGAATTCCATAGAAGACCGCATCAGCGTGTTGCGCACGCACTGGGAGCGCTACGCCGCCAAAGGCCGTTTCAATCAATTCATTGAATTTGCCGTCGCGGTGAACAGTCTCGCCGAATATTTCAATCAATTGCGCCTGTCGGGTCTGGTGCGCCTGTGCGAAGGTCTGGAAAACACCGTACTGGCCAAAATGGGCGATGAAACATCGCACCCGCTTGCGCAGCAGGACCTCCTGTCGTTGCAGCGCCAGATCGACACCTTGCTGAGTTCCGTAGCCAATTCACGCGCTCCCAACATCGAACATCGCACGACAGCGCCAGCCGCGACCGACATCGACTGGATCAAGCCGCGCTCGGTGTGGATGGTGTCTGCACCCGGCCAGCGTGAAATCACCGATGCCATGGGTTCGCAGCTGCGCTTTTTCGGATTCGATATCCATGAACTGGGCTGGAACAGCGGGCCGGTACCGGAAAGCGCCGCGCTTGCCGTACTGTTCATTCCCGCCAATGAGCACACCCAGACTGAAGAATTGGCGCATATCGCAGACATCCGCGCCAATTGCCCGGCCAGCCAGCTGCTCTATCTCGGTACGCAATCGGCAATCGAGCCCATCGTCGCACTGATGCGCGCAGGCATCGACGTCACCATTCCATCCGAAGGGCAAACCGCGAATGTTCTCAATTGCATACTCGATCTGGTAAAGATCAACGAACAGGAAAAATTCCGCGTTCTGATCGTGGAAGATTCGCGGGTCGCGGCTGCGCTGATCGAACGCACGCTGGCACAGCACGGCATGGACACCTGCGCCATCAACGACCCCGGCAGCCTGCTGGAAGTGCTCGAATCCTATCATCCCGACCTGATCCTGATGGACATGTACATGCCGCGTTTCAACGGCATTGAAGCGACCCGAGCATTGCGGCAAATGAGCGCTTACAGCGCGTTGCCCATCGTCTATATCTCGGGCGAATCCGATGTCGGCCTGCAGGTGGAAGCATTGCGCCTGGGCGGCGACCAGTTCATCATCAAACCGTTCAACCCTGTGCTGCTCGCCGCCATCATCAAGACCAAGATCGAACGTTTCCGCGAAACGCAACGCTCCAGCCGTCTTGACGGACTCACCGGTCTGCTCAACCATTCTGCCGCCAAACTGCACCTGAAGGCCATGCTCAGCCAGACCCCAGCGCAGGGCATGCTGACGGCCGCAATGATCGACATCGACCATTTCAAGGCGATTAACGATACCTATGGTCATCCCGTTGGCGATCAGGTCATACGCAGACTGGCCTGGTTGCTTAAAGGACGCCTGCGCTCCCATGATCTGATCGGGCGCTACGGCGGCGAGGAATTCCTGATCGCGTTGCCAGGCATCAGCCCGACGCAGGCGATTTCCGTGATTGACCGCATCCGCAGCGATTTTTGCGCTTTGCCGCATGCGTATCCGGGCGGCGTACTGCATGCCAGTTTCAGCGCAGGCGTGGCAGCGTTCCCCGAAATGGATACCGCCGCCGCGCTTACCGAAGCGGCAGACGCTGCCTTGCTGCAAGCGAAACGGCTGGGGCGAAATCGCGTGGAACAAGCGCAATAATCGCACTCCGATACAACTAAATGCCTTGTCAGCACCCGAGCCGCAATTTATAGTACGTTGATATTTACCATTAACGTACAACATGCACAACGTCCATTCTGTCGATACCCTCATCGAAGCCCGCTGGATCATCCCCATAGAACCGGCCAACACCGTATTGCACGACCACAGCATCGCCATCGACGGCGGCCGCATCGTCGCCATCCTGCCCACCGGCGAAGCGCGGCAACGCTTCGTCGCCGCGACTTATCACCGGCTCACCGACCATGCGCTGATGCCCGGCATGGTGAATCTGCACACCCACGCCGCGATGACCCTGCTGCGCGGCTATGCCGACGATCTGCCGCTGATGGAATGGCTCAAGGGCCATATCTGGCCGGCAGAATCCAGACACGTCTCCGCCGACTTCGTGCGCGACGGCGCCCGCCTCGCCTGCGCGGAAATGCTCAAGGGCGGCACCACCTGTTTCAACGACATGTACTTTTTCCCCGAAGCAGTAGCCGAGGCCGCCGTGGCCTGCGGCATCCGCGCCGCCATCGGCATGATCGTGATCGACTTCCCCACCGCCTATGCCAGCGACCCCGACGACTACCTCAACAAGGGCCTCGCCATGCGCGACCGCATGCGCGACGAACCGCTGCTGTCATTCACCCTCGCGCCGCATGCGCCATACACCGTCAGCAACGCCACCTTCGAAAAAATCATCACCTACGCCAGCCAACTCGACCTGCCGGTTCATGTGCACCTGCATGAAACTGCCGACGAAATCGCCCAGAGCATGACGCAATACCAGCAACGCCCGCTGGCGCGACTGCACCAGCTGGGCCTGACCGGCCCCAATCTCATTGCCGTACATGCCGTGCACCTGAACCCGGACGAGCAGGCGCTGCTGGCGCAGCAGGGCAGCCACATCGCACACTGCCCCGCATCCAATCTCAAGCTCGCCAGCGGTTTCGCACCCGTCGCCAGCATGCTGGAACAAGGCCTCAATATCGGCATCGGCACCGACGGCGCCGCCAGCAATAACAGCATCGACATGTTCGGCGAAATGCGGCTGGCCGCGTTGCTGGCCAAAGGCGTCGCCAATGATGCCGCCGCGCTGCCCGCCCACACCGCACTGCAAATGGCCACGCTCAACGGCGCACGTGCACTGGGGCTAGATCAGCACATCGGTTCGCTGCTTCCCGGCAAATGTGCCGACCTCATCGCCGTGGATATGGCGCAGCTCAACACCCTGCCGTGCTTTGACCCCATCTCCAGCCTGGTCTACAGCGCCGGACGCGATCAGGTCAGCCACGTCTGGGTCAACGGCGAACTGCGGGTGGACAACCACCAGTTCACCGCGCTCGACGAACGCACCCTCAAAATTACCGCCAATGTCTGGCAAAGCCGCATTCAACCATCTCACTAAGGAATACCATGCTCCACGAATTCATCAACTGGATACTCGCCACGGTTCACGACTGGGGCTACGCCGGCATCTTCATCCTCATGGCACTGGAATCCACGGTATTGCCGGTACCTTCCGAGCTGGTGCTGATCCCCGCCGGCTACCTCGCCTTTGAAGGCCACATGAACCTCGCCCTGATATTACTCAGCGCCACCCTAGGCTGTCTGGCCGGTGCCTCGATCAACTATGCCTTCGCGCTGTGGGTAGGCCGCCCGTTCCTCGAGCGCTGGGGCAAATACTTCTTCGTACGCCCGCCGCTATTGCACAAAACCGATGAATTCTTCGCCCGTCACGGCAAAATCTCCACCTTCACCGGCCGCCTGATCCCTGGCATCCGTCACCTGATCTCGCTGCCCGCCGGCCTCGCACGCATGAATCCCGCTACCTTCGCCATCTACACCATGCTTGGAGCCGGCCTGTGGTCGACCATACTCACCCTGATCGGCTACTTCATCGGCGGCAATGAAGTGCTGATCAAATCTTATCTGCACCTGCTGACTATTGCGCTGATTGGCGGGGTGGGGGTGATTATTGCGGGGTATTGGTGGTGGCAGAGAAGGATTGTGCGGGAGGGAAAATAAACTGTGTAGTGGGTTTATTTAATAGACACCTTATCAGTATATATAACATTAGATGCTTGAGAGTCCTTGCGCAAAATGAAAACTGCACAAATTGGAAAGTGTGGCGAATTGTTGGTTCAATATCAGCTCCTGATGCGTGAGGTAGAATCTGCGCCCCTCACCACAGATTCTGGTGTTGACTTAGTTGCATATTCACCACGAAACGCACGCCCCATAACAATTCAAGTTAAAACCAATCTCCGAGCCAAACTTGGTGGTGGCAAAGGAAAAGAGGCTCTTGATTGGTGGGTTCCTGAAAACAGCCCTGCGCATTATGTTGCGCTTGTTGATTTGTCTTCCCAGCGTATCTGATTATTATCACAGGCTGAAGTGGCTGCACTGGCCCAACAAACATCCAATGGTCGGCATCATCTTTACATGTATGTTGACCCAACAGCCAACCCCGCAAAAGGCGGTCGCCTTGTTCATAGTTACGAATTCGAAAAGTATCTTCTCCAAAACCGTGCTCATGAAGTTTTCGATATGTAACACATCTAAACCTACGCTCAGGCCCGTAACCCGGGTACACGGGGTCTGGTCTAGCTATGTAGCATAGCCCCATCCAAGTCAGGCCGGGGATTGCCCGACCTACCATGCCAACAGAAACCACACTGCAACCTTTCCCCCAAACTACCCATCCTGCTCCATAGCCAACGTATAGTCGAATAGCTCAGGCTGGTTCTTGCGATACACCCGCAGCCACATGACGGTTGCAGGGATCAGCGAGCGCACCACGAACCACAGCGCTTCGCCTGCCGCCGGGCCGGGTTCGTTGAGCTGCCTGGCAGTGGCTGCCCAGCCATCCCAATCCACTTCGGCCATGATGGCGCAGATCTGCGGTGGCAGCTTGGCAGCGATGTCGGTCATGATTTTGACCTGACGGGTCACTTCTGTCCGAGTCAGGCGCGAGTTGAGGAACTCGTCTTCCTCCAGCCCTTCGGTCAGAGTCAATACGGTGATACAAGCTTCTTCGATGATGGATAGTAAAGATGCGTTCAACATGACCGGCTCCGGGATATTTAATCATACCGTTTGCATGCAGCAATCATTGTGCCAAGCGCTGAAACATGCTTTACCAGCCTGATACCATGCTCGATGTGGCATTTTGTCGCAAAGCTGACAGTCTGGCGGGAGCAGTTTCCACAATCCGACGACAAATCAGGGGCCTTGAAGTCTCATCCACTTCGACGCACAATGCAGGCACACACGACAATATCAGCATGATCGAATACCAAAATGGGTGACGTCATTCAATTCAAGAAGCCGAAACCGGGCGAAAAATTCAAGGGTTTGTCGCTGTGCAACAGCGGTTTCCACAAGTGGGAGCCGGTACAGGAAAACCCGTTCGATGTAGACCAGGGGCGCCTGATCACGCGACTGGTATGCAAGCGCTGCGGCGCGACCAAAACCGAAGCCCGCTAACACCCATAACATCAACCCTTGATGCAGACCTTGGGCCGCAAAAACGCCACCCGTTTGGCGAGGCCGGCTTTTTCCGTGGCTTCTGCCACCTTACCCACGTCCTTGTAAGCGCCGGGCGCTTCCTCGGCCGCACCGCGCATGGACTTGGTACGAATCAGGATGCCGCGGAGCGCCAGTTCATCGATCAGCTCCCTGCCGCGCCAGAACTTGAGCGCGGCATTGCGGCTCATGGCCCTGCCGGCACCGTGGCTGGCGGATGACCAGGCTTTGTTTTCACTTTCGCGGGTTCCCGCCAGCACGTAGGAGCCGGTGCCCATACTGCCGCCGATGATGACGGGCTGCCCGGCTTCCTGGTACCGCGCCGGCAAGGATGGATGATGAGGGCCGAACGCGCGGGTCGCGCCTTTGCGGTGGATGTAGAGCCATCTTTCCCGGCCCTCATACACATGTTTTTCCAGCTTGCAGGTGTTGTGCGACACATCGAACAGGGTTTCCAGCGCGCTGTGCGGGAACACTTCGCCAAATACCTCGCGGGTGAGGTGGGTGAGTATCTGACGGTTGGCCAACGCTACGTTGATCGCGGCATTCATCGCGCCCAGATAAGCCTGGCCTTCGGGTGAGTTGATTGGCGCACAGGCAAGCTCGCGGTCGGGCAGAGTAATTCCCAGACGGCCGGCAGCTTTGGCCAGACTCAACAGATATTCGGTACCGATCTGGTGGCCGAGGCCGCGCGAACCGCAGTGGATGGACACCAGAACCTGGCCTTCGCTCAAGCCAAAGGCCTGTGCCGCTTCGGCGTCGTAAATGCGGTCGACTATCTGCACTTCCAGGTAATGATTGCCGGAGCCGAGGGTACCCATTTCGCCGCGCTGACGTTTTTTGGCGAAATCGGACACGTTTTCCGGCACGGCTCCGCCGATACAGCCGTTTTCTTCGATATAGGCGAGGTCTTCGCGTTTGCCGTAGCCGTGCTGGATGGCCCATTCCGCGCCGCCGAGCATGACTGCATCGAGCTGGGACGGGCTAAGCCGCAATGAACCCTCCTCCCCCACCCCGGCCGGAATAGCCTGAAACAGCGCATTAGCGAGGCGTTCTGCTTGCGGCACCAGATCGCCGAGAGTCAGATTGGTGCGCAGCGCGCGGATGCCGCAGGAAATATCGAAGCCGACCCCGCCGGCAGAGATGATGCCACCCTGCTCCGCATCAAAGGCGGCTACTCCGCCGATGGGGAAACCGTAACCCCAGTGCGCGTCCGGCATGGTCATCGCAGCGCCGACCAGCCCGGGCAGCCGGGCGACATTGCTGATCTGTTCGCGCACCTTCTCATCCATGCTCGCCAGCAGCGGCTCGCTGCCGTACAGCAGCACCGGAGCACGGTGTTCTGCGGCATTTTCCGGAATACGCCAGCAATAGGGCGAAATTTCATTCAGGCCCTGCAGGTTCATGATCTTTCCCCTTCAGACATCGACTATGCAACGCGCATCCCACAAATTGTCCATGTGGCGTACCGAGAGCATGGTCAGCGTGGCGCCTTTGACTTCCACCCCGCGCTCCAGCGTCTCGCGCCAGGGTTCGCCCCAGACCCGCCCGCGCCAGTGGCTGCCGTCGCGGCTGAGCTGGAATTTCCCCAAGATCAGGCCGTGGCTGCGCGCTTCCGCGAGCAGCAGATTGAGCCAGGTCACCAGCGCGAACTCCAGATCGTCCTCATCAAACGCGATGACGATCTCGTTCCTGGGCTCGATGCAGCGCAAATCAGCCATGATCGCGAACATGGCTTCCGCCGCCGCAACAAATGCCGCTTCGGGCGTGCTGCCCTGCCCGACAATGCCGATATCTGCATCGTGATCAAAGTAGGAATATGTGTGTTCGGCCATGATTATTTATAGCAGCTGGCTGACTTATTACGAATCCTGAAATCAGCATGCGTAAATAGCGGGCAAAAACCGTATACTGCAGAAAAAAGGGAGGAAACATCATGGCTGAAGTGGACGAACGTTTAACCAGCATCGAGTCGCGCCTGACCCGACTGGAGCAGCTACTGCAAACGCTGGCTGCGCGCACCGAATCACCCGAACCGGCACCACTGGCGCAAGCGGCGAGCGCGGCGGCCATGCGCCCTACGCTGACCAAAAAACCTGTCGTCAGCCATACTCACGACAATATTTCCGTCACTAATATCCTCGGCTGGACCGGCGCCACCGCACTGGTGCTGGCAGCGGCCTATCTGATCCGACTGGCGATCGATTCCGGCTGGCTCACGCCCGAACGCCAGATTGCCCTGGCGGTACTCGGCGGTTTCGCCCTCATCGGCATCGGGCTGGCCCTGCGCAAATCGGATAAAAATTACGCCAGCCTGTTACCGGCTGGCGGTCTGGTGGTGCTGTTCATGTCCACCTATGGCGCGCATCTCTACTATCACCTGATAGGCGCTCACACCGCCGTGGGTGCGGTGATACTGATCTGCCTCGGCGCATTGTGGCTGGGCAGGCTGTTCGAAAGCGAACTCTATGCGCTGTTTGCGGTGACCGGCTCGTATTCGGCGCCGTTTTTATTGCCCAACCTCACCAGCTCGGTGACCGATCTGGTGATCTATTTCTCGGCGTGGAGCGTGCTCTTCAGCATCTATTCCATTTGGATTGGCAAACGCCGGGTATATCTGCTGGCGTCATACATGGCGCTGCTGGGATTCAATGCGATCTGGACACTGACTTCGCCCGACAGCTGGGTCGAAGCGCTGGTGTTTCAGGCAGCGCAATTCATCATCTTTCTGGTGGGTGCGGTTACCTTTTCCATCAAGCGCAACAGCCCGATGGATCAGAATGCAGCCATCGCCCATTTGCCGCTGCTGCTGATTTTCTACGCGCTGCAATACAGCCTGTTACAACACAATCTGCCCGACTTCGCGCCGTGGATTGCGATAGGCAGTGCAGCCGTGCTGCTGGCCGGCTATCTGGTGGCGAAGCATGTCATCAAGGCGCCGCTGCAATCCGGCAGCATACTGGTCGGGGCCTACGCTGCTCTTGTCCTGTTTCACGCCGGCTATCTGGAATCGGTGCCTGCGGAATGGGCCCCGTGGGTGGCGTTATCGCTGCTGCCGGTATTGGCCGGCTATTTCCTGGTCAAAGGCGAGCTCACAGCCATTGTGTGGCCGCTGCGGCTGACGATCGGCGTGATCTTCGTGATCAACTACCTGCGCGTACTCGCTGAAGACGACTTGCATCTCATCCCTGCCCACGACTTGCTGGCGCTGATCTATGCGCTGCAGCTGTATGCCGGCTATTATTTCGCGCGTCGCATCCCGGCGTTAATCGCATTTGACAGCCCGTTGCTGTATGCCGGACACATTGCGCTGATGAGCGCGGCGTATCAGGTATTCGATGGCCGGCTTACCGTGTCCTTCGCCTGGGGCATCATCGGCATCAGCTGTCTGGCGATCGCACTGGGCAAAAAGGACAAGATACTGGGCAAATCGTCGCTGCTGATCTTTGCGATATCGGCGGCCAAAGTGCTGCTGTTCGACCTGTCCGACGCAGCGCCGCTGATACGCATAGCCTGCCTGTTCGTGCTGGGAGTGACGCTCTACGCTGGCGGCTGGATGTATCGCAAGGTCGATGCGATGGAGCAACCGGCACGGTTCAATAATTAACGGGCTGCTATCGCATAATCCGTCGCGTCGTACACCTGGGTGAGCTGCACACCGGCATCAGCGATCGCCTGCAGCTGGCTGGCCAGCGCGTTACGGATAATTTCGTGTTGCGCTGCGGGTGGCGGGTAGCCTTGCCAGCCGTCTGCGTTATGGGTGTCCAAATTGTAATAGGCATACGGGGCGATTTTATCGCCGATATCCTGAGTGACGATGGTCAGACGATAACCGCTCGCAATGCCGCCGGTTGCATCCGGGATTACCAGCGCCTCGAATTCGACGAATTCGTCATCGACTTCCTCAACATAGCCCGGCAATGCCGCGAGCAATTCCACGATTTGCGCATGGGTCAGCCTGACCCTGAGTGCACTGCGATAATCATCCTGATCGATCTCCCAGCGCGCCACCGGCAGCTGCTGCTCGTTTTCAACCACACCCGACAGCAGGCCGCGCACGTTCACCATGTCAGCAATGTTCACACAGAACATATCCGGAGTCAGCCCGCACAAATTGAATCGGGCCAGCTCCCACGATGGCAATACCTGGATATACGGCATCCAGCCCACGCCTTTGCGCATAAGGCCGGGCTTGACCTGATATTGCAGGATCAGGGTCTTGCCCTGTATGGTAATGAGGACTTTTTTCACAATGGACAGCCAGATTAATCAGGGGCGCACTCATCGCAATACTGCAAATACAGCGCTTCCACTTTTGCCCGTGCCCAGGGCGTCCGGCGCAGGAATTGCAGGCTGGATTTGATACTCGGGTCATGGGTAAAGCATCTGATATTGACATGCTGCGCCATGACCACCCAGCCATAATACTCGACCAGCCGGTTGAGTATTTGTTCCAGCGTGACGCCATGCAGCGGGTCAGAGGAAGTATGCGTTGCCATCAGTCTAACCGCGCAGGCGCAGGCTCAGGCCTTTAAGGAAGTATCTAAGCAACTGGTCACCGCATACCCGATAATTCTTGCTGTCGGGATTCCTGAAGATCGCGCTCAATTCCGGCTTGGATATCTGGAAACCCGCCAGCTTGATGATGTCATGCAGGTCCTCCTCTTTCAGCTCAAACGCGATGCGCAGCTTTTTCAGGATGATGTTGTTGGTCAGGCGCTTGACCGGCGCCGGCTTGATGTCGCTGGGGCCGCGCTTGTGAATGATCAGCCCGTCCAGAAAATCCATCAGCAACATGTCATCGCACGCCGCATAACCGGCTTCATCTTCCTTTTTCAGCAGACCAGGAATCCGCTCGGGCGCAATCTCGCCGCCTGCCAGTCTGACCATCTCGCCGATGGCCGCATCGGGCAGATCCAGCGCGTAGCGTATGCTGCGCAATACATCGTTATTGTTTTCCACTATAGATTCTCATCGCTATCGTTCAATGCCGCATCATAGCATGGCGCTCAGGCTGCGGCGTTCACTACTGCCAGCATCCCGGCGCCGTAGGCTTCGAGTTTGCGCGCGCCGATGCCGGAGATCTCTCCCAGCTCCGCCAGGGTTGCCGGACGCCGTTGCGCGACCTGTGCAAGCGTGGAATCATGGAAGATGACATAGGCCGGAACGTTATGCTCGCGCGCCGCAGCTTGCCGCCATACGCGCAATTTTTCGAACAGCTGGTCATCGGCAGCATTGTGCGGCGCTGCCAGCGGCCGGCTGGATTGGCGTCTTGCGGGCTTGACGCCAAGATCCTTGCGCATCCACACCTGCACTTCACCTTTGAGCACGGCGCGGCTTTGCGCAGTCAGCACCAGCGCGCCGTAAGCATCGTGATCGACGCTGAGGTAACCATGCGCCATCAGTTGCCGCAACACCGCACGCCAGCCTTTTTCGTCAATCTCTGCACCGACACCGAATACGCTGAGTTGCTGGTGGTCCCATTGCCGGATTTTTTCCGTGTCGCGGCCGAGCAGCACGTCGATCACATGTCCGGCACCGAAACGCCCACCGGTGCGATAAACGGCAGACAGGGCTTTTTGCGCAGCAACGGTGCCATCCCAGGTTGCCGGGGGCGACAGACACACATCGCAATTGCCGCAGGCTTCGGCCTCTTCACCAAAATAATTCAGCAGCCGCACCCGACGGCAACGGGTGGCTTCACACAACGCAAGCAGCGCATCGAGCTTGGTCTGCGCCACGCGCTTGAATTGCGGATCGGCTTCGCCGCTTTCGATCATGCGCCGCTGCTGCACCACGTCGTTGAGGCCGTACGCCATCCACGCATCCGCTGGCGTGCCGTCGCGTCCGGCGCGACCGGTTTCCTGATAATAGCCCTCGATGCTCTTGGGCAGATCCAGATGCGCAACGAAACGCACATCGGGCTTGTCGATGCCCATGCCGAAGGCAATCGTGGCGACCATGACAATGCCGTCCTCGCGCAAGAAAGTATCCTGATGACGCTGCCGCGTTGCGACCTCCATGCCGGCATGATAAGCCATGGCGTGGATGCCCTGTTTCTTCAGCCACTGCGCGGTTTCTTCCACCTTGCGCCGCGACAGGCAATAAACGATACCGGCATCCTGCGGATGCTCGTCCTGAATGAACGCCAGCAGCTGTTTACGCGGGTCGTTTTTCTCGACTATCTGGTAGCGAATATTGGGGCGGTCGAAGCTGGAAACGAACTGCTGCGCATCTTCCAGCTGCAGTCGCGCGACGATCTCGGCACGGGTCTGCGCGTCAGCGGTTGCGGTCAGCGCGATGCGCGGCACATCCGGGAAACGCTCGTGCAATACCGACAATGCAATATATTCAGGGCGGAAATCGTGCCCCCACTGCGAAACGCAATGCGCTTCGTCGATCGCGAACAGCGCGATTTCAGCGCACTCGAGCAACGCCATGAAGCGCGCGGTGACCAGCCGTTCCGGCGCGACGTACAACAGATCCCATTCGCCGCGCACAAAGGCCCGCTCCACTTCGCTGGCCTCGGCTGCCGACAAGGCGGAATTGAGATAGGCTGCGCGCACGCCGGCTTCACGCAATGCCGCGACCTGATCATGCATCAGCGCAATCAGCGGCGACACCACCACGCCGGTGCCGGCGCGCAGCAGGGCCGGAATCTGGTAACACAGCGACTTGCCGCCGCCGGTCGGCATCAGCACCAGCGCATCACCGCCGCTGGCAACGTGAGCGACTACATCGGCCTGACGGCCACGAAAGGCGGGATAACCGAAGACGCTATTGAGGATGGATAAAGCACTGGACATAACAAAAATCACGCACGCAGAAAGCCGATTACTATACCGGATTATGAGCTAACCTTAACCCAAGCTGACACAATTTATCCAGCAACGCCGGTTTCCTGTAAAATCATGTTTTTCTCTTTTTACATCCCGTACGCCATGAGCTTGTCCTCCCTCACCGCCTTATCTCCCCTCGACGGCCGCTATGCCGCCAAAGTCGCTCCCTTGCGCGCCCATTTCAGCGAATTCGGCCTGATTCGCAACCGCGTCACCGTGGAAATCGAATGGCTCAAAGCCCTGGCTGCTGAACCTGCCATTGCCGAAGTACCGGCTTTTTCGACCGATACCATTATTGAACTGAACGAACTGATCGCCAATTTTGCCGAAGCCGATGCCGAAAACATCAAGGCCATCGAGCGCACCACCAATCACGATGTCAAGGCGGTTGAATATTTCCTGCGCGAGCGTTTTGCCAGCAACCCCGAAATCGCTCGTGTCGGCGAATTCATCCATTTCGCCTGCACTTCCGAGGACATCAACAATCTGTCGCATGCGCTGATGCTCAAAGCCGCGCGCGAACAGGTGATGCTGCCGTCGCTGAATAGCGTAATCGCACGTCTGACCGAGATTGCCCACGAACATGCGGCGCTGCCCATGCTGTCGCGTACCCACGGTCAGCCTGCATCGCCAACGACATTAGGCAAGGAAATGGCCAACGTGGTGTACCGCCTGCAACGTCAGACCAGCCAGATCGCCGCCGTGCCAATGCTGGGCAAAATCAACGGCGCAGTCGGCAACTACAACGCGCACCTCTCCGCTTACCCTGAGATCGACTGGGAAAGCTTCGCACATCGGTTCGTGGAGAATCTGGGGCTGACTTTCAACCCGTACACCATCCAGATCGAGCCGCACGATTACATGGCGGAGCTGTTCGACGCCATCAGCCGCGTCAATACCGTGCTGATTGACCTTAATCGCGACATCTGGGGCTACATATCGGTTGGTTACTTCAAACAAAAAGTCAAAACGGGCGAAATCGGTTCATCCACCATGCCACACAAGGTCAATCCGATCGATTTCGAGAACGCGGAAGGCAATCTGGGACTTGCTAACGCACTGCTGCGCCACCTCGCTGAAAAGCTGCCGATCTCACGCTGGCAGCGTGACCTGACCGACTCCACCGTGCTGCGCAATATGGGAGTGGCGCTAGGTTACGCATTGTTGGGATTCGATTCCTGCCTGCGCGGCCTCAACAAGCTCGAAGCCAACCCGCAGCGCCTCGCCGAGGATCTCGACCACAACTGGGAAGTACTGGCCGAGCCTATCCAGACCGTGATGCGGCGTTATAACGTGCCGAATGCCTACGAACAGCTCAAGGAACTGACGCGCGGCAAATCCGGCATCAACCGCGACAGCCTGCATACCTTTATCAACGGGTTGGCGATACCGGATGCCGACAAACAGCGTCTGCTCGCAATGACGCCAGCCAGCTATATCGGCAAAGCGGTTGAACTCGCGCAACGTAAAACTTACTAAGGCATATTGTGCTCCACTCAAAAAAGCACCTTTACTGGTGCTTTTTTGGTTTTAACCGCCACTCTTATCGAATCTGGTTATGACTATGAAAACTCCTGAACTTCTTGCCCCCGCCGGCACTCTGGAAAAAATGCGTTATGCATTCCAGTTTGGTGCAGATGCCGTCTACGCAGGCCAGCCACGCTATTCGCTGCGTGCACGCAACAACGAATTCCAGCTGGAACAACTGGATACCGGCATCCGCGAAGCCCACGCCATGAGCAAGAAATTCTTCGTCGCCAGCAATCTGATGCCGCACAACGCAAAAATCAAAACCTATATGGCCGACATGGCGCCGATTATCGCCATGAAGCCGGATGCGCTGATCATGGCCGACCCCGGCCTGATCATGATGGTGCGGGAAAAATGGCCGGAGATACCGATTCATTTGTCGGTACAGGCCAACACCGTCAACTATGCCACGGTAAAGTTCTGGCAGGCACTCGGGCTTACCCGCGTGATACTGTCACGCGAACTGTCGTTCGACGAAATCAAGGAAATCAAGCAGCAATGTCCGGAAATGGAGCTGGAAGTTTTTGTGCATGGCGCATTGTGCATCGCCTATTCCGGCCGTTGTCTGTTATCCGGCTACTTCAATCACCGCGATCCCAATCAGGGCACCTGTACCAACTCCTGCCGCTGGGACTACAAAGTACACGACACCGATGAAGACGCCACCGGCGATGTACAGAAAATCGACCTCGATTTCCGTTCAGCGATGGAGGAACCTGCCTTCGCCGACTGCGGCAACCAGCAACGTCATCCGCTGGCCGACAAGGTATATCTGATCGAGGAGCGCGATCGTCCCGGCGTGATGATGCCGATCATCGAAGATGACCACGGCACCTATATCATGAATTCCAAGGATCTGCGCGCGGTAGAACACATCGAACGCCTGGTCAGGATCGGCGTGGATTCGCTCAAAATCGAGGGCCGTACCAAATCCGCCTATTATGTCGCTCGCACTGCGCAGGTGTACCGCAAGGCCATCGATGATGCAGTAGCGGGTCGACCATTCGACCTGTCATTACTGTCCGATCTGGAAAGTCTCGCCAACCGAGGCTACACCGATGGTTTCTACGAACGCCACCACACGCAAGAGTACCAGAATTACATGAGAGGGCATTCGGAAAGCGATCGCAGTCAGTATGTAGGCGATGTAGTCGGCTACGATGAAAAGACCGGGCTGGCCGAAATAGCGGTAAAAAACAAATTCCTGGTCGGCGACCGCCTGGAAATCATCCACCCTACGGGCAATCGTGTCATGCAGCTGGCCCGGATATTCAACAAGCACGGCGAATCAGTACAGGAAGCGCCAGGCAGCGGCCACTACGTCAAGATTCCGATGGAAGCCAATCTGGAGAAAGCGCTGATCACGCGCTTCCTCACCGCCTAGCAAACAGATGAGTTATCGGCTCGCCTGTTTGCTTCAGGCCAGTCGCGCATCTGCAGCTTTTGCCGCCTGCAAGGTGTTTTCCAGCAGCATCGCTACTGTCATCGGTCCAACACCGCCTGGAACCGGAGTAATCCACGCAGCTCGCTCTGACGCTGGCATAAATTCCACATCGCCGCATAAACGGCCGTCTTCCAGTCGATTGATACCCACATCGATGACTGTAGCACCCTGCTTGATCCAGGCCCCCTTAACCAACTCCGGACGCCCTACCGCCACCACCAGAATGTCGGCCTGACTCACAAATTCAGCCAGATTTTTGGTGAAGCGGTGACAAGTCGTCACGGTACATCCCGCCAACAGCAACTCCAGCCCCATCGGGCGACCTACGTGATTGGAAGAGCCTACCACTACCGCATTCAGACCTTTCAGATCATCATGCGCCATAGCCAGCAAACGCATCACGCCATACGGCGTACACGATCGCAAGGTCGGCATACGTACCGCAAGGCGGCCAATGTTATAAGGATGAAAACCATCCACATCCTTGTCCGGATGAATCCGCTCGATCACTGTTTCAGAGTCGATCTGCGGCGGCAACGGCATTTGCACCAATATCCCGTGCACATCCACATCGCTGTTTAACTCATCAATCAAGGCCAGCAACTCTGCCTGAGAAGTGCTGGCAGGCAAATCATACGAAATTGAACGCACCCCGGCCTTGATGCAAGCATTGCGTTTATTGCGCACATAAATGCCTGATGCCGGATCATTCCCCACCAGAATCACTGCGAGTGCCGGCGTAGCGAGCCCCGAAGCTTCCCGGCCAGTCACCTGCGTCTGGATATTGGTAATGATCTTTTCGGATAAACTTTTTCCATCGAGGAGTTGGGCAGACATAATGTACACAGGCGTTGGATTAAAGATGCAATCATCTCATTTTTACCTACCAACTTTCAAGATGGGTGTTGACGAAATCACGCATGACGCGTATAGTTTCGGTCTTTCGGGGCGTAGCGTAGTCTGGTAGCGCGCCTGGTTTGGGACCAGGATGTCGGGAGTTCGAATCTCTCCGCCCCGACCAAGTTTCTTTGTTAAAAACAAGTATACTTAGTGTATATTAAGTAGTTCCTTCATCTGCAAGGCGGTCATGGTGCCGGTTTATGAGCTGCCCGTAGCTCAACCGGATAGAGCACCAGCCTTCTAAGCTGGGGGTTACAGGTTCGATTCCTGTCGGGCAGGCCAAGTTTCCAGTTTCAACGGTGGATGTAGCTCAGTTGGTAGAGCCCCGGATTGTGATTCCGGTTGTCGTGGGTTCGAGCCCCATCATTCACCCCAAAAAATCAAGCACCTAGCGCATAATTGCCTAGGTGCTTTTTAATTGCCAATCGAAACACGCACAGCGCCAAGCCAACACTTCAATCGAAAATTTTGCCGTCTGCGCTTACACTATCCACTAAAATCCAGTCATCCGGAACTTAGCGCTTCGTCCGTAAACGTTTGCACAAACTGGATATCCGCAAAGGCATACTGACGGTCTATTCCGACGAGCCCCCCTCACGGCCGCTGCCGCCGGTTGCGGTAGACGGGCCCGGCCGGGCGCGCGCCGTCAACGGCACGATCAGCTACATGCCACCGCTGTTCGGCCTGATGCTGGCAGGCGAAGTAATCCGCAGACTGTTGCAGCCGTTCGCCGTACGTTAAATCCGGGATTGGGCAGGTGGTGATGCCAATTTCTGGCAATAAAAAACCCCCATGGCGTAAGCCCTGGGGGTTTCTGGAATGGGTGTCTGACGATGACCTACTTTCACATGGGTAATCCACACTATCATCGGCGCGGTCCCGTTTCACGGCCCTGTTCGGGATGGGAAGGGGTGGTTCCAGGACGCTATGGTCGTCAGACGTAAACGGTTGGGCATGTCACAGATTTTATGTCTTATGACATGCGCCTTATTCGGAAGAAGTAAAGTTCTGGTTTGCGTGTTATACACGCATGTTTCAATTGTATCGCGCTTTATTAACCCAACCTGCTACTTAAGGTTATAGGGTCAAGCCTCACGGGCAATTAGTACTGGTAAGCTTAATGCATTACTGCACTTCCACACCCAGCCTATCAACGTCCTGGTCTCGAACGACCCTTCAGGGGGGTCTAGCCCCGGGAAATCTCATCTTAAGGCGAGTTTCACGCTTAGATGCTTTCAGCGTTTATCTCTTCCGGATTTAGCTACCCGGCGATACCACTGGCGTGATAACCGGTACACCAGAGATCCGTCCACTCCGGTCCTCTCGTACTAGGAGCAGGTCCCTTCAAATTTCCAGCGCCCACGGCAGATAGGGACCAAACTGTCTCACGACGTTTTAAACCCAGCTCACGTACCACTTTAAATGGCGAACAGCCATACCCTTGGGACCGGCTACAGCCCCAGGATGTGATGAGCCGACATCGAGGTGCCAAACTCCCCCGTCGATGTGAACTCTTGGGAGGAATCAGCCTGTTATCCCCAGAGTACCTTTTATCCGTTGAGCGATGGCCCTTCCATACAGAACCACCGGATCACTATGACCTGCTTTCGCACCTGCTCGACTTGTCAGTCTCGCAGTCAAGCATCCTTTTGCCATTGCACTATCGCTACGATTTCCGACCGTAGCTAGGATACCTTCGTGCTCCTCCGTTACGCTTTGGGAGGAGACCGCCCCAGTCAAACTGCCTACCATGCACGGTCCCCGATCCAGATAATGGACCTAGGTTAGAATCTCAAACACACCAGGGTGGTATTTCAAGGTCGGCTCCACGAGAACTGGCGTCCCCGCTTCAATGCCTCCCACCTATCCTACACAAGTCTGTTCAAAATCCAATGCAAAGCTACAGTAAAGGTTCATGGGGTCTTTCCGTCTAGCCGCGGGTAGATTGCATCTTCACAAACACTTCAACTTCGCTGAGTCTCAGGAGGAGACAGTGTGGCCATCGTTACGCCATTCGTGCGGGTCGGAACTTACCCGACAAGGAATTTCGCTACCTTAGGACCGTTATAGTTACGGCCGCCGTTTACTGGGGCTTCGATCAAGAGCTTGCACCCCATCAATTAACCTTCCAGCACCGGGCAGGCGTCACACTCTATACGTCCACTTTCGTGTTTGCAGAGTGCTGTGTTTTTATTAAACAGTCGCAGCCACCTTTTCACTGCAACCCTGTTCTGCTCCGCGAGCAAGTCGCTTCACATACTAGGGGCACACCTTCTCCCGAAGTTACGGTGTTAATTTGCCGAGTTCCTTCTCCTGAGTTCTCTCAAGCGCCTTAGGATTCTCACCCTGCCCACCTGTGTCGGTTTGCGGTACGGTCGTCCTTGAACTGAAGCTTAGTGGCTTTTCTTGGAAGCAGGGTATCGCTCACTTCAGTGCCGTAGCACCTCGTCATCATGTCTCAGCATTAAACCCCCGGATTTGCCTAAGGATTCTGCCTACACACTTAAACCAACTATTCCAACAGTTGGCTGAGTTAACCTTCTCCGTCCCCACATCGCATTCAAGGCCGGTACAGGAATATTAACCTGTTTCCCATCGACTACGCTTCTCAGCCTCGCCTTAGGAGCCGACTCACCCTGCGCCGATGAACGTTGCGCAGGAAACCTGGGGCTTTCGGCGAACGGGCTTTTCACCCGTTTTATCGCTACTCATGTCAGCATTCGCACTTCTGATACCTCCAGCAAGGTTCACACCTCACCTTCGCAGGCCTACAGAACGCTCTCCTACCATATGTACAAGTACATATCCGTAGCTTCGGTGCACAGTTTGAGCCCCGTTACATCTTCCGCGCAGGACGACTCGACCAGTGAGCTATTACGCTTTCTTTAAATGATGGCTGCTTCTAAGCCAACATCCTGGCTGTCTATGCCTTCCCACATCGTTTACCACTTAACTGTGTCTTTGGGACCTTAGCTGACGGTCTGGGTTGTTTCCCTTTTGACACCGGACGTTAGCACCCGATGTCTGTCTCCCACGCTCGCACTCTTCGGTATTCGGAGTTTGCAATGGGTTGGTAAGTCGTGATGACCCCCTAGCCATAACAGTGCTCTACCCCGAAGGTGATACGTGAGGCACTACCTAAATAGTTTTCGGAGAGAACCAGCTATTTCCAGATTTGTTTAGCCTTTCACCCCTATCCACAGCTCATCCCCTAATTTTTCAACATTAGTGGGTTCGGACCTCCAGTGCGTGTTACCGCACCTTCATCCTGGCCATGGATAGATCATCTGGTTTCGGGTCTACGCCCAGCAACTATCGCCCTTATCAGACTCGGTTTCCCTTCGCCTCCCCTATTCGGTTAAGCTCGCTACTGAACGTAAGTCGCTGACCCATTATACAAAAGGTACGCAGTCACGGATCAAGTCCGCTCCCACTGTTTGTATGCATGCGGTTTCAGGATCTATTTCACTCCCCTCCCGGGGTTCTTTTCGCCTTTCCCTCACGGTACTGGTTCACTATCGGTCGATTACGAGTATTTAGCCTTGGAGGATGGTCCCCCCATGTTCAGACAGGATTTCTCGTGTCCCGCCCTACTTGTCGCAAACTTAGTTCTACACACAGGTTTTCACATACGGGACTATCACCCACTATGGTCCATCTTTCCAGAAGGTTCTGTTAACGTGTGTGCTATATCTTGCAGGCTCCTCCGCGTTCGCTCGCCACTACTTGCGGAATCTCGGTTGATTTCTTTTCCTCGAGCTACTTAGATGTTTCAGTTCGCCCGGTTCGCCCCACTGAGCCTATGTATTCAGCCCAGGGTACCCCTAAGGGTGGGTTTCCCCATTCGGATATCTGCGGATCAAAGCTTGCTTGCCAGCTCCCCGCAGCTTTTCGCAGGCTGCAACGTCCTTCTTCGCCTGTAATCGCCAAGGCATCCACCACATGCACTTAGTCGCTTGACCCTATAACCTTAAGCGCCTTTTTCAAGGCTATCCGGTTACAGGTTAATAAAGCGCTTATGACCCGGCATCGCTCGACTAAAAGCCATGCCGGTTGATACAATCAAAACCCATTTGTTAACGCCCTTCCTCATCACGCTTGCGCGCGACGCGTCCAGTCGTCAACCTTTACTTCTTCCTGTTTGTTAAAGAGCTTTCACACTAAAGCGTGAGGTCTGACGCGTCTTCAACGCGGCACACCTGACACTTCAAGTCAGGCTACAATTGTTTCTTCGCTACGCACATTGCGTTCTACTGCGGCCTTGCTCAATTTGATTATTCATCAATCAAGCAGGGTGTTTGGTGGAGGATGACGGGATCGAACCGACGACCCTCTGCTTGCAAAGCAGATGCTCTCCCAGCTGAGCTAATCCCCCGTAATCTTGGTGGGTCTGGTTGGGCTCGAACCAACGACCCCCGCGTTATCAACACGGTGCTCTAACCAACTGAGCTACAGACCCTGTAGCAGGATCTAGTCGTGTCGGGCTACTCCGCTCTGCTGTCTACGGTTCGCCTTCTTCGCGCCATTCCCTGTGCGTCGCTGACAACCGATAAGTGTGAGTATTTACAGCAGCTTCTCTAGAAAGGAGGTGATCCAGCCGCAGGTTCCCCTACGGCTACCTTGTTACGACTTCACCCCAGTCATGAATCCTACCGTGGTAAGCGCTCTCCTCGCGGTTAAGCTACCTACTTCTGGTAATACCCACTCCCATGGTGTGACGGGCGGTGTGTACAAGGCCCGGGAACGTATTCACCGCGACATGCTGATCCGCGATTACTAGCGATTCCGACTTCATGCAGTCGAGTTGCAGACTACAATCCGGACTACGATCGGCTTTCTGGGATTAGCTCCCCCTCGCGGGTTGGCAACCCTCTGTACCGACCATTGTATTACGTGTGAAGCCCTACCCATAAGGGCCATGAGGACTTGACGTCATCCCTACCTTCCTCCGGTTTGTCACCGGCAGTCTCATTAAAGTGCCCAACTCAATGATGGCAATTAATGACAAGGGTTGCGCTCGTTGCGGGACTTAACCCAACATCTCACGACACGAGCTGACGACAGCCATGCAGCACCTGTGTCTAAGTTCTCTTTCAAGCACCAAGCCATCTCTGGCAAGTTCTTAGCATGTCAAGGGTAGGTAAGGTTTTTCGCGTTGCATCGAATTAATCCACATAATCCACCGCTTGTGCGGGCCCCCGTCAATTCCTTTGAGTTTTAATCTTGCGACCGTACTCCCCAGGCGGTCAACTTCACGCGTTAGCTGCGTTACTAAGGAGGTCTCCCTCCCCAACAACTAGTTGACATCGTTTAGGGCGTGGACTACCAGGGTATCTAATCCTGTTTGCTACCCACGCTTTCGTGCATGAGCGTCAGTGTCGACCCAGGGGGCTGCCTTCGCCATCGGTATTCCTCCACATATCTACGCATTTCACTGCTACACGTGGAATTCTACCCCCCTCTGCCGCACTCTAGTCTTTCAGTTTCCAACGCAGTTCCCAGGTTAAGCCCGGGGATTTCACATCAGACTTGAAAAACCGCCTGCGCACGCTTTACGCCCAGTAATTCCGATTAACGCTCGCACCCTACGTATTACCGCGGCTGCTGGCACGTAGTTAGCCGGTGCTTCTTCTGCAGGTACCGTCATTAATCATGGGTATTAGCCACAATCGTTTCTTCCCTGCTGAAAGAGCTTTACAACCCGAAGGCCTTCTTCACTCACGCGGAATGGCTGGATCAGGCTTGCGCCCATTGTCCAAAATTCCCCACTGCTGCCTCCCGTAGGAGTCTGGACCGTGTCTCAGTTCCAGTGTGGCTGATCATCCTCTCAGACCAGCTACTGATCGTCGCCTTGGTAGGCCTTTACCCCACCAACTAGCTAATCAGACGTCGGCCGCTCCAATAACGCAAGGTCTTGCGATCCCCTGCTTTCCCCCTCGGGGCGTATGCGGTATTAGCACAGCTTTCGCTGCGTTATCCCCCATTACTGGATACGTTCCGACGCATTACTCACCCGTTCGCCACTCGCCACCAGACCGAAGCCCGTGCTGCCGTTCGACTTGCATGTGTAAAGCATTCCGCCAGCGTTCAATCTGAGCCAGGATCAAACTCTTCAGTTTAATTCCTGTTCGCTACTCGCCATCTTCCGAAAAAAACAACTTTCGCCGTCGCTTGCTCACAATATCTCTATTTCAAGCATGCGTATTTACTACAATAGTTTTTAGCTTCGCTATCCCGCCACGGTCTCCCGGAACAAAACAACAAAACCGCTACCGTAAATACCCACACTTATCGGTTGTCCAATTGTTAAAGAGCTGTGTCGTCAGCCAGCCTTTTCTTGCTCTGCGCTAACAACGAGGTGCGAATTATACAGCGCATAAAACACCTGTCAACTGTTTTCATCAGGTTTGATAAATTTTATATTCCGGCGGCTTGTCCATGCCAGCATAGCCACCCCGACAAACATGAGCACACCGAATCCTGCCACCGTCTGGATAACCGGCATTTTGGCAGCCAGTCCATAACCACTGACCAATAGCAGCATGGCGATATTTTCATATAAATTCTGTGCTGCCAGTGCACGCCCCACCCCCACACTCTGGTGTCCGATGCGCTGCAGCAATGCGTTTAGCGGCACAACAAACAAGCCGCCACTGATACCAAGCACGATGAGCAACAACATTACAGGCAACAGCGTCGTTTGCACGGACAACAGCAAAATAACCGGCCCTATCATCAAGCCGCCGATGTAAGCAAGGCGCACATCCTCCAGTTTCACCATGACGGATGCCAGCGCCGCACCAACCACAATCCCGACGGATAATGCCCCCATCAAATTTGCCGGCGTTTGATTATCGTTGATACCCAACGCCACCGGCACCCATACAAACAACATCAAACGCAATGTCGCGCCACTTCCCCAGAACAGGCTGGTGCCGAGCAAGCTCATGCGCGCCGCCGGCTCATGCCCCAATATACGCAAAACACTCCAGAACTCTCGCGAGATCTTTGCGAATCGCCAACTGCGGACATTACGTTCAGGATGAAGCCGCGGAATAAACAAATTAAACACAGCGGCCGCGGCGTATATGGCAATCACGCTCACCAGCGCCACCGTAAGCGACTTGTCGGCCAGCATCCCGCCCAGAACCACGCCCAGCAATATTGCGGCGATGGTAGAACCTTCCAGCCAGCCGTTAGCCTTAACCAGTCTGTCCGCACCGAAAAACTGGCTCAGGATGCCATATTTGGCTGGCGAATAAATTGTCGCGCCTATACCCACAATCAAGTACGCTGCAATCGGGTACACGTCTGCCAGCATCAATCCGGTTCCGCACAGCTTGATGGCATTGCCTATCAGCATCACCCTGCCTTTGGGCAATGAATCCGCAAATGCACCTGCAAAGGGCGCCAACACAATAAAAGGCAATATAAAGCCGGCCTGAATCCAGCTAATGCGGTCAGCCTGACCGGCGAGTTTCATCAATGCGATCGCAGCAATCAACAGCGCGTTATCGGCCAGCGCAGATAAAAACTGCGCGCCGAGCAAAGCGAGCATGGGCCTGGCACTCAACCGCAAATTCAGATTGTCCCGACTCACTCGTTTGCTCCCATTGATTTCAACTTCACATAATCTACCTTGCCTGTCCCGAGCAACGGCAAGGTATCGACATGAATCACTTTGCGCGGCACCGCGATTTCAGGTTGTCCGCTTTCCTGCGCTGCTTGCTGCAAGCGTTCACGATCCAGATTCGTATCGGTGGTATACAACCAAATCGTTTCGCCGCGCTGCAAATCAGGCTGGGTCGTCGCCGCATGCACAAAACCGGAAGAAGCATGATTTGCTATATTTTCAACCGCTTCCAGCGACACCATTTCACCCGCCACTTTTGCAAATCGTTTTACACGTCCGCGTATATAAATAAACCCCTGCTCATCCTTATCAACAATATCACCCGTCTCATACCATCCTTTCCCCAATACCGATTCAGGAGACTCCAGCACACCGGGATGTTCGGCGCGCAGATATCCGGACATTAAATTCGGCCCGCGCACATACAGCATTCCTCCTGCCGCTATGCCAGGCACCGGGATTATGCGTGATTCGATACCCGGCAAAAGCTGCCCAACCGAGCCTCTTTTGAAAGCCATGGGTGTATTCACCGCAAGAACCGGCGCTGTTTCAGTCGCACCGTAACCCTCCAGAATGCGGATTCCGAACTTTTCAAACCACAAGTCACGGACGCTATCGCTTACTTTTTCGGCACCCGCCACCACATAACGCACCCGATAAAAATCATAAGGATGCGCGAATTTAGCGTAATTTCCCAGAAATGTGCCGGTACCAAACAATATCGTGCAGCTTTTATCGTAAACCAGCTCGGGAATGATGCGATAGTGCAATGGACTCGGGTATAAAAACACATTCATACCTGTCAAAACCGGCATCAAGGTGCCCCCTGTGAGCCCGAACGAATGGAACATCGGCAGCGCGTTAAACACCTTATCCGTCGGCTGCATATCAATCACAGCGCGCACCTGGGCAACATTGGACAACAATGCCCGGTGCGACAGCACCACACCCTTGGGCTTGCCTTCGGAGCCGGAAGTAAACAATACCACCGCAGCAGATTCGGGATCGCCAGCCCGTAAAACAAATTGAGGAAAATACGTGCCTGCCAGCAACCACAATTTGTCGGTCCAACTTAAACTCGCCCGCAAATCCTCCAGATAGATCAAGCTGATTCCATTCAAGCCCTGAACGGCATCCGTCAAATTCACCTTGTCCAGAAAAGCCCGCGAGGTCAATATCCAGCGCACCTCGGCAGCAGCGCATGCACTCGCCATGCCGTCCCGGCCAGCCGTATGATTAATCATCGCCGCAATCCGATTTAGCGCCGACAAGCCGAATATCGCCCCCACTGTCGCAATCAGATTGGGCAGCAGCACTCCGACCCGCTCGCCAGCGACAGTATCGCGTTGCAATACACGGGCGATTGCCAGCGACATTTTCCATAAAGTACGATAACTCATCGGCACCCGCCGGATATCTTCAATCACTTTGCGCTTGCTGCCATATATCGTCATGGTCTCGATCAATGCCTGCCATAGAGTCTGGCGCGGCCGCGAATGAAACAGCATATCCTGCATGATCAGCCGCAAAACTTCGCCGGAATGCTTGCGTCGCAGTTTTGCACTCGGCAAATCCGGCATGGGGATATACGTTGCTGACTGTATGCTAATACGGATCGCAGGAAACAGATGATGCGGATAAGCTCCGGTCAACCGGCTAAAATACGAGCGCGCAGGCCCATCCAGCCGTACCGGCACTACTGCAGCACCTGTCCTCGCCGCAATAAATGCAGGACCATCGTAAACCTTCATCAGGCTACCGGTCAGGGTGATACGGCCTTCAGGAAAAATAACCACCGGGCGCCCCGCTTCCACCAGTTTCAAAATCTTTTTTATCGCCATCGGCTGCGCGGGGTCAACCGCCAAATAATCCGCCAGCTTCAAGAACACCCGCAGTACCGGATGCGCCGCTACCCAGCTATGCACGATGAATACCGGTTCAACCGGTAAAAACAGGCCCAACAACAGGCCATCCAGGAATGATTCGTGATTGGCGACAATCAGCGTCCGCGGGTGCCCAAACGCCCGCAAATCGCCTTCGACCTTGACCCGGAATACAATACGACACAACCAGCGCAATATCGCCTTGAATACGGACATCAGCACATTTACCCCCAACCCTTTTAATTATGCACACCTTGAAACTGCGCGCCTCAAATCTGATGCAAAGAATCCGTTAAGGCGACCACCACAAAAGTTATAATGGTAGCAAGGAGAACCCATATGCGCCCCATCATTTCACTTATCGCCGCAATGGCCAAAAATCGTGTTATCGGCATCCGCAATACCCTGCCATGGCAACTGCCTGCAGATTTGCAGCACTTCAAGAAACTGACGCTCGGCCATCCCGTCATCATGGGACGCAAAACCTTCGAATCAATCGGCCGACCGCTTCCCGGTCGCCTTAACATCATTATTTCACGTAACGGTTACAAGGCACCCGCCGAATGCAAGGTGGCCGATTCCATTGCTGCCGCCATCGCACTTTGTGCCGGTCATGACGAAGCTTTTTTCATCGGCGGCGAGCAATTATATCGGCAAGCCTTGCCAGTTGCCGATCGCCTGTACCTCACGGAAATTGATACCGAGATCGAAGGCGACGCATGGTTCCCGGAATTTGATCCGCATGACTGGAAGGAAACTCAGCGCGAATCCCATTATGACGACAACAACGGTTTTGGGTACAATTTCGTCATCTATCAACACAAACCTACAGGAAATGACGCCTCATGAAAATCGCACACATAGTCCCCATTACACTTGCCATCAGCAGCATAATCTTTACCAGCAATCCTGGCATTGCCGGTGAAATAGACGGCGGCGCCGTGCTCGGAGCCGCTTTGGGTGGCGCCGCCGGCGCCGCCATTGGCTCCCAAGTCGGCGGCAGAAACGGCGCCATTCTAGGTGGAGCGATTGGCGGCGGCACCGGGGCCGCAGTCGGGTCAAACAGCAGCCGCACATACAGCCGCCACTATGAAGACGATGACCGCTATCATCATGACAATGGCAGACATGAAGGCGAATATCATCGCCACAAACATGACGACTGAAACATTAATATGACAGACAATAAAAAAGGCGCTAAAAGCGCCTTTTTTATTGTCTGTCACTCAGAACAAATCAACTCCAGGAACGGTTACCATTGCTACGGTTACCATTACCGCTTTTGAAACCGCCGCCAGCACCCTGACCATCACGACGGGCACCGCCGGAACCAGCAGGACGCGACGCGCCATCACGACGTGGCGCGGCACCTGCCGTATTGGCAGACTGCCCCCATGTATTACCGTTCGCAGCGGCACCATTGCTATTGCGATTAGCGGTACCGGCGTTGCTATTATTGCCATAACCGCTATTACCATAGCCACCACCACTGCGACGCGGCTCACCCTGACCGGAAGGACGTCCACCACGGCCACCATTACCAGGACGGCCGCTCGGCGCGCTGGTGCGCGGTTTGAGCTTTGGCTCAAGACCTTCGATTACCTGGGCAGGAATCAATTGACCGGTAAAACGCTCGATGCGCTTCAATTGCATGGAATCCCGTGGACTGGCCAGCGACACCGCAATACCCGATGCACCGGCACGACCGGTACGACCAATACGGTGCACATAATCCTCCGGATTTTTCGGCAGATCATAGTTAATCACGTGAGTGATGCCTGGCACGTCCAGACCGCGCGCAGCAACGTCAGTCGCCACCAGCAAACGAATAGAACCATGACGCATCTGGGTAATGGTACGGTTACGCGCACCTTGATGCATATCGCCATGCAATGCAGCCACTTTGTGGCCCGCCGCTTGCAGATCATCCGCTAGGCTATCGGCATCACGCTTGGTAGCAGTGAAGATAATGGCCTGATTGATATCAACGTCATTAACCAGGTGAGTCAATACGCGATTTTTATGCGACAAATCGTCCACATAATGCATGTGCTGAGTAATATTCTCATGACGCGCCTGCTGATGCGCGATTTCAATGCGTTTCGGTGTTTTCAGCAACTGGGTTGCCAAACGGGCAATATTGCCTTCAAACGTTGCGGAGAACATCACGGTCTGGCGCGTATCAGGGGTCGACATCGCAATGCGTTCCACATCATCGAAGAAGCCCATATCCAGCATGCGGTCGGCCTCATCCAGAATCAGCATTTCCAGGCGCGAGAAATCAATGCGGCCGCGCTCGATGTGATCGATCAGACGACCGGGGGTCGCCACCAGCACTTCAAACGGCTGGGATAACATCTTGTTTTGGATAGGGTAAGGCATGCCGCCCAGAATGCTGACCACTTTAACGCGACGCAAATGCTTGCTGTATTTCTCAGCAGCAGCCGTCACCTGCAAAGCCAGTTCACGAGTAGGGGTCAACACCAGGATACGCGGACCGCGACCGGCCACGGGGCTGGGCGTAGATAACTTTTCCAGTGCAGGCAACATGAAAGCAGCTGTTTTACCGGTACCGGTTTGCGCAGAAGCCAGCAAGTCATGGCCTTCCAGAATTAACGGAATAGCTTGTTCCTGAATAGGCGTTGCCTGAGTATAGCCGGAATCGACCAGTGCTTTAACGAGGGATTCATTGAGACCTAGAGTTTCAAAAGACACAGAATTTTCCTTAAAAATAAACGCGAAGCATAGCCAACGGGGGGTAGGCTATGCATATCAGCCATCCACTGCCGGCGCGGAAACATCGTCGCTAACCGGGTGGAGCTGCGCCTTCAGGAAAAACTGCTGAAACGCTATAAGGTCAGGGATCGATGGCGTGTTAAAAAACACGCGCCCAGTCAATCGTTCAACTTGACTGGAGAAGTCGCATTGTACAGCAATATCACAATAAATCAAGCAAATGCTAATATTTTAATAAATCATACATATTTAACATGCTATAATTTCTGGTTTATCAGAACCGGAAACAATCAAACATGTCCCGCGCGCTCAGAAATATCGCCATTATCGCTCACGTTGACCATGGCAAAACCACTTTAGTGGATAAACTCCTTCAGCAATCAGGCACATTCGCCGCTCACCAGTCTGTAACCGAGCGCGTAATGGACAGCAATGATCTGGAAAAAGAACGCGGCATTACCATTACCGCCAAAAACACCGCTCTGGAATACAACGGCTACCATATCAATATCGTCGACACCCCGGGTCACGCCGACTTCGGTGGCGAAGTGGAACGCGTGCTGTCCATGGTTGACGGCGTATTGCTGCTGGTAGACGCTGTAGACGGCCCCATGCCGCAGACCCGTTTCGTGACCCGCAAAGCATTGGCGCTGGGATTAAAGCCCATCGTCGTGGTCAACAAAGTTGACCGTCCCGGCGCACGCCCTGACTTCGTGGTCAACGCCACCTTCGACCTGTTCGACAAGCTTGGCGCAACTGAAGAGCAACTGGATTTCCCGGTTGTTTACGCATCTGCCTTAAACGGTTTCGCCATGCTGGACATGAGCGAAACCAGCGACAACATGAGCGCACTGTTTGAAACCGTGCTTAAACACGTACCAGCACCCGCCGGCGATCCTGAAGCACCGTTACAGCTGCAGATTTCTGCACTGGATTACTCCAGCTTCGTCGGCCGTATCGGCGTCGGCCGCATCAGCAATGGCCGCATCAAGCCAGGCCAGACCGTAGTGGTCATGAATGGTCCGGAAGGCACGCCCAAAGCAGGCCGCATCAATCAGGTGCTAGGCTTCCAGGGACTTAACCGCGTTTTAGTGGATGAAGCCGAAGCAGGCGATATCGTCCTGATCAACGGCATCGAAGAAATCGGCATTGGCGTCACCATTTGCGACAAGGAAAACCCACAGGCGCTGCCGATGCTGAAAGTGGACGAGCCAACCTTGACCATGACATTCCAGGTCAACAGCTCACCGCTGGCCGGCACTGAAGGCAAATTCGTCACCAGCCGCCAGATCCGCGACCGCCTGAACAAGGAACTGCTCACCAACGTCGCACTGAAGGTAGAAGATACCGACGATGCCGACACCTTCCTGGTTTCCGGTCGCGGCGAATTGCACCTGACCATCCTACTCGAAAACATGCGCCGCGAAGGTTTCGAAATCGCCGTATCCAAGCCACGCGTCGTGTTCAAGGAAATCAATGGCGAGAAGTGTGAACCATACGAAGCCCTCACCGTTGACGTTGAGGAAGTCAATCAGGGCGGCATCATGGAAGAGCTCGGCCGTCGCCGTGGCGACCTGCAAGACATGCAACCGGACGGTCAGGGGCGCGTACGTCTGGAATACCGCATCCCTGCCCGCGGTCTGATCGGCTTCCAGTCGGAGTTCATGACCCTGACCCGCGGTACCGGCATCATGGCCCACGTATTTGACGATTACGGCCCGATGAAAGCCGATATGCCTAGCCGTCGCAATGGCGTGCTGATCTCCCAGGAGCAAGGCGAAGCCGTGGCTTACGCATTATGGAAACTGGAAGATCGCGGCCGCATGTTCGTATCCCCGGGAGATAAACTGTACGAAGGCATTATCATCGGCATTCACAGCCGCGACAACGATCTGGTTGTGAACCCGATCAAAGGCAAGCAGCTTACCAACGTTCGCGCCTCCGGTACGGATGAAGCCGTGCGCCTGACTCCGGCAATGAAAATGACGCTGGAATCGGCAGTGGAATTTATCGAAGACGACGAGCTGGTGGAAATCACCCCGCAGTCCATCCGTATTCGCAAACGTTATCTGACCGAAAACGAACGCAAGCGTAATCGCTAAAAATCGGTTAACACGACAGCTTGACAAGGTGGAATCGCGCGAGCGGCTCCACCTTTTGCTTTTTCTAGGAAGTACCTGCTAAGCCTTTATTTTATCGCTGTTTCGTGATATTTTATTCAAGATTTTTTAACCATAACTAATGGAGTAATACCATGGCTGTTGAACGTACCCTGTCGATTATCAAACCTGACGCAGTTGCCAAGAATGTGATTGGCAAAATCTACCAGCGTTTCGAAGATGCCGGCCTGAAAATTGTTGCCGCACGCATGGTGCAGCTGTCTCGCGCCGATGCCGAAGGTTTTTACGCAGTACACAGCGCCCGTCCTTTCTTCAAGGATCTGGTTGATTTCATGATTTCCGGCCCGGTCATGGTACAAGTGCTGGAAGGCGAAAACGCCATGCAGAAAAATCGCGACCTGATGGGCGCTACCGATCCAAAGAAAGCTGATGCAGGCACCATTCGCGCCGACTTTGCCGACAGTATCGATGCCAATGCAGTACACGGCTCCGACTCCACCGAGAATGCAGCGATCGAAATCGCCTATTTTTTTCCGGCAATGAACGTTTACGCACGCTAAGCAATCCAATACGGTTTTGACCCCATAACGTTCATGCCCATCAATTTACTCGATTATGACCTGGCAGGATTAACCGCCTACTTTGCTGAACTGGGCGAAAAACCGTTTCGTGCCAAGCAGGTAATACGCTGGATGCATCATTTCGGTGTAGCCGATTTCGAGCAGATGAGCGATCTCGCCAAATCGCTACGCGAAAAACTGTCGCTTATCGCCACCGTCACGCCACCGCAAATGATGGCAGAACAATCATCGAGCGACGGTACCCGCAAATGGCTGCTGGACGTCGGCAGCATGAACGGCGTTGAAACCGTATTCATTCCTGACGATACGCGCGGCACGCTGTGCGTATCGTCCCAGGTTGGCTGTGCACTGGAATGCACGTTCTGCTCTACCGGCCGCCAGGGATTCAACCGCAATTTAAGTGTAGCCGAAATTATCGGCCAGCTTTGGTGGGCAAATCGCGCCTTGGGGCGCGACCCCAAAGGCGAGCGCATCATCACCAATGTGGTCATGATGGGCATGGGCGAACCGCTTGCCAATTACACCAATGTCGTCACCGCGCTCAATCTCATGCTGAACGATAATGCTTACGGTCTTTCGCGGCGACGCGTCACAGTCAGCACATCGGGTCTGGTACCGGCGATGGACAGATTGCGTGAGGATTGCCCCGTCGCTTTGGCGGTATCATTGCATGCACCCAACGACACTTTGCGCGATGAAATCGTGCCTATCAATCAGAAATACCCGCTGGCGGAGCTCATGGCAGCTTGCCAACGCTATCTGGAAAAGGCGCCACGAGATTTTGTAACCTTTGAGTACGTCATGCTCGACGGCATCAATGATCAGCCCGAGCATGCCCGCCAACTCGTCGCACTGGTCCGCGATGTACCTTGCAAATTCAATCTGATTCCGTTTAATCCGTTTCCGAATTCCGGTTACCTTTGTTCCAAACCCGATGCTATCCGGCGTTTTCGCGATATTCTGATGCAGGCCGGACACGTCGTCACCACCCGCAAAACGCGCGGGGAAGATATTGACGCTGCCTGTGGCCAGTTGGCCGGGCAAGTCCAAGACAAAACCAAACGTACACTACGTCGCATCGAGGTGGTTCAATGACTAAACATCAGCTTTTGCTCGCGTTTTTAATCAGTGTCATCCCATTAGGCGCAAATCCGGCTTTTGCCGAATCAAGCCAACCCACCTCGATTGCCAATCAAACTCGTGAGGAAAATCGCGCTCGCATCCATACCGAGTTAGGTGCCGCTTACTTCAGCCGCGGACAATACCAGGTCGCACTGGAAGAGTTGCACGACGCCCTGTCTTCGGATAACAATTATGCGCCAGCTTATGGTGTCATGGGCCTGGTCTACATGGAGTTGCATGAAGACAAATCCGCCGAAAACAATTTCCGCCGGGCAATGGATTTGGCGCCAGGCGAATCCGAGATTCATAACAATTACGGCTGGTTCCTCTGTACCCGCCATCGCTATGATGAGGCGATGGATCAGTTCAACATCGCGCTCGGCAATCCGCTCTACCCATCACCCGAACGCGCGCTCACCAACGCAGGTATTTGTTCGTTACAAGCCAACAAACCCGAAGTAGCTCAAGGCTATCTGGAGAGATCGCTCAAATTCCAGCCTAACCAGGCCCAGGCACTTACCAAACTGGCGCAGATTTATTATCAGCAAGGCCGGCTGTTTGAGGCCCGTACATTGATTGAACGCTTCTTCGAAAACAACCAGCCAACAGCCGAAGCATTATGGCTGGGTGTACGCCTGGCCCGCAAACAGAATAACAAGGATGCCGAAGGCAGCTACGGCTTGCAGTTGCGCCGCCTGTTCGCCGACGCGCCGGAAACTCAGCTTCTATTGCAAGGGAAATACGACTAATGGAAATGACGGATAACAAGGAAACAACCCTATCCGTCGGTACGCGCTTGCGTACAGCGCGGCAAGCTGCGGGAATGAGCATTAATGACGTATCACAGCACATCAAACTCACCCCAAAACAAATTGCAACCATAGAAAACGATGGTTTCGAAGAACTGGGGCTGGTATTCAGCCGCGGTTTTGTCCGCAACTACGCACGCCTGGTCGGGCTTGATGCGAATGCCCTGGTGGCCGAGATGTCCAGCACCCTGCATAGCAAGACAGAATCACTGAGCATACACGACGAGCACATCCCGCTTACCAGCGGCTTATCGAAATACTGGCTGATCATGACAGCCATCGCTCTCACTCTGGTAATCGGCGTACCACTCTTGGTATACCACTGGCTCTCGGGGGATGACAACCCGCCCAAAATCGCCGCTGCCGTAGCATCCGTCGTTCAGGCAAAGCCTGCGGCAAAACCGGCGACCCCTGCGTTACCTGCCAAAACTGCTGCGCCACAACCGGTACAGCCAGTGCCGGAACCGGTTGCAACCGCTCAGCCGGATGCCGCCGCCAGCACCCCAACCGACAATCAGGCGATGGGGCGCGTACAATTCCAGTTCGACCAAGATTCCTGGGTTGAAATCCGCGACAGCAAGCAGCATACCGTGATTTCCCATTTATACCGTGCTGGCGAAACCGCCGAAGTATCAGGCTCGCCACCACTTTCGCTGGTCATCGGCAATGCGCCGCACGTCACCCTCAAATACAACGACCAGAAAGTGGATCTGACAGCACACACGGCAGCAACCGTTGCCAGACTCACCTTAGAATAGAGTGCACCATGTTTAATATTCAACTTCCCCGCCACAGCACACGCAAAGTCTGGATAGGCGACATTGCAGTAGGCGGAGATGCGCCGATTGCAGTGCAATCCATGACCAACACCGACACTGCCGATATCGCCGGAACGGCAGAACAGACCTATGCCCTCTGGCGCACAGGATCGGAAATGGTACGCATCACGGTCAATACCATGGAAGCTGCCGAGGCCGTGCCGCATATCCGCGACGCCCTGGCCAAGCGTGGCTGCAATGTGCCATTGATCGGCGATTTCCACTTCAACGGACACAGGCTGCTCACCAGTGTGCCTGCATGCGCAGAAGCGCTGGCCAAATACCGTATCAACCCCGGCAACGTCGGCAAAGGCAGCAAACGTGACGAGCAATACGCCGCGATGATAGAAACAGCCTGCCGTTACGACAAACCCGTGCGCATCGGCGTCAACTGGGGCAGCCTGGACCAGGCGCATCTGGCGCGCATGATGGATGAAAATGCCCGGCTGGCCGAGCCGCGCGAGCCGGAATGGGTGATGCGCGAAGCACTGATTACATCTGCGCTGGAATCGGCACGCAAAGCCGAAGAAATCGGACTGGGCCGCGACAAGATCATCCTGTCATGCAAACTCTCCGGTGTGCAGGACCTGATCAGCACCTATCAGGAACTGGCATCGCGTTGCGATTACCCGCTGCATTTAGGCCTGACTGAAGCCGGCATGGGTTCGAAAGGCATCGTCGCTTCGACCGCTGCACTGTCGGTTTTGCTGCAGCAAGGCATCGGCGACACCATCCGCATTTCCCTCACACCCGAACCGGGCGGCGACCGCACCCAGGAAGTGGTTGTGGCACAAGAAATATTGCAAACCATGGGCTTGCGCTCATTCACCCCGATGGTAGTCGCCTGCCCCGGCTGCGGGCGCACCACCAGCACCGTATTCCAGCATCTGGCCCAGGACATCCAGCGTTACCTGCGCGACCAGATGCCGAGCTGGCGTAATCGTTATCCCGGCGTGGAAAACATGCACGTTGCGGTCATGGGTTGCGTCGTCAACGGCCCTGGCGAATCGAAGCATGCCAATATCGGCATCAGCTTGCCCGGTACCGGCGAAGTCCCGGTTGCACCCGTGTATGTGGATGGCGAAAAAACCGTCACGCTCAAAGGCGAACGTATAGCCGAGGAATTCCAGGCCATTGTCGAGAATTATGTACAAAGTCATTATGGTGAGGCCCAAGCGGTAGCTCGCAGCAAGACCATAACCATACACCCAGCTTCTTAAAATTTATGAGCAACCCCATACAAGCCATACGCGGGATGAACGACATCCTGCCAGAACAGACGCCACGCTGGCAACAGTTCGAATCCATTGTCCACGACTGGCTGAACGCTTACGGCTACCGGGAAATCCGCACGCCCATCGTCGAACAGACCAGCCTGTTCAAACGCGCCATCGGCGAAATCACCGATATCGTGGAAAAGGAAATGTACTCGTTCGAGGATGCGCTCAACGGCGAACAGTTATCGCTGCGTCCAGAAGGCACAGCGGCATGCGTGCGCGCGGTCATCCAGCACAACCTGCTCTACAATACACCACAACGGCTATGGTACGCAGGCCCGATGTTCCGTCACGAACGCCCGCAAAAAGGCCGTTACCGCCAGTTCCATCAAATCGGCGTCGAATCCCTGGGCTACGCCGATCCTGACATGGATGCCGAGCATATCATCATGACGGCCGACCTGTGGCGACGTCTTGGCCTGTCCGGCATCACGCTGGAAATCAATACGCTGGGCGATGCGGCAGCGCGTGCCCGCCATCGCACCCGTCTTATCAGCTATCTGGAAGCGCACAGCGACCAGCTTGACGACGATGCCAAACGCCGCTTGCACAGTAACCCGTTACGCATACTCGATACCAAAAACCCGGCCATGCAGGCATTGGTTGACGCTGCCCCGAGACTTTACGATGATCTGGATGAGGCGGCACTGGTCCATTTCGAAGCTGTGCAATCCATTCTGCGGGCAAATAATATCGAATACCGCATCAATCCCCGTCTGGTGCGCGGCCTCGACTATTACAATTACACCGTATTCGAATGGATTACCGACCAGCTCGGCACCCAGGGTACCGTCTGCGCAGGCGGTCGCTACGACAGCCTGATCGAACAAATCGGCGGCAAGCCCGCGCCAGCATGCGGCTACGCCATGGGCATAGAGCGCCTGCTCGCGCTGATCGAGGTCGCCGGCATCGCGCTCACCGGAAATACAGCAGACGCTTACATCGTGCATCAAGGCGAAGCAGCCACTGCCTTTGCCTGGCAAGTCGCAAGCGAATTGCGTCAGGCCGGACTGAATGTAATTTTGCATTGCGGCGGCGGCAGTTTTAAGTCGCAAATGAAAAAAGCCGATGCCAGCGGTGCTGCATTTGCCTGTATCATTGGCGACGACGAGGCCGCGCTAGGGCAAATCACTTTGAAATCCCTGCGTGCTGCCATGGAACAAACGAGCTGCGCCACAGAACAAGCCATCAGCTTATTAAAATCAAGGAATTAGCATGTCTTTAGATCTGGAAGAACAAGAAAAACTCGACACGTTAAAAGAATACTGGAGCCGCTACGGCAATCTGGTCGTGAGCGCACTTGCCGCAGCAGCGATTGCCTATGCCGGGGTACAATGGTGGCAACATAATCAGCAGCAAAAGTCTGCTGAAGCCTCTGCCTTGTTTACCGCATTGCAAAACGCACAAAAAACCAATCAGACCAAAATCGTTACCGACACGGCCAAGACGCTCACCGAACAGTATGCTGGCACCGCTTACGCCGCGCGCGGGCATTAATAGCCGCCGCCAGCAACCTGCAATCGGATGACACCAAGACCGCCAAAGCCGAATTGCAATGGGTATTGGATAACAGCAAGGAAGAAGGCATGAAAGCGCTTGCCGCATTGCATCTGGCAGGCGTACTGCTGGACGAAAACAACCCGGCTGCAGCATTGGCCTTGCTTGACGCACCGCATGAAGAAGCCTTTGCCGACTTGTTCAGCGACCGCAAAGGCGATGCGCTGGTCATGCAAAACAAGCGCGACGAAGCACGCGCCGCTTACAAGATTGCGCTGGAAAAATTGCCCGAAAACAGTCCTTATCGCAAAGTTGTCGAGATCAAACTCAATGCCATCGCCGGAGTCGCTGCCAAATGAATTTCCGCCTAAGTGTACTACTATTAGCCCTCGTCACCAGCCTGAGCGGTTGTGCCGGGATTACCAGAAATCTCAATCCAATGAACTGGTTCGGCAGCAGTTCGACGGTTGAAAAGCCGGCACCACTAGTCGACTTCAAGCCCGGCGTTACCGTCAAAACCGGCTGGCAGGCCAGTGTAGGCGCCAGTCAGAATATAGCCTTTGCACCTGCCATCGTACTGGATGCCATCTATAGTGCCAGTGCCAAGGGCCAGCTGGTCAAACTGAATCCGGCTACCGGCAAGGTCGAGTGGCAAACGACAGTCGGCACAGCGCTTTCGGCAGGTGTGGGCGCCAGCATAGACAGCGAATATGTAGGCACGCCCAAAGGCGAAGTCATTGCATTCGATGACAATGGCAAAAAGCGCTGGGCCACGCAGCTATCCAGCGAAGTATTAGGCGTTCCCAAAGCGGCTGAAGGCATCGTCGTGGTGCGCACCGAAGATGGCCGCATTTATGGGCTGAGCGCCGATGACGGCAAACAGAAATGGATGTACCAGCGCGTGCTCCCTGCACTGATCCTGCGCAGTCAGGCCAGCCTGCTGATTACCAAAGGCGCCATATTTGCCGGCTATCCCGGCGGCAAACTGATCGCCCTGTCTCTTGATACCGGCAATGTCGGCTGGGAAGTCAATGTGGCCCAGCCGCGCGGCGCATCGGAAATCGAACGCGTCAGCGACGTGACCAGCATGCCCGTCATCGACGATCAGCGGATCTGTGCCGTTGCCTATCAGGGACGCGTTGCCTGTTTCGAGATTCGTACCGGCACCCTGATCTGGGCAAAAGACATCTCCAGCACTGCCGGCCTGACCATGGACAACAACAACCTCTATATCAGCGATGACAAAGGTGCCGTAGTCGCACTGGATAAAACCACAGGCGCCAGTGTATGGCGGCAAGACCAGTTGCGCGCGCGTCGCCTTACCGCTCCGCGTCGCGTCGGTGATTATCTGGCAGTAGGCGATCTGGAAGGCTATGTCCATGTGCTGTCGCTGGATGACGGCCACTTCGTCGGCCGCGCGGCAACGGACGGTTCCGCCATTATCAGCCAGCCGCAGGAACGCAACGACAACCTGATTGTTCAAACTGCGAAAGGCGGCGTTTACACGCTGACCGTACGTTAAGTCACCGACAGCAGTACCGCCATCAGCAGGATATGATACTCATATCCTGCTTTTCTATTTAGCATTTAAGGTTCACCCAACATGAAACCCACTATCGTACTGGTCGGTCGCCCCAACGTCGGAAAATCCACTTTATTCAATCGCCTGACCAAGACGCGCGATGCCATCGTTGCCGATATTCCCGGGCTCACCCGCGACCGTCACTACGGCCACGGCAAGATCGGCAGCAAGCCTTATCTGGTCGTCGATACCGGCGGTTTCGAACCGATCGCCAAAGACGGCATCATGCACGAAATGGCGCGACAGACTCTGCAGGCGATCGACGAAGCCGATGTGATCCTGTTCATGGTCGATGTCCGTACCGGCTGTACGGCACAGGACAAAGTCATCGCCGATCGGCTGCGCATGAGCGGACGTCCCGTGCATCTGGTCGTCAACAAAACCGAAGGCATGCGCCGCGAAGTCGTGACCGCCGAATTCCATGAACTGGCGCTGGGCGAGCCGATGGCCATTTCCGCCAGTCACGGCGAAGGTGTGCCGGAACTGGTCGAGATCGCGCTGGAACACATACCGGAGGCGACCGAAGAAACCGAAGACGACCATCCCAAGATCGCGTTGATCGGCCGCCCCAACGTCGGCAAATCGACGCTCGTAAACAGCTTTCTGGGCGAGGAACGGGTGATCGCATTCGACCAGCCCGGCACCACGCGCGACAGCATCTACATCGACTTCGAACGCAACCACAAAAAATACACCCTGATCGATACCGCTGGCGTACGCCGTCGCGGCAAGGTATTCGAAGCCATCGAGAAATTCTCGGTGATCAAGACCCTGCAAGCGATCGAAGATGCGAATGTGGTAGTACTGGTACTGGACGCGCAGACCGACATTTCCGAACAGGATGCGCATCTGGCCGGATTCGTACTGGAAGCCGGACGTGCGCTGGTGGTTGCGGTCAACAAATGGGATGGCCTGAGCGATTATCAGCGCGACTGCGTGAAACGCGAGATCTCGCGCAAACTGCAATTCCTTGAATTTGCCAAATTCCATTACATTTCCGCACTTAAAGGCACCGGACTCAATCCGTTACTGGTTTCAGTGGATGCCGCCTATACCGCCGCAATGGCCAAGCTGTCCACGCCACAACTGACCCGCATCCTGATGGATGCAGTCGCCGCCCACCAGCCGCCGAAAACAGGGCCATTCCGTCCCAAGCCGCGCTATGCCCACCAAGGCGGCATGAACCCGCCGCTCATCGTCGTGCATGGCAGTGCGCTGGACAAGATCAGCGACAGCTATAAGCGCTATCTGGAAAAAACCTTTATCCAGGCTTTCAAACTACAAGGCACGCCGCTCAGGGTGCAGTTCAACGTCGGCAAAAATCCGTTCGCTGACAGAAAACCCGCGCCGCTCACCCCTGCCGAAGCCAAAGCAGCTCATCGCAAGCGTCGTCAGGGCCGCAAAATGTACGGCAAACAGCGCAAGAAGGATTAAACGGCTTACGGTTGCTGGCAAAGTCCATACTGCCGGCAATACGCCACACCGGCTATTCGATTCATCTCCCTGAGCTCCCACTCGCACAATACCCTCAATTCAGTTCAGTGCCGCCATCGCCACAGCTGTGCGTTGCAGTCCCGGATCACCGTGTCCCCACTAGCTTCCCGGTTATCCATACCATATCATTCCACTTGCCGCGATCTGTCGCCAGAATTGAAAATTCTGTTAGGCTTGAGCGAATCGCGCCTAACCGCTTCATGTCGTTCAAAGCTGCATTCATTGCGAAAGAATCCGAATATGCCCAAGTTGCCATTACGGTTTTTACTGCTGATTATTGCGTTCGTGTTTCTGCTAACGTTCGTCCAGCTGGGTGTGCTAACCATTGCTTTTGACAAATTGGGCCTATCGCCGCACTCTGCCTATCTGCTGTTCATGACCACCCTGCTTGGCAGTTTCATCAATCTGCCGCTGTTAACCGTGGAAGCAACCGCCCCCGCCACGCCCATGCCGGCTCCGCCATTAAGCAAATTGTTTCATGTCACCGTGCCGCCCTTCGAAGGAAAAACACTCATTGCCGTGAATGTAGGCGGATGTTTGACGCCTCTCGGTTTCTCCATTTATCTGTTAATGCACAACCCGGTGAATCTGATCCAGGCCGGCCTGGCTATCGCCGGAGTAGCAATCATCAGCTATGTGACCAGCCGCCCTTTGCATGGAATAGGCATAGGGATACCCATATTTGTGGCACCACTGGCAGCCGCACTGATGGCGGTAATCATTAATCATGAACAAAGTGCGCCGCTGGCATACATCGGCGGAACGCTGGGTGTGCTGATCGGCGCGGATCTGCTGCGGTTGAAAGACATCCGGGCGATGGGAACTCCGCTGGCCTCGATAGGTGGCGCAGGCACATTTGACGGGATTTTTGTGACCGGCATCGTCGCCGTACTGCTGACATAACAGGCGTGCACCCACGCCAGGGGCTACAGAAATCCGTTACGCAAACAGTCGATACGGCAAACGCCGTACATTTTCCGGTTCGCGTTTTCGGGTTGATCCCATCTAGTCCAGCAAAAACGTAATATTGGCGTTAATGCGGTATGTGACAATCTTGCCGCCATCGACCTTGGCTTCAAAATCCTTGATATAAATGGACTTGATGCCATGCAAGGATTTGGCGGCACGCGCCACCGCCTGCTGCGCCGCGTCTTCCCAGCTCTTGTCCGACTCGGCCAGCACTTCGATTACTTTCAGCATCTCCGACATGATATCGCTCCTTCCAGGGTATTTAACGATTAACCCTGATCTCTATCGCTGTGCAGGGTTAATTCACTATAGTACAAATCCTCCCAAATACCCGCAGAGAGGCTCCGACTGCGGTCGGAATCGGTCCGGCTAGGGCACAATCATGGACAGGCTCGACAGCAATAACTCCTGGGCACAGATCGGCTTGGCGCGGCGAGAATGGCGTTGCCGGTAGCTGCCATTGGCCTCCATCTCCCATGCCTGCGAATTATCCCTGAGGTAGGGTTTGATGCCTTCAGCCAATATCCGTTTCTTGAGCCGCGGATCAAGTACGGGAAACGCCACCTCGATGCGGCGGAAGAAATTGCGCTCCATCCAGTCCGCGCTCGACAGGTAAATATCATCCGCCCCGCCGTTGCGAAAATACAGGATACGAGTATGCTCCAGGAACCGTCCTATCACTGAACGCACACGAATATTGTCCGACAATCCCGGATAGCCGGGCTTGAGTGCACAGGCGCCGCGCACCACCAGATCGATCTGCACCCCGGCCTGCGAAGCTTCGTATAGCGCCAGGATGACCTGCGGTTCCAGCAATGCATTCATTTTGGCGAAAATCGCTGCCTGTCTGCCGGCACGGGCATGCTCAATCTCGCGCTGGATCGCCGCAATAACCTGGCTATGCAGGCTGAATGGCGACTGCCATAAATGCTGCAGATGCGAAGCGCTGCCCAGTCCGGTCAATTGCGTAAATACTTCATTGACGTCAGTGCAGATCCCTTCATGGCATGTCAGCAACCCGAAATCGGTATACATCCTCGCCGTACGCGCATGATAATTCCCGGTCCCCAGATGCACATACCGGCGCAATTGATTATGCTCGCGCCGCACTACCAGCGCCATCTTGGCATGCGTTTTATAACCCACCACACCGTATACCACATGCACACCGGCCTGCTCCAGCTTGGCGGACCAGCTGATATTGGCCTCTTCGTCGAAGCGCGCCATCAGCTCGACCACCACGGTAACTTCCTTGCCGCGCGTGGCCGCATGGATCAGCGCTTCCATCAGCATCGAATCCGTACCGGTACGATATACCGTCTGCCGTATCGCCAGCACATCGGGATCTTCAGCGGCCTGACGGATAAAATCGATCACCGGCTGAAAACTCTGGAACGGATGATGCAACAGCACATCGCCCTTGCGGATGACGCTGAAAATATCGTCCGATTTGCTCAACACAGCCGGCATACCAGGTACAAATTCGGGAAATTTCAAATCGGGACGATCGACCTGGGCCGGGATCTGCATCAACCGCACCAGATTGACCAATCCGTTGACCTGATATAAATCCTCATGCTTCAGCCCGAACTGGCCCAGCAGGAAATTCACCATATCTGCCGAACAGTTATCGGCGACTTCCAACCTTACCGCATCGCCCAGATTGCGCTGCGACAACTCGCCCTGCAAGGCTTCGCGCAGATTCTTGATTTCTTCCTCGTCCACGAATAATTCGGAATTGCGCGTCACTCGGAATTGATAACATCCTTCTACCGTCATCCCCGCGAACAGTTCATTGACGTGCGCATGCAGGATCGATGACAGGAACACAAAACCGTACTCGCATCCGGCGATCTCCGGCGGCATCAAGATCACCCGCGGCAGCGAACGCGGCGCCTGCACGACTGCGGCACCCGAACTACGACCGAACGCATCGCGGCCGGACAGCTCGACTGCAAAATTCAGGCTCTTGTTCAGTACACGCGGAAACGGATGGGCTGGATCGAGACCGATCGGCGTCAGCACCGGCATCAGCTCGTTGAAAAAATAGGCCTGCACCCATTCGGCTTGTGCCGCGTTCCAATGGTTACGGCGCAAGAAACGTATGCCTTGCTCGCTCAATTGCGGCAGAATATCCCGATTGAGCACTTCATATTGCCGATCGACCAGCGCCCGCACGCGAGGCTCCAGCTCCTGCAAGGTCTGCTTCGCGGTATAGCCGTCAGGCGACTGATGGTGCGGGCTCATTGCTGCGCGCTCCTTCAGTCCGGCCACGCGCACTTCAAAAAATTCATCAAGATTGCTGCTGACGATGCAAACGAATTTCAATCTTTCCAGCAAAGGCGTATGCGCATCCTGCGCCTGGGCAAGGACGCGTTCATTGAATGCCAGCAAACTGAGTTCGCGATTAAGGAAATGATCGTTCGGCAATGAGTTCATAGAAGTATAAACAGGCTAAAATACAACACCATGATATGACATTAATGTGACATGACTATGACAACTGAAATCGAATTAAAGCTCAAAATAGACCCCGCCGACGTAAATTTGTTATTGCAGCAACCGGTTCTGATCGCTGCCGGCGAACCGCATCGGCGCTTGCTCGTCAGCCGCTATTTTGACACACCTGCGCTGGAATTGATGGCCCGGCATGCTGCCCTGCGCGTACGCCGCATCGGGCAGCAATGGATACAAACCGTCAAGATAGGCGGCACCGCGGTCAATGGCCTGCATACGCGCCCGGAATGGGAAATACCTGTACCCGACGATCAGCCGCATCCCGAACTCTTTACCGAACCCGCCGTGCGCGCCGTGCTCCAGGAGCACATCACCAGCCGGCTACAGGCGGTATTTCAAACCGAATTCTGGCGCAGCACGTGGCTCATCGACTTCCACGACAGCCGCATAGAAGTCGCGCTCGATCAGGGCGAAGTCGGCAGCCTCAGACGCAGCGAACCGATTTGCGAAGTCGAATTGGAACTGAAGTCAGGCAATGCAGAGGCATTGACTGCACTCGCCGATCTGCTCTCCCGGCACATCGCGCTGATGCCTGATTCCGTCAGCAAAGCCCAACGCGGTTATGCGTTGTACCGGGCGCAGCACGCCATTTCATCCTGATTATTTATTTTGTCACATACCCTCACTATTATGACGGATTTAGGCAGAACCATGGATTTGATTTTATGGCGGCACGCCGATGCAGTTGACGGCTCCCCCGACATGCAACGCGAACTGACCCCCAAAGGTATCAAGCAAGCCAAGCAAATGGCTGAATGGCTGAATGCCCGCCTGCCGGAAGACGCCCGCATTCTGGTCAGCCCGGCAGCCCGCGCGCAACAGACTGCCGCCGCGCTCGATCGCCCGTTCATAACGGACAAAGCGCTCGCTCCCGATACCAATGCGATGTCGTTACTGCTTGCAGCAGGCTGGCCGGATGCAGGCGGTACGGTGATGCTGATCGGCCACCAGCCCGGCTTCGGCCGCGCTGCCATGCTGTTGCTGGCCGGTATCGAATCCGACATGTCGATCAAAAAAGGCGGCGTAGTATGGATCAGCAACCGCGTACGCCAAACCACCCAGCAAAATGTATTGCGCGTCTTGATGTCACCGGATATGGTATAAAGCAGTATCCCCTGATTCCAGATGTGCAATGTCTTATAAAACGCCCGAATCCGTCCTTGTCGTCATTTACACGCCCGAGTTGGATGTCCTGTTACTGGAACGCGCCGATCATCCCGGCTGGTGGCAGTCCGTGACCGGCAGCATGGAACAGGAAGAGTCGGCGCAGCAAACCGCGGTTCGGGAAACCATGGAGGAAACCGGCCTGGATGCAAACAAGTATCCCTTACAGGACCTGGGCTATAGCAACCGGTATGAGATATACGACTGTTTCCGCCATCGCTATGCGCCCGGTGTCACCCACAATACCGAACATGTATTCGGCCTGGTCGTCCCTCGCCAAACCCACATCACGCTCGCGCCGCGCGAGCATCTGCGTTATATTTGGATACCGGCGCAAGCAGCCGCCGAAAAATGCTTTTCACCAAGCAATCAGGCAGCGATTAATTTTTTATTAAAGGGAAGATCATGATTAACATAACGACTGAAAACAACACCGTGCGGGCTGCTGTATTGGGTGAGTTCAGTATCGCCGACTTCCGCGAATTTGAAGAAACCATACTTTATGGCATCAAGTTCCAGGGCACGGTGAATTTGCTGATCGATTTACGCGACATGCTGGACTTCACCATCGATGTCGCCTGGGAAGAGATCCGTTTCAGCCGCGCGCATGCTACCGAATTCGGCAAAATCGCGATTATCACCAGCAGTCAGTGGCTGAGCTGGAGTGCATGGATAAACCAGTTATTCGTCGAAGCCGAAATCATGGTATTCGACACTCCCGAAGCTGCGGATGCATGGCTGAAAGAAGCGTAGCCGCACGCTACTCCACATCCGGGGATAACACGCCCGGCGTCATTTCAACTGGCGGCTGCACCAGTTTCCATATCTCGCGGTTATATTCCTGCATGGTGCGGTCTGTCGAGAAAAATCCGCTGCAAGCTGTGTTCATGATGCTCATTTGCGTCCATTTCTCGGTATCCTGCCATGCCAGCGCCACTGCATGCTGCGCATCGACATAACTGCGAAAATCAGCTACCGTCATCCACGGATCAGACGCGCTCAGCATCGAATCCAGTATGCTGTCGAAAATACCCGGTTCCGACTGATTGAAATGACCGCAGCGCAGCAGATCGATCACATCGTGCAACGCCTGATCGCGTTCAATATATTCCCAGGGCCGATAATCATGGCGCAACGTCTCGACCTGTTCCGCGTGCAAACCAAACAGGAAAAAGTTCTCTGTCCCTACTGCATCCATGATTTCGATATTGGCGCCATCGTAAGTACCGATAGTCACCGCGCCATTCATCATGAATTTCATGTTGCCGGTGCCTGATGCCTCTTTGCCCGCTGTAGAAATCTGCTCGGACAAATCGGTCGCCGGCGCGATCACCTCCATGGCCGATACCCGATAATTCGGAATAAACGCCACTTTCAACCGCCCATTCACATCCGGATCGTTATTGACGACATCCGCGACGTTATTGATCAGCTTGATGATGGACTTAGCCATGTAATAACCCGGTGCTGCCTTGCCGCCGATCAACACGCAACGATTCACCCAGTTATCGAGATTTCCGTGCTTGATGCGCAGATACAGATACACCACGTGCAGCACATTCAATAACTGGCGCTTGTATTCATGGATGCGTTTTACCTGCACGTCGAACAATGCCGCAGGATCGAATTCGACGTGGCATTCGCTCTTGACCAGCGCCGCCAGACGCTGTTTGTTCGCCAGCTTTACTGCACGCCAGTGCGCATGAAAAGCCTTGTTATCGAAGGAAACCAGCTGTTTCAGGCGCTCGATCTGGCCTAAATCCGCGATCCACTCGTCGCCTATGTGCTCGCTGATCAAGGCGGTCATGCCGGGATTGGCGTAAGCGATCCAGCGCCGCGGCGTGACCCCATTGGTTTTATTATTGAATTTCTCCGGCCACAATTGGTAGAAATCATGGAACAGGCCGTCGCGTAATAATTGCGAATGCAGTGCCGCCACGCCATTGACAGAAAAACTGCCGACGATAGCCAGCCATGCCATGCGTACATAGCGCACCGGCCCTTCTTCAATGATCGACATGCGACGCTGGCGGTCGGTATCGCCGGGCCATTTCATCGACACGGTACGCAGGAATCGCGCATTGATTTCGTAAATGATTTCCAGCAACCGCGGCAGCAGCCGTTCAAACAAGCTGACCGGCCATTTCTCCAACGCTTCCGGCAGCAAGGTATGGTTGGTATAGGCCATGCACTGCGAGGTGATCGCCCAGGCATCTTCCCATTCGACGCCCTTGTCGTCCAGCAATATTCGCATCAGTTCCGCGACCGCGATGGTCGGATGGGTATCGTTCATCTGGAATACGTTCTCGGCGGCAAAATGATGGTATTCGAACTCGCCGTGCCTGACCCAGATGCGCATGGCATCCTTGATGCTCGCCGAGGCAAGGAAATACTGCTGGCGCAAACGCAATTCCTTGCCATTCTCGCTGCTGTCATTCGGATACAGCACCATGGAAATATGCTCGGCCTGATTCTTGGCCTGCACCGCCTCCGTATAACTGCCGGCATTGAATTGGTCCAGATTAAATTCATCCGTCGCCGCGGCTTTCCATAATCGCAACGTGTTAACCGTCCGATTCCGGTATCCGGAAACCGGCATGTCAAACGGAATCGCAAGAATATCGTCTGTCCCTACCCAGCGCGCCCGTGCCCGGCCCTGCTGGTCGTGATAGTGTTCGGTATAGCCGCCGAACTGGACATGCTGGGTATACTCGATACGCTCGATTTCCCACGGATTACCGTTTTGCAGCCAGTGATCGGTTGCTTCCTTTTGATAGCCGTTCTCTATGTATTGGCGGAACATGCCGTATTCATAGCGCAGGCCGTAACCGATGACCGGCAAGCGCAAGGTCGCGCAGCTGTCCATGAAGCATGCCGCCAGTCTGCCCAGACCGCCATTGCCGAGGCCTGCATCAGGCTCCTGTTCCAGCACGTCTTCCAGCTTCTGGCTGTAATCCAGCATCGCCTGATCCGTGGCGGTCCTGATCCCCATATTGAGCAGATGATTCCCCAATGAGCGCCCGATCAGGAACTCCAGCGACATGTAATGCGCACGGCGCGTACCCGGCTGCAGCTGCGTATTCCAGGTATGGCGCCAGTCCACCATCAACCTGTCGCGCACGGTGTAGGCCAGCGCCTCATAGATGTAATTCTGCGCGCAGCCCTGAAAGCGGCCCAGATGATACGACAGGTAATGCCTGAAGTTGTGACCTATGGTGACTGCGTCACAACCCAGCGGATCAAGCGTAAAAGGGCGATAATAATAAGGGGTACAGGATTTGCTGGTCATATCTCATCTCTCTCATTTGTTTGACGTCGCCCTATACAATGCCAAATAGGACTGTGCACTGTGTTCCCAACCGAAAGAATGGTTCATGCCGGTGCGCTGCAAAGCCTGCCAGACCCGGGGCTGGGCGTAACAGGCTATGGCCCGCTCGATAGCGGCGATCAGCGCTTCGAAATTGAATTCATCGAACACGAAACCGTTGGCGATGCCCTGAGCCAGATGCTCGCGGCTCGCGTCTATCACCGTATCCGCAAGGCCGCCGGTGCGATACACGACAGGCGGCGTGCCATAACGCAGGCTGTACATCTGGTTCAGGCCGCAGGGTTCAAAATGCGACGGCATCAGGAAGATATCCGCCCCCGCTTCCAGCAAGTGCGCGAGTGACTCGTCATAGCCTATGAACACGCCGATGCGCGTTGGGTATTTCACCGCAAAATCGCGCAGTTTCGCTTCGTACTTGCTATCGCCGCTGCCTACGAACACCATCCTGACATCGGTATGTGACAGCAGATAAGGCAATGCGGCCAGCACCAGATCCAGGCCTTTCTGTTCTACCAGACGCCCCACCATGCCCAGCAAGGGCACCTGCATCGCTATCTCGTCCGATTCCATGCCGAATCGGGACAACAAAGCCTGCTTGTTCAATGCTTTTCCAGGCTGGCGGCGATTTGCGGAATAGTGGGCAAGCAGATGAACATCGGTCGCAGGGTCCCAGACCTTTTCATCGATACCGTTGAGAATCCCGTGCAGCTTATGCCGCGATATCTGCAACACACCTTGCATGCCATAACCGAATTCCTCCGTGCAGATTTCCCGCGCGTAAGTCGGGCTTACCGTCGTCACTTCGTCAGCATAGACGATACCGGCCTTCAGCATCGAGAAGCCGCCATAGAATTCGACGCCTTCCGGTGTCCACCACTGCCGCGGCAATGCCAGGCGATTGAAATCCGCCAGACTGAAATGACCGCCGTACGCCATGTTGTGAATGGTAAAGATACGCTTCGGCGGGTGCGGAAATTCGCCCAGCAAGGCCGGCACCAGACCGGTCTGCCAATCGTTGGCATGCACCACATCGGCTTGCCAGTTGATGCCCAGCACATCGCGTGCCAATTCGGTCACTACCCGCGCGAATACACTGAAGCGCTCGGCATTATCGGCCCAGTCATGACCGTCTGCCTGCACATACGGATTGCCCGGACGGTCGAACAGCACCTGGCAATCCGCCAGCCAGATCGGAAATGCGAAGTCGGCATGCCGCACTTCCAGAATACGCACTGAATGGGTGCGTTTTGCGCCGCGCACATCGAGCCAGCCGAGTATATTGATACTATCAACCTGAGTCAGCACCGTCCGGTATGCAGGCAGTACCAGCCGCACATCGGCGCCAGCGCGCTGCAAGGCATGGGGCAAGCTGTAACCCACATCGCCGAGCCCTCCGGTTTTGATCAAGGGATAAACTTCGCTTGCAGCAAACAGCACCCGTGTTGTTACATTCATTTTCTATTCCGTTTTTAATTTCAGATAGATAGCTGCCAATGGCGGCAGGGTCAGCACCAAAGACTGCGCGTATCCCATCCATGGCAATGCTTCACTATACAATTCGCCTGCATTACCGCTATTGCTGCCGCCGTAGTAGGCCGAATCCGTGTTCAGCATCTCCGTATAGACTCCGCCCTGCGGTACGCCGATACGATAAACGTGACGCGGCACCGGGGTAAAATTAAGCAGCACGATGACTTGTTCGGTATCGCTCTTGCGCATCAGGCTCAGCACTGACTGGTCGCTATCGTGACAATCTATCCAGGCAAATCCGCGCGACTCGAAATCATACTGGTGCATGGCCGGCTGCGTACAGTATAGCCGGTTCAAATCCCGCACCAGACGCTGCACGCCGTCGTGGATGGGGAACTGGCACAAGCTCCAGTCCAGCTCGCCCCGATCGCTCCATTCGTTCCATTGCCCGAACTCGCAGCCCATGAACAGCAGCTTCTTGCCGGGGTGAGCGTATTGCCAGGCATAAAACAGACGCAAATTGGCAAATTTCTGCCAGTAATCTCCCGGCATCTTGTCCAGCATGCTGCCTTTGAGGTGCACCACTTCGTCATGCGACAGCGGCAACACAAAGTTTTCCGTATAGGCGTAGATCTGGCTGAAAGTAAGCTGATCGTGATGATATTTACGATGCACCGGGTCCTCTTCGATATAGACCAGATTATCGTTCATCCAGCCCATGTTCCATTTCATCGAAAATCCCAGCCCGCCGAGTTCGACAGGGCGCGACACCATCGGCCATGCCGTGGATTCCTCGGCGATGGTCAGCACGCCGGCAAAGCGCCCATGCACCACGCTGTTAAGCTCGCGCAAGAAGGCGATGGCTTCCAGATTCTCGCGCCCGCCGTATTGGTTGGGTACCCATTCCCCGGCTTTGCGCGAGTAATCAAGGTATATCATCGAGGCAACGGCATCCACCCGCAGGCCGTCGATATGAAACTCGTCCAGCCAGTACAATGCGTTGGCCAGCAAGAAATTCCGGACTTCGTTACGCCCGTAATCGAATATCAGCGTACCCCAGTCCTGATGCTCGCCGCGCCGCGGATCGGCATGCTCGTACAGCGGCTCGCCGATAAATCGCGCCAGACCGAAATCGTCCTTGGGAAAATGCGCAGGCACCCAGTCCAGAATCACGCCCAGATCGGCCTGATGACAAGCATCCACAAACGCCCGCAAATCGTCCGGCGAGCCATAGCGGGCAGTCGGCGCATAGTAGCCGGATACCTGATAGCCCCAGGATTCATCCAGCGGGTGTTCGGCGATGGGCAGCAATTCAATGTGGGTATATCCCAGATCCCGAACGTACGGAATCAAACTCGCGGCCAGTTCAGCCCAGGTATAAAACCTGCCATCAGGATGGCGCCGCCACGAACCGACATGCAGTTCATACACGCTGATCGGCTGATGCTGCCAGTCGAACCGGGCCCGTTGCGCCAGCCAGTCGCTGTCCTGCCACGCATGCTGGCTGGCGAAGGGGATGCAGGAAGTTGTCTCCGGGCGGATGAACGCCTGTTGCGCATAGGGGTCGGCTTTGATGGTCAATTGCCCGCCCGGTCCGAGAATCTCGTATTTATACGCCAGCCCGGCTTGCAAGCCGGGCACAAACAATTCCCATATGCCGCTCTCGCCTCGCGAGCGCATGGGGTAACTGCGCCCGTCCCACTGGTTAAAATCACCCACAACGCTGATGCGCTGCCCGCCCGGGGCCCATACCGCAAACTGGCATCCGGCAATGCCATCCACCATGCACAGGCGCGAACCCAGCACATGCCAGGCATGATGATGCCGGCCGGCCGCCAGCAAATACAAATCAAGTTCACCGATCTGCGGCGTAAAGGTGTACGAGCTGATGGTCTGATGCCATGCGCCGCCGGCTTTATCCTGCCAGCGCAGTAACGGATGCTGTGTTATTTTCTCCGGGCTGCGCAGCTCGAACAAATCGCTGCCTTCCACCCGCGTCAGTGTCCCGCCATTCGTCAACCCGACGCGTTCTGCTGCCGGCATGAACACTCGGAACAGCCAATCGCCCGAGGGCTGTTGATGCCAGCCCAGTACGTCGAAAGGATCGTGATGCATACCTTGTTGAATGCGATGTAAGGCTTTATTCATGTTTTTAGACGCCTCGTTTGTTGTAGCTGTTTACGCAAATTGAATGCCAAATCAGTCGGGATATCCCGCCACCGGAACTGCCATAGCCAGTTCCCGTCAGTCGTTCCCGGGGTATTCATGCGTGCCTCGCTGCCCAGGCCCAACAGATCCTGCAACGGAATGACGGCCAGATTCGCATGACTGTCCAGCACGGTCCGGATCATGGCGGCATTCACCTGTTCGACATCCGCCACCTTTAATATCGCCGCGACGGCCGCTTGCTGTTCGGCATCCAGACTCGCGAACCAGCCTCGCGTCGTATCATTGTCATGGGTACCGGTATAATAAACCCTGTCTGCAGTAACGTTCTGCGGTTTATGCGGGTTATCGGTAAACACGTCAAATGCGAACTGCAGCACACTCATGCCCGGCAATTCGAATTGCAGGCGCAAAGCCTCGACTTCAGGGGTAATCACCCCCAGATCTTCAGCCACCAGCGGCATGGCGCCCATATCCTGCCTGATGCACTGCAGCAATGCGTCTCCAGGCACGTCCTGCCAGTAGCCGTCGACTGCCGTAGGTGAACTTACCGGTATCATCCATGACGCAACCAGACCGCGGAAATGATCTATTCGTACCAGATCAAAAAACTCGAAATGATAGCGCAAGCGCTCGCGCCACCAGCTAAAGTCAGACTGGCGCATATGCTCCCAGTCATACTGCGGGTTTCCCCAGCGCTGGCCGGTCTCCGAAAAATAATCCGGCGGCACTCCGGTCACCAGCGTCGGCTGCCCGGCTTCATCCAGTAAAAAACATTCCGGATTGGCCCAGACATCGGCGCTATCGTGCGCGACGAAAATCGGCATATCGCCAAACAGCGCGACTCCCTGTTTCGCCGCATAGCTGCGCAAAGCCTGCCAATGCAGGAATAACTGATATTGCTGGCGGATATGCGCATCCATTTCAATCTGGTGCTGCTGCACGAAAGCCTGAAGCGCGACCGGATCGCGTTGCCGCAACGGCACCGGCCAGTCGGTCCAGGGGCTGCCGCCGTGCTGCTGTTTCAACACCATGAACAGTGCGTAATTATCAATCCATTGCCACTGCCGTACGCGCCAAGCCACCAATGCCCGATCGGTTATTGCGACGACAGGCAGATCCTCTGGAAACAGCCTAGGGTTGATCGCGAACGCGGAGACGCACTGATACGGGGAAACGCCTGCCAACGGCACGCCCAGTGGCAGCATCTGCCATACGCTCATGCCTGCCGTCGCCAGCAAATCGAGCCAGTGCCGCGCATCGTCGTCAACCCGTCCGGAGGGCAGCGATGTCGGGTGCAGCAGCACCCCGGCCCGTCGTTGCTTGACACCCGCACTCATTCTACATTCCTGCGCATGGTGCCTGCATTTTCAGCATCGCCGCCGCCCAGCGACAGCGGCGCATCCAGACTCTCGGGCGGCTCCTCCCCCAGCAACCGGTACAATTCGCGCAACTGTTCACGATACAGCTGCTCGAAATCGCTGACGCTCCCGGCGGGATTGTAGTCGCCAAACCACCAGAACCAGTCCGAACCTTCGCAAATCGCCAATTGCTTGATCGCCAGTTGTTGCCGGGCCGCTTCCAGTTTACCGGCTGCCATAACCTTATCGAACGCCAGTTTGGCTGCCACCAGATAATCCCAGGCACGGTTCTTGTCGCTCGAGCCTATCCACGTCGAGAATGAACCGTAGACCCAGCTCCCCGCACAGATACGCGGTATCGGCTGTGCAGCAAGCGTTGCCGCAACATAGGAAAAAGTGGTCGTATTTACCCGTGCAGTCTGTGACAGCGCGTCATACAATCCGTCGAGAAAATGCGAGCCATTATCGGGATAATATTCCCAGGCATTTTCCCCGTCGAGTATCACCGACACCACATGCTGGCTGGCTTTATCACCCAGAAAAGTAGCGATATTATTCAGATGCTGGACGAAATCCATGATGGCATCATCCGCATGCCAGTCGCTATACCTGAATCCGATCAGGTCGGAGAGACCATCGTCGCGAAAAAACATCCGCGTTTGGCAATCGAGATGCTGACGCGGCGTGAACAGACCGCGCTTGCTGTCGATCTCCGCTTCATCGCCGCCCGACAAACGGCAACTGTTGCGCCACACCCCTTCACCCGACGCCGTCCAGCGGATCTGGTATTCATCCAGCAATCGCACTGCATCCTCGCTGATACCGCCCTCGGCCAGCCATACCCCCTGCGGTTTGTGCCCGAAATAATGCTCGAATACCGCCAGCCCCTGTTCCATATGCCAGCGGCTGCGCACATCGCCATCCGGATAATGCGTCGCCAGCGGGCGCGGCGCATCCGGTGTCGCACACAGCATGTTATCGAAGCTGTGCAACAGCGGAATAATCGGATGCCCATACGGCGTCATCGACAGCTCGACCTGGCCGCGTTCGGACAATGCCCGATAGCGCGGGATCAGTCCGCGCAGGCATTCGAATATCACCGTCAACAGCTCATGGCGGTGCTGCACAGTGTAATTCGTGCCTTGCGCAAACAGGGCTTGCACGATCGCTTGCGAACGCAAACTCTGCCCCAGCCAGGCCAGGTGATACCAGCTCAGCAAATCCAGAAAGTACTGCTCGTTCAGATAATTCAAAGGATACTGCACGGCGTGGCTGCCCATGCCAACATCGTCGGTTGCACCTATCATCTGCAACAGATGACTGAAAGCCGGATAAGGATGGATCATGCGCGGCGCATGGCAACGCTGGCAATCCCGCACCAGTTGCCAGCGTCCTTCGATATCGCCGGGGATAGGCTCAACGCCTGCCAGCAGATTGAGCAAGCGATCCTGCGTAGGTGTGCCGTTCTCCAGAAAGCGCCCGATCCCGGTCGCATAATCGTCCAGCTGCTCAAGCAATACCGGCGCAAAATTCACGACTGCCCGCATTTGCGGATAGCGCTCCAGATGCGCCACCATGTCGCTGTAATCCTTGATGCCATGCAGATACACCCACGGCAACTGATATTCGCCGCTCAGCCCCTTGCGGTAATAAGGCTGATGCATGTGCCAGCACAACACCACGTTCAATCGACTATCCATCATGCCGCTCCGCTTAGCTCTATCAACGATACAAATGCTGTCCCAGCATATCCGGCGTCACCAGCACGATACCTTCCTTGGTGACGTGGAAACGTTTCGCATCCTCTTCCAGATTTTCCCCGATCACCGTGCCATCGGGGATATCGCAGGCCTTATCGATCACCGCACGCGTGATGCGGCAATTCTTGCCGATGGAGACCTTGGGCAGGATCACGCAGTCCTTCACCAGACTGAAATTCTCGATTCTGCAACCGAAAAAGACCACCGAACGTTTCACCCGCGCGCCGGAAATAATGCAGCCTGCCGAGATCAGCGAATCGATCGCTTCACCGCGCCGCCCTTCGTCGTCGAAGATGAATTTGGCGGGCGCCGATTGCGGCTGGTAGGTCCATATCGGCCAGTCGCGGTTATACAGATTCAGTTCAGGGTCGATTTCGCACAGCTCCATATTGGATTTCCAGTACGAATACACCGTGCCGACATCGCGCCAGTAACCCGGCTCACCGTCTTCGTTGCGGAACGGATACGCCATCGCACAGGAATTATGGATATTGGCGGGAATGATGTCCTTGCCGAAATCATGCGAAGAGCCGTTGCGCTCGGAATCCGCGATCAGTATCTTGAACAGGTACTCGGTGGAAAATATATAAATACCCATCGAAGCCAGCGCCGTGTCCGGTTTGCCCGGCATCGCCTCGGGATCTGCCGGCTTTTCCGTGAATTTGGTGATCTGCATATCCTCGTTGACCGACATCACCCCGAATTCGGTGGCTTCCTCCCGCGGCACCTCGATGCAGCCCACAGTAAAATCCGCGCCCAGTTCGACGTGGCGCAACAGCATCGCGGAATAGTCCATGGTGTAGATGTGGTCGCCGCCCAGCACGATGACATATTTGGGATCATGCCGGCGCACGATGTCCAGATTCTGATACAAGGCATCGGCGGTACCCTGATACCATTCCTTCTTGTGCGTGCGCTGCTGCGCCGGGAGTATCTCCACGAATTCGCCGATCTCGGCGCGCATGAAACTCCACGCACGTTGCAAATGACGAATGAGCGAGTGGGATTTGTACTGAGTCAGTACGCCAATCCGGCGCAAGCCGGAGTTGACGCAATTGGATAAGGCGAAATCGATGATGCGGTATTTGCCGCCAAAAGGCACAGCCGGCTTGGCGCGCCACGCAGTCAGGTTCTTAAGCCGGGAACCCTCCCCGCCCGCCAGAACCAGTACCAGTGTTCTGCGCGTCAATTCCGTCACCATCTTCGGCTCGGTGTAATAGCGGTATAATTTTTCCTGCTCCAGTTTTGTCATTGTCATCCTGCATCTCCTTATTATCGGGTACCAAGCTGTTTTAACTAATCGCTATTTTTATTGCTCCCTGCACTCCCGCACGGGGATTTGTTATCAGATGAATCGGCGTCTGCAATACCAGATCCGCCATACGCCCTTTATCTGCCGCTATACACATGAATCGCTCGGCTTTGAGCCATGCATGCAAATGTATCGCCATGCCACCCGCGATATACAACCCGCCGCGCGGCTGGTATAGCAATGCCAGATTTCCTATCCAGGCCGCATAGATATCCGCAAACATCTGTACTGCGGCCATCGCCACCGTCTCGTTTCTTAACGCGGCAGCGTGTATCCAGGCCGCATCCGGCGCCGACTGTGCCGACTGCCCGGTAAACAGCAGATGATTGAACTGGTACAAAGCCGTCAGACCCATGCCGGAAAGCAGGCGTTCCCATGATACATGCGAAATCTGCTGCACCTCCAGCGTAGCCGCCATCCAGTTCAGCAATTCACGCTGTTGCGCATTGGTCGGTGCGAAATCGACATGCCCGCCCTCGGTGGCGAAAGTCTGATATTCGCCGTGGCTGTCGGCCTGCATCCAGGCCAGGCCCAGCCCGGTTCCTGCACCGGTGACCACCCGCGTTGCACCCAGGCGCGTCAAACCGGAATTCAGCACCTCATAATCCGTTTTTTGCAGCGTCGCCACCCCGGCCGCGGCAGCCTGAAAATCATTGATAAAGCGCACATCGGCGATCCCCAGTTCCGCACCCAGCATATCAGCGTCCACTACCCAGTCCAGATTGGTGAGCGCCACCCGTCGCAGTTCGACCGGGCCCGGCAAAGCCAGACACAGGATATCCGGTGGCAGCACATGCCCGGCATCGGCCATGAACGTGCGCAACAATTCGCCGGCACTATCAAACGCGGCGCTTTCATAACGCTGTTCAAACAACAGTCGCGGTGGCTGATGCGCTATATAGGCAAGCCAGACCAGCCAGCTTTTGGTCCCGCCGATATCCCCGGCGATGACATGAGTCAGCTTTGTTTTAAAAATATTATGTGGATCATTCCATCGGACTAGAGACATCATGCACCCATGGTTAACTTGCCTTGCGCCAACGATGATAATAATTAATCAGTCCGTTAGTCGATGCATCGTGCGTTGTCACCGCATCGTGCACACTCAACTCCGGCAAAATCTGTTTCGCCAATTGTTTGCCCAATTCTACGCCCCATTGATCGAAAGAATTCAAGTTCCAGATAATGCCTTGCACAAAAATCTTGTGCTCGTATGCCGCCAGCAGCATTCCCAGCGCATGCGGCGTTAAGCGCTTGAGCAGCAAGGCATTGCTCGGATGGTTGCCGGCAAACACCTTTTGCGGCAAATACGATTGCTCGCCGGCGCCGCTCTGCGTTTCCGCCAGCGTGCGGCCGCGCATCAGCGCTTCGGTCTGCGCAAGGAAGTTCGCCACCAGGATGTCATGATGGGACTGCAGGCTGCTGTGCGACTGCATCGACACGATGAAATCCGCCGGAATCAGTTTCGTCCCCTGATGGATCAGCTGGTAGAACGCATGCTGGCCGTTTATGCCACTGGCACCCCATACGATGGAGCCGGTCGCATAATCGACCATCTGCCCGTTACGGTCGACCGATTTGCCGTTGCTTTCCATATCGGCCTGTTCCAGATACATCGGCAGACTGCGCAAATAATGATCGTAAGGCAGGATGACCTGTGACTCCGCACCGAAGAAATTGTTGTACCAGATGCCCAGCAACGCCATGATGACCGGCATATTCTGCGCAAACGGCGCATGCCGGAAATGCTCATCCATGTCATGCGCCCCCTGCAATAGCGCCATGAAATGTTCGTGACCTATGGCCAGCACGATGGACAAACCGATTGCCGACCACAGCGAATAGCGGCCGCCCACCCAGTCCCAGAATTCGAACATCTGCGCGACATCGATGCCGAATGCAGCCACTGCTTCGCGATTGGTCGAGACGGCGACAAAATGACGTGCGATATGGCACGCTGATTGTGCATGCTGCAAGAACCACTCCCGCGCATAAAAGGCGTTGGTCATGGTTTCCTGTGTAGTAAAAGTCTTGGACGAAATAATGAAAAGCGTGGTTTCGGGATCCAGTGTTTCGAGTATTTCTTCGGCATGGGTGCCATCGACATTGGAAATGAAATGCACCTTCAGTTCGGGGTGACGATATGGTTTCAGTGCCTGATAAACCATCTGCGGCCCGAGGTCGGAACCGCCGATACCGATATTGACCACATCGGTGATGCGTTTGCCGCTGTAGCCCCGCCACGCGCCCTCCCGCACCTGTCCGGCGAATACAGCCATTTTGTCGATTACCGCGCGCACGCCGGGCATGACATCCACGCCATCGACCCACACCGGATGTTCGCTGAGATTGCGCAAGGCGACATGCAAAACTGCCCTGTTCTCGGTATTGTTGATTTTCTCGCCGTTGAACATCTTGTCGCGCCAGCCGGCAATATCAGCTTCTTCGGCCAGTTTCACCAGCAAACGCATGGTTTCGGCAGTAATGCGGTTTTTGGAATAGTCCAGCAGCAGATCGCCCAGTTGCAGTGAAAAGCGTTCGAATCGTTGCGGATCCTGCGCAAACATATCGCGCATATGCTGGTGGCGCACTGTTTCGTAATGCTGCCGTAACTGCTGGCAAATCGGTCGGTGCAAAGGCACATTAGACGGCGGCGTTTCAGTATATGAAGGCATGACTGGAATAGTAGACATTCTATTTCCTCATTAACTTAAGCATATAAACTACCAAGCAATACACAGGCCAAATTCATCGTCCTTGAAATATATTACAAACAACACCATTTCAATATTGCGGTTTCCGGCACGTCATGATATAAATAAGAATCTTTCTCATTTAACAAAAAATGAACACTTCACTTGACCATCTCCATCCCAACCAAAGCGGTACGATCATCGCCATAGAAGCGGGAGCGGAACTGACGCGGCGCATGTCGGCCCTGGGTTTACGGCTGGGACGGCGGGTCGAAGTGCTACGCATCGCACCCTGGCAAGGGCCGTTACAAATCCGCGTGGGTCATACCGAACTCATGATCCGCCGTACTGATGCAGCCAAAATCAATATTCAGCTAAGCGCCTAAATCCTATGAAACGCATCGCCCTGCTAGGAATGCCCAATACCGGCAAATCGACTTTTTTCAATCGCCTGACCGGCGCCGGGGCACGGGTAGGCAATTGGCCCGGTATCACGGTCGATCTGCTTTCAGCCAAAGTGCTGCTGGCCGGCAGCATGGTCGAAATAGTCGATTTGCCTGGCATTTATAACCTGCATGGTTTTTCGGACGACGAACAGGTAGTGCGGCACTTTCTTGAATCCCAGGCGGTCAACGGTCTGGTTGTCATTCTTAACGCTACCCAGCTGGATCGCCAGCTTGCATTATTATTACAGCTTAAATCGCTCAAAGTTCCATTGACACTAGTGCTCAACATGGCTGACGAAGCCAAGCAAATGGGCATCAAAATCGATCTGGAACGTCTCGCCGCAGATCTCGGCGTCGCGGTCACCATGATCAGCGCGAAATACGGCCAGGGCTTTGGCAGCATACGCGGTGCCATCGAAACCGTACTGCACGATCAGCCTAAGGCCATGCACGCCAACAGCGACGCCTTCCATCAGGATGACAACATCGAGGCCGAACTGGATCGCATCATCAGCGATACGGTCACCACCCCCATCACGCTGCCGCCTGATCTGAGCCGCCGGCTGGATAAGGTGCTGCTGCACCCCTGGCTGGGCCTGCCATTATTCTTCATTACTGTATTCCTGCTGTTTCAGCTCGTCTATGGGATAGGCACCCCATTGCAGGATGGCGCCGGCTGGTTGCTGGACCAATTCAAGACCGGCATACTCGAACCCGCACTCAGTCATGCGCCAGCCGCTCTCAAAAGCTTTATCGTCGAAGGACTGTTCGACGGAGTCGGTACGGTATTGACCTTTCTGCCTATCATCGTTGTGTTCTTCATGTTCATGGCGATCATTGAGGACAGCGGCTACCTGGCGCGCGCCGCTTATCTGATGGATGCGGTGATGGCTAAACTGGGCCTGGACGGGCGTTCTTTCGTCATGCAGCTGATGGGTTTCGGCTGTAACGTGCCCGCCCTGATGGGTACGCGTGTGATGCGTTCGCGTGCGCTGCGCCTGCTGACGATGATGGTGATACCGTTCTCACTGTGTTCCGCCAGATTGCAGGTATTCCTGTTCTTCACCACCGCCATTTTCGCGCCACGCGCCGCCGCTGTAGTGATGTTCTCACTGTATCTGATGAGTTTTCTGATGGCGTTCCTGACCGCGCTGGTATGGCGCGGCAAATATCGCAGCCATGAACCGCTGCTGCTGGAACTGCCGCCGTACCGCTTCCCCACCTTCAAACAGCTGCTGGCGCAAGGCTGGCAGCAGTCGGGGCATTTCATCCGTGGCGCCTCCGGCTTCATTATCGCCGGCGTCATCATCGTCTGGGCGCTGACGCATTATCCGTTCAACGTGCCGCCAGCCAGTCCCACTACGCTGGCCGGTCAGCTGGCGAGCTGGATGGAGCCGATCTTCGCGCCGCTGGGCATCGATCGCCTGCTGTCGGTCGCACTGCTGTTCGGCTTCATTGCCAAGGAAATCGTCATCGGCGCGCTCGCCGTGATTTACGGCGCGGGACAAAACAATCTGGCCGGCATCATCGCCGGACAACTGGACTGGGTACAAGCCTACAGCTTCATGCTGTTTACCCTGATCTACACGCCATGCCTGTCAACCGTCGCGGTGCTCAAGCAGGAATCGAAGAGCAACTGGTTCACCGTAATCGCGGTAGCGTGGCCACTGGGCCTGGCATGGGTGGTGAGCTTCGCGTTCTATCAGGGTGCGCGGGCGCTGGGGCTGTAACGGGCAGGCGCGTTACAGCACGCCACGCTCCATCTCTTGCAGATAGATAAATTCCGGAGCTTTTACGCCTGCCTTGCGCCTGATCTCTATCAGCTCGGGCGACTCAAGGAAACGCCGGGCCTGCTCCAGCGATGACCACACTGAGAAATGAACGATGCGATTCTCATCGTCATCATAACGCAGCAACTGGTAGCTGATTTCACCGGCATTTTTTCTCATGACGGCAGCCTGATCAAAAACAGCCTTCCATGCTGGATATGCCTCGACCTCATGAATAATCAAAACATGCTGCATGCGACTCCTTAGCGCCACTCCTTCGGCAAATAATAATCACCGTAGCTGTCCTCATCCATCGGCACTTCGATCACGCCTTTTGATAAGGTCTGCTGCGGCACGCCGCCGGTAATCGACGGGAAAGCGATCACCAACACCACCATCGCCAGCTGGATCAGCACGAACGGAATCGCGCCACGATAGATATCGGTGGTCTTGATATCCTTGGGTGCGACGCTTCGCAGATAGAACAGCGCAAATCCGAACGGCGGATGCATGAACGAGGTTTGCATGTTAATGCCGATGAGCACGCCGAACCACACCAGATCGATGCCCAGCTTCTGTGCAACCGGCGCCAGCAGCGGGATGATGATGAAGGCGATCTCGAAAAAATCGAGGAAGAATGCCAGCACGAACACCAGCAAATTCACCACGATCAAAAAGCCCAGCGCGCCGCCAGGCAGACCGGTCAGCAGGTGCTCCACCCACAGGTCACCGTTGACGCCGCGAAACACCAGACTGAATACCGTGGAGCCGATGAGGATGAACAGCACGAAACTGGATAACCGCGTGGTGGTATCCATGGCCTGTTTCAACATATCCAGCGGCAAACGGCGCTTGATCCAGGCCAGCACCAATGCACCCGTCGCACCCATCGCACCACCTTCAGTCGGTGTCGCCCAACCCAGGAATATCGTGCCCAGCACCAGGAAGATCAGCAACAATGGCGGCATGATCGACAGCATCGCACTGCGCCATAACGCCCAGCCGCGCAAAGTGCGGGCGGTGAGCGGCAAAGCCGGCGCCGCGACAGGTTTTATCAGTGTAACCATGAACACAAACAGCACGTAGAAACCGGTCAGCACCAGACTCGGCACCAGAGCGCCCTTGTAGAGATCGCCCACCGACACCCCCAGCTGGTCGGCCAGCACGATCAGCACCAGACTGGGCGGGATGATCTGCGCCAACGTACCGGAAGCCGCGATCACGCCGGTCGCCAGTCGCGTATCGTAACCGTAACGCACCATGATCGGCAGCGAAATCAGCCCCATGGCAATCACTGAAGCGGCTACCACGCCAGTGGTGGCCGCCAGCAAGGCGCCGACGAAAATCACTGCATAAGCCAGCCCGCCGCGGATCGCACCGAACAGCTGGCCGACGCTATCCAGCAGCTCCTCTGCCATGCCGCTGCGTTCCAGTATCAGTCCCATGAAAGTAAAGAACGGGATCGCCAGCAGGGTCTGATTGGCCATGATGCCGAGCACGCGCTCGGGCAGCGCCTGCATCAGGCTCATATCAAAAAAGCCGAGCTTCATGCCTATCGCGGCAAACAGCAGCCCGTTCGCCGCCAGCGAGAATGCCACCGGGTATCCCATCAGCAGCACGATCACCAGGCCCGCAAACATCGCGGGCGCCATCCACTCCATGCTCATGCCGTATGCTCCCTGGCCGCCTTGTACCCGGACAGCACGGCAATATTCCTGATCAATTCAGCCACGCCCTGCAGCGCCAACAGACTGAAACCGGCTGGAATGAGCAGTTTCACCGGCCAGCGCAGCAATCCCCCTGCATCCGGCGACATCTCGCCGCTCTGCCAGGCGCTGACAAACATCGGCCAGCCGAACCAGATAATCAGCAGCGAGAACGGCAATAGAAACAGCACGGTGCCGACGATCTCCAGCCATGCCTGCGCCCTTGGCGACAGGCGGCCATGGATGAAATCGATACGCACATGGCCGTTGTGTTTTAGTGTATAACCTGCACCCAGCAGGAATAGCGCACCGAACAGATACCACTGAATTTCCAGTCCGGCATTCGAGCTTTCGCCAAGGCCGTAGCGCACCAGCGCATTGCCCGCCGAAATCAGCGTTGCCAGCAGTACCAGCCACTTGATACTGCGCCCCACCCACTCATTCAGCGCGTCTATGGCGTGCGCAATCCGTAACCATCCTTGCATCGTCGATCAGTCCCCGGCTACGGTCATCTGTGCGACCAGAATCGAGCCGGTCTGCTTGGAACCGCGGGTTTCCGTGTCGGTACCGATTGCAACAATGTCCTTGAACATTTGTTTGAGATTGCCGGCGATGGTGATTTCCTCCACCGGATATTGAATCACCCCGTTTTCCACCCAGAACCCGGCGGCACCGCGAGAATAATCGCCTGTCACCATATTGGTGCCGTGGCCGAGCAACTCGGTTACCAGCAGGCCTGTCCCCATTTTTCGCAGCAGTCCGGCAAAGTCTTCACCGGTATTGCTCACCAGCAGATTGTGATTGCCTCCGGCATTGCCGGTGGTCTGCATGCCCAGTTTCCGGGCGCTGTAGCTGCCCAGGAAATAACCCTGCAACACGCCGTCCCTGATCACTTCGCGATCGACGGTCGCCACGCCTTCATTGTCAAACGGGCTGCTGGCGAGGCCGCGCAACAAATGCGGCCGTTCGCCGATCTGCAGCCATGCCGGGAATATGCTCTGCCCCAGGCTGTCCAGCAGGAACGACGATTTGCGATACAGGCTGCTGCCGCTGATCGCCGACACAAAACTCGACAGCAATCCTGCCGCGACCGGCGCTTCGAACAGCACCGGCACCTGACAGGTTTTTACCTTGCGCCCGTCCAGACGCCGCACCGTACGCTCGCCGGCACGCCGGCCGACTTCCTCCGCAGACAGCAAATCCGCTGCCCGCCGTGCCGAGGTATACCAGTAATCGCGCTGCATGCCTTGTTCCGACTCGGCGATCACCGCGCAGCTCACGCCGTGACGCGAGGTCGGGTATCCTGCCGAAAAACCCAGGCTGTTGCCATACACGAACAAGGAATTCTGCGTGTTGACGCTGGCTCCCTCCGAATTACTGATGCGCGGGTCCGCAGCCAGGGCGGCAGCTTCGCATACGCCCGCCATGGCGATGGCTTCGTCTATCGATTGCGTCCACGGGTGGAACAGATCCAGCTCCGGGAACACCGTCGCCAGCCGGTCGGCGTCGGGCAAGCCGGCGAAGGCATCCTCCGCGGTATAGCGCGCGATCGTCAGCGCTTTGTCTACCGTATCCAGCAGTGCCTGCCGGCTGAAATCCGAAGTGGAAGCATTGCCGCGGCGCTGACCGATATACACCGTCACGCCGATACCCTTGTCGCGGTTATATTCTATGGTCTCGACTTCACCTTTACGCACCGTCACCGACTGCCCCATACCCTCCGATGCTTCAGCCGCACAGGCTGTTGCACCTTGCTGCTTGGCGTAGTCCAGCATGTCCTGCACCAGGGATTGCAATTCGTTTTTAGTATGGCTAAATTGATCAGACACGAAAACTCCAGACTAAGAAAGACTAAAAACGTTATCATAGCAACATTTAGGCGATATCTGAGTACCATGGAAGAAATTGAAGACGAAATCCCCGTCATCAGCAAAAGCGAGATCAAGCGTCAGATGACCGCTTTGCAAAAGCTCGGGGAAGAACTGATCGCGCTGCCCAAGGGCAAGCTCGACAAACTCGATTTGCCGGAAAACCTGCGCGATGCGATTGATGCCGCGAAGCGTATTACGGCGCACGGCGGACTGAGCCGGCAAAAGCAGTATATCGGACGCCTGATGCGCATCATCGATGCCCGGCCTATCGCCGAACAACTGGAGAAATGGCGCAACCATCATAGCGAAGAAAATGCCGTATTCCACCAGATGGAACACTGGCGCACGCGGCTGATCGAAGACGACACCGCCATCACCCTGTTCATTGCCGATCATCCCGGCGTCGACGTGCAGCAATTGCGTACGCTGGTACGTAACGCACGCAGGGAAGCCAGCCAGCAGCAGCCTCCGAAGAGCAGCCGCGCCTTGTTCAAGCTGATCCGCAGCATTTTTGAGCAGGATCATCCGGAACTCGCTGCGCCTGCCGAAGACGGCGCGGATACTGAAGACGCGTAAGGAACCATGCAAATTCGGGGGTTTCGGTTTATAATATGCAGCTAATATACGCCCCCGATGAGGACGAATAGATGCAGAGAACCATGTTGAAGTCGAAGCTGCACCGAGTGCGCGTCACGCAGTCCGAGCTGCATTACGAAGGTTCCTGTGCCATTGACGACACGCTGCTGGAAGCAGCCGATATTCGCGAATATCAGCAAATCGACATTTACAACGTCACCAATGGCGAGCGCTTCACCACCTACGCGATTCGTGCCGAACGCGATTCCGGCACCATTTCCGTCAATGGCGCGGCGGCGCACAAAGCCAGCCCCGGCGATATTCTGATCATCGCCACTTACGCCACATACAACGAAATCGAACTGGAAAGATTCGCACCGCAGCTGGTTTATGTGGATGAGGACAACCGCATCAAGAGCAGCCGCAACCATATTCCGGTGCAGGCGGCCCAGGCTTAACCAGCCTTCAACAATTGCTCGAATGCTGCCGGCGGCAGCGGCCGGGAATAAAAATAACCCTGAGCATAATCGCAGCCGCATTGCGTTAGCAAATCCCGCTGCTCCAAAGTTTCCACACCCTCGGCAATCACTTTCAGGCCCAGCTTGTGCGCCATCACCACAATCGCTTCGGACAAAGCCAGATCGCTGGGGTCGGTAGTGATATCGCGCACAAAGGTCTGGTCGATTTTCAGATAATCGATATCGAATTTTTTCAGATAGGACAGTGCGGAATACCCCGTACCGAAATCATCCATTGACACTTTGATTCCAGCATCTCTGAATGCCAGCAATTTATCCGAAATCGCGGAAGTCACATCGAGCAGCAAACTTTCCGTGATTTCCACCACCATATTTTTGCCGGGCAAGCCTATTGCCTGCAAATGCGCGAGCCAGCTGTCCATTTTGACGGTGTCGTCTTTAAACTGGATCGGCGACATATTCACGCTCACCTGGATGCTTTCTCCTGCGCGATCCGATTTCCAGCGCCGGGCCCAGTGCGCCGCTTCCTTGAATACCCAGTCGCCAATCGCCACAATCAGGCCGGTTTCCTCGGCCAGCGGAATAAACTCCGCCGGGTTTACCATGCCGCGCACAGGATGCTGCCAGCGGATCAGCGCTTCTGCCTTGGTGATTTTTCCCGTTGCCAGATTCACGATGGGCTGGAAATAGAGCTGAAACTGATTTTCGGCCAGCGCACCGCGCAAATCGCTTAACAAACTCAGACGGTTTCGCGCTTTTTCGCGCAGCTCGGAAGTATAAAAACTCAGCCGATTGCGCCCGGCATTTTTCGCAACATACATTGCCTGTTCTGCGCCCTTTAGCAAGTCTTCGGCATTCATCGCATCGGATGGATAAAAAGCGATGCCGATACTCGCCGAAATATAAATCGCGCTCTGATTTTCGATCAGCGTAAACGCCGTCACCAGTTTGGCGATAATCCGTTCCGCTATTCCGGCCACATATGCGCTATCCGGCGGCGCGAGCAAGATCACGGTAAACTCATCACCCCCCAGACGCCCCACCACATCTGTTTCATTCACACAGGATTTGATGCGCTGCGCAACCTCGACCAGCAGCTGATCGCCAATCTGATGCCCCAGCGTATCATTCACCTCCTTGAACTGATCCAGATCGATATACAGTACTGCCAGCGTCTGCTCATGATGACGAGCGTTACCGATTTCCTGCACCATGCACTGATGCAGCATATAGCGGTTGGGCAGTTCGGTAAGCATATCGTAATTCGCTTGCTTCCAGATCAGCTCTTCCGAGCGCACTTTGTCGGTGATGTCATAAAAAGTGGCCACAAAACAATAGGGGGCGTCATCTTCATCCAGCACGAGATTTATCGTCAGCCATTCCGGATATATTTCGCCATTCTTGCGTTTGCTCCATATTCTGCCCTGCCAATGCTGATACGCTTTTAACGAGCGCCATATCGATTTGTAGAATGCTTGAGTATGGCGGCCGGAGCTCAGTATTCTGGGGTTTTTGCCCATCACTTCATCTGCCGTATATCCGGTGATATGGGTATAAGCCTGATTGACGGAAATAATGCGATTGGAGGCATCGGTGACCATCATCGCCTGACTGCTGTACTGATATACCATCGAGGCAAGCTTTAATTCCTCTTCGAGTGTCTGCCGCTTCTTTTCCCGATCGAAGTTATCCAGCGCAAAAGAAATATCGCTGCACATTTCCTCAATCAGCTGAATGACCTCATGATCAAAAGCGCCTTGTTGTGAATGATGCACACTCAGTACGGCAAACGTCCTGCCGGCTCGCAGAATCGGAAAAGCTGCCGCAGAACGCCAGCCGACTTGCGCTGCGCGTTCCCTCCATGGCACGGTCATTTCATCAGCTTGAAAATCATTGATAACAACGATACGCCGCTCCCGGAATGTCGTGCCTACGGGTCCGCGGCCGGCAATCTCATTTTCGTTCGTTGAAATCATGATCTCATCGAGATATTCCTTGCCACATCCGTAACTCACAACCGGCCTGATCAAACTCGCGGTTTCATTCGCCTGACCTACCCAAGCCAGCGCGATGCCGCCAAATTCCACAGCCACCTTGCAAACCAGCGACAATAATTCAGTCTCGTCGCGCATGCGTACAATAGCCTGATTGACTTCGCTCAACGCCTTGTAAAAATTGGTAAGCCGGGCAATCTGCGCTTCATGCTTCTTTCTGAGCGTAATGTCATGAGCGATTGCCAGCAAAACCTGTTTGTCGTCCATTTCAACCAGACGCAGAAATAATGCGACCGGCAACGCCGTTTCGTCTTTACGCAGAAACGACATTTCAAAATCGACCGCCGATTGCTCCCCCATCGGCAAGGACGCCAGAAGCTGCTGACAATACTGGTCGGAAAACGCCGGATTCAGCTGGTTCGCCGACATGCCCAGCATCTCGCTTTGCGTATATCCGAGGCTTGCCATCAAACTATGATTAACAAACGTAAAACGCAGCGACTCCGGCTCCATCATGAATACCAATGATGGCGTCTTATCCAGAATGATTTGAGCTTGAACCAGCTTTGTCTTTAATGCGCTAATTTGTGATTGCATACCCTGCCTGAACTGAGATTCAGTAACGAATATTTGTTATTAAAAGCGGCACCAATACATCCCGATAACAAACGTTATCCGCAAATGCTTGTTTAATACAGACTTACTCTCCCCTTACAAAAAGTAACCTTACCAGATTTATGGTTTTTCACAAATGAAAATTGCATTAACGAATCTCCTGTTCATTTTAAACATTCAGACCGGGCACATGTTTTAATAAGCAAGCGTTTCTGCCGAAGCGTGCCAGGAGGTTCGATTCCGAGCAGTTTCGATTCATGGCTTTGTCGTGCTGATTAGCCAGTTATCGGTCCGATATGATATAACTTGACTCTCGCTAATAACCTGGCAGCGGATTATGCATCCTCGCAGCTGCGGTAACAGGCAAAATTATTTTTTCTTTTTTAAATTCGACGACACAGCCATGTTCGAACAGCGTTTGATACTATTACTCTCCCGCTTTAACAAGCTGCTGCATATCGCACTCGCCATTGCATTGGTGATTGCAAGCTTGATGATCGTGTGGCAATTCAGCGTGGAAGTGATTAGCGCTATCGTCCACGGCCATTTCGTCCGCGGTTTTTTGCAATCACTGGGTACATTATTTCTGGTATGGACTCTGTCCAGCCTTATTTCCGCGGAAATAAGCTATTTGCAGAACGGCATTTTTCAGGTCAGAGTCTTCATTGAGGTGGTGATCATCACCCTGCTGCGCCAGATTATCGTTGAACCGGTACAAATCGTCAGCGCCCAGCAAAACATGGTGGAAAGCTTTGATCTGTAGTAGTCGCGATCTGATCTGACAGTTCCCCGGTTTGACAGATGCAGCTGTCAGTTCAGATTCAGTTGTTCAATGTGGTGATTTTATCGTGCCATGCCTCCTTTCCGTCAATAAGTGTTTGCGTCGGAGTGCGGCCGCAGCACATCTTGCCCTGATGGGTGCGGTCATTGTTGTAATAAACCAGCCATTCATCCAGATCCGTTTGCAGCTCCGCGATTGACCGGTAAATCTTGCGCCGGAACGCGACCTGATAGAACTCCTGCAGGATGGTCTTGTGGAAGCGTTCACAGATGCCGTTGGTCTGCGGATGATTGGCTTTGGTCCTGGTATGCTCGATGTCATTCAAGGCCAGATAGAGCTGATAGTCATGGGATTCCGGTTTGCCGCAATATTCGGTGCCGCGATCCGTCAGGATGCGTATCATCCCCATGTTCTGCTCGGCGAAGAATGGCAGCACCCGGTCATTAAGCAGATCGGCTGCGGTGATCGGCATTTTGGTCGTGTAGAGTTTGGCCGCTGCCCACTTCGAATAGGTGTCAACGAAGGTCTGCTGGTAAATCCGGCCGACGCCTTTGAGGGTGCCCACATAGAACGTATCCTGGCTGCCGAGATAGCCTGGGTGAGCCGTTTCAATCTCGCCATGCGCCACATCGTCGTCCTGTTTCTTTTCCAGGGCGCCTACTTGCGCTTCGGTCAGCACCTCGCCCGTTTCAGCAACATGCCGTTCCAGTGCAGTCAGGCGCTTCTTGAACGATTCGAGATCACGCCGCAGCCAAACAGAGCGTACACCAGAGGGAGAAACAAAGATGCCGCGTTTGCGCAGCTCATTGGATACGCGCACCTGACCAAATGCCGGTTGTTCCAGGGCGAAGGCGGCAACCGCTAATTCTGTGGCCTCTTCAACCCGGTTCTTGTGGTTCGGCTTTCTGCGATTAGCATCGATCAGGGCGTCGACACCACCGTTTTCCATAGCCGACTGATAACGGTAGAAGGTATCGCGGGAAAAGCCCATCACCTTGCAGGCGCGGGACACATTACCGAGTTCAGCAGCCAGATTCAGCAGGCCAACCTTGTGTTTGATAACGTTTTGGTGAAAACTGTTCATGGGGTTACTCCTTGGCGCTTGCGCGCTTTGTTTGATAAAGATTCGCACCTATATCAAACCGGGTAACCTCACCTTTGGCAAGGCCATACTGTCAGATCAAGTCGGAACTACTACATTTGATCCCATGCACTACGGATTGATTCTCGCCGCACTGCTGGTCGCCGGCATCCTGCACTGGCTGGTAGGAAGCGTTTCCATTTCCGTCAGCAACACGCCCGCCATCCAGGATGGCCGTATAACGACTGAAAAATCGCCATGATTATCAATGCAGATCATCAATTGGCAGTACGAATCGACCCCGCCACGTTGCCGTGGCTACCGTCGCCATTGCCCGGCGTCGAGCGTCGCTTGCTTGAACGCGACGGCGCTGAGCAGGCGCGCGCCACATCCATCGTACGCTACCAGCCCGGCGCCGGATTTGCTGCACATAGCCATCCGCTAGGTGAGGATATTTTCGTGCTGGACGGCATATTTCAGGACGAATACGGCGTTTATCCTGCCGGCACCTACATCAAAAATCCGCCCGGTTCCCAACACACGCCATTCAGCGTTACAGGCTGTACCCTGTTTGTGAAATTGCGTTACACGCAGCCGGATGATACGCAACGCATCATCGTCCATACCCATCAAGCGACCTGGCTGCCGGGGCTGGTTGATGGCTTGAGCGTTTTACCGTTGAGCGAATTCAAAGGCGAGCACACGGCATTGGTACGCTGGCAACCCGGTACCCGCTTTCAGCCGCATCGGCATTATGGCGGTGAAGAGATTCTGGTGCTGGACGGCATGTTTCAGGATGAACACGGCGATTACGGCCAAGGCGTCTGGCTGCGCAGCCCGCACCTCAGTGCACACCAACCTTATAGCGAATCGGGATGCACCATATTCGTCAAGGTGGGTCATCTGGATATCGGCTGATGCACATCTGGGTGGATGCCGACGCTTGTCCCGGCGTCATCAAGGATATTCTTTTCCGTGCGGCGGAACGCATGCAGATACCGATGACGCTAGTCGCCAATAAACTGTTGCGTACGCCGCCATCGGCTTATATCCGGACTCTGCAAGTACCGCACGGTTTTGATGTGGCTGACGACGAGATCGTATTACGCGTGCAAGCCGACGATCTGGTCATCACCGCAGATATTCCGCTGGCAGCCAGTGTCGTCGAGAAAGGCGGCCATGCGCTGAATCCGCGAGGAGAATTCTATACGCCGGAGAACATCCAGGCAGCATTGACCCTGCGTAACTTCATGACGGAATTACGCGGCAGCGGAATCGAGACAGGCGGCCCGACGGCATTTTCGCAGAGTGACCGCCAGGCATTTGCCAATCAACTGGATCGGTTCCTGAATCGGATGACAAAGGACCGCTAGAGGAATGATTACAGATCTTGACGAGACAAAAAAAACGGCTATTTCCATACGGAAATAGCCGTTTTTAATTTTTAATGCTGAATTAGACCGCTTCGAGTTTGCGCATGAAGGATGGCAGCAACTTGAAATCAACCAGACTGCTCACCAAAGCCTTCATGAAGCTGGCATCCGCTTCATAAACCAGTTTGTAATACTGCAGGCGCATGGTCATCGCACTGCCGAAAATGATGCTGATCAACGCCAGGAATGAACCGAGTGCCAAAGTCGACATGCCGGTAATTCCTTGACCGATGGTACAACCCATCGCCAATACACCGCCAAAACCCATCAGAACTGCACCAAAGACATGATTGCGGAAATCGGCAAAGGACGCGAACCATTCAATGCGGAAATTTCTGCTCAACAGCGACCATAACAACGATCCGGCGATAACCCCGGCCAATGCCATAACGCCGAAGGTCAGCAGGCTGATGTCAAATTTGCCGGCCACATAACCCAGAGTCTGCCCCATCGGATTGATAAAGGTAAACGACTGCGGACTCAGCGGACGGCTGTCGGCAGGCTTGATCTCGTTTGAGCCGGCAACGAAATCCCATTCCTGCACATAACCTTGCAGCGTGTAATTGGTGCCGTCGACTTTAACCTGGATCACGCTGCTGATATACCAGGCACCCAATACGACCAGTCCGACAACCAGACCACCGATGATGTTGTCCTTATTGCTGCGGAAATCGGCTGATTTGAACACAAACACCGAGATCGCCAATGCTATCAGCACACCCAGCACCAGGCGTGCCTGTTTCAGATTGGCGTCGCTGACCAGGAATGAAGCCAGATCCTGATGGCTGCCGGTATTCACCGCCAATGGACGTATCCAGCCGTTGAACAGCACCGTAAACAAGGTCTTGTCGCTGCCCGGGAACGGATTGACCATAAAATAGGCGATCACGGCGATGATCAGCAGCACAACGATGGACTTGATGTTACCGCCGCCGATACGAATCAGGGTCTTGTTACCGCAACCGGATGCGAAGGTCATGCCGATACCGAACAATACACCGCCCAGAATATTCTCTGCCCAGATCAGCTGAGCACCGCGATACGGAGGGAAAGAGGCATCGAGATTCGCGAGCCCGAAATACTCCAGAACGGATACGCCCAGCATCGCTACCGCGATAGCCAGCAACCATGCGCGCATGCGGCCCAGATCGCCCATGTTGACCCAATCGGATATGGCGCCCATGGTACAAAAATTGGTCTTGTTGGCAACCAGACCCAGCACTACGGCCAAGCCAAACGTCGCCCACAGCAGCACTGACTGTGCTTGAGCAAAGCTATCGAACAACATAGGAAACTCCCCCTGAATTAATTTAAAACTGAATAGCGAGACTATAAAACTTTTTGGATTATGATTTAACGGCTGATAATAACAATGAGCTATTTATACTAAGCGATAACGGGTCGGGTCAGGAATCCCGGCCTGCTCAAACCCCTGTTGCCGTAACCGGCAGGAATCACATACACCGCATGCGCGGCCTTCGGCATCGGCCTGATAGCAGGACACGGTCGCCGCGTAATCGACGCCCAGCGTTGTTCCCAAGCGGATGATTTCGGCTTTCGACAACTGCATGAGTGGTGCATGAATATGCAAATCCTGGCCTTCCACACCGGCCCTGGTTGCAAGATTCGCCATGCGTTCAAAGGCAGCGATATACTCGGGGCGGCAATCCGGATAACCGGAATAATCTACCGCATTGACGCCGATAAAAATTGCCCGGCTGTTGAGCACTTCTGCCCATGCCAATGCGATCGACAACATGATCGTATTGCGCGCCGGGACATAAGTCGATGGAATGCCTGTAGTCGGGGTTTCAGGCACGGCAATATTGCTATCGGTCAGTGCCGAGCCGCCAAACATCGCCAGATCCATTCTAAATGTGCGGTGCTCGGCGGCACCCTGGCTGGCTGCCATGCAGGCAGCGGCAGCCAATTCGGCATGGTGCCGCTGACCATAATCAAAACTCAGCGCATGACAAATATAACCATCGCGCTGTGCAATCGCTAATACCGTCGCCGAATCCAGTCCTCCAGAGAGGAGGACGATGGCGTGTTTGGGTTCATTCATTACCGGCCTGCCGCGTCATTCCATAAAATCTTGTGCAATTGTAACTGCATTCGCACCGGCAGGCGATCGCGCAATATCCAGTCGGCCAGTTCGCTGGCCGCGCCGCCATGCACTGGCGAGAACAGTACCGGACATTGCTCGGCGAGCGCGTGTTCCGCCAGTGTCTGGCGTGCCCACTGATAATCGGCTTCATCGGTAATCACAAATTTAAGCTCATCATGCGCAGTCAAATACGCCAGATTTTCCCAACGGTTTTTACTGACCTCCCCGGAACCGGGAGTTTTGATATCGACGATCCGCGACACGCGCGGATCCACTGCGCCGATGTCCAGTGCCCCGCTCGTTTCCAGCGAAACATCATAACCTGCATCGCACAAGGCGCTAAGCAGCGTCAAAGCATGTTTCTGCGCCAGCGGTTCGCCGCCGGTCACGGTGACATAGCGGGGATGATAAGCCGCCACCCGTTCCAGGATGGTGGACAGCGTCAGCGACTCGCCGCCGTGAAAAGCGTAAGCGGTATCACAATAACCGCAGCGCAACGGACAGCCGGTAAGGCGCACAAACACCGTAGGCAGGCCTACGCGGCTGGTTTCACCCTGTACGGAATAAAAAATCTCGGTAATACGCAGAGTCGCCGCATCCATTACTTCAGCAACTCAAGACGTTTCTTGGCCAGTGCTGCGGCAGGTGTCGCGGCATATTTCGCCACCAATGTTTCCAGGGTCTTGCGAGCTCCCGCCATATCGCCCAGCTCTATTTGCGCGCTGGACATATTTAACATGGCATCCGGTATCTTGGGACTGTTCGGATAGGCACTGATCAACTTTTTCTGGGTGGACAGTGCATTTTTAAAATCTTTGGTCGAAAAATACGCATTACCTATCCAGTATTGCGCACTCGCCGCCATGCTGCTGTTCGGGTATGTCTTGCCGAACTGTTTGAAGCCGGCAATCGCTCCGGCATAATCGCCGCGCTTGAACAAGGTGAGCGCCGCTTGATAGCTTTGTTCTTCATTGGCATTACCGGACTTTGTTGCCGGTGTTGCGGCATCCGCTGTCCCCGCCGTGTCGGAAGGTGCAGCTGACGCCGCAGCATCGTTACGCGTCATGTTGCGCAGACGCGTATCAAGGTCCTGATATAAGTCTGTCTGGCGTTTCTGGGTAGTTTCGATATCGTGGGTTTGCACATCCAGCTGCCCGCGCAGGTGGCCAACTTCGGCCTTGAGCGCATCGATCTGCGACTGCAAAGTCAGCAAAGACGATGCTTGCGGCTTTGCTTCAAGCGCATCCAGACGCTGATTCACGGTACTCAGCTGCTGCTGAATATCCGCCAGACGGCGTGCGGTATCGTCATCCATCGCCGCAGCAGCAGATGCCGTACCCAACCATATCAATCCCAATAGCAGATTCGAAACAGACTTAATCCTCATGCATTATTCACCTTGATAAACGATATCGGTGCGACGGTTTTGCGACCAGGCAGCTTCATCTTCACCGGTTGCTTTAGGCTTTTCTTCGCCAAAACTGACGGCTTCCATTTGTGACTCAGGCACATTCAGCAGGTTCAAAGCCTTACGCACGCTATCGGCACGACGCTGACCCAATGCCAGGTTATATTCACGGCTGCCGCGGTCGTCCGTATTACCTTGCAAGGTCACTTTAGCATCTTTATGGCTGGTCAGATAAGCTGCATGTGCTTCTATCATAGGACGGAAATCATCCTTGACATTGTATTTGTCGAAATCGAAGTACACGCTACGCTGTGACAGGATGTTGGATGGATCTTTTAACGGGTTTGCCTGGCTAGCCAGACGAGCCCGCTCCAAAGCAGCAGCTTCAGCGGCAGCCTTGTCGGCAGCGGCTTTCTCAGCAGCGGCTTTTGCAGCAGCATCTTGCGCCGATGTATCAACCACCGGTGCCGGTTTGGTTCCTACCGACGAACATCCTGCCAGCATCCCTACAATAACAAGACCCAATACTGTTTTTTTCATTTATTACACTCCTTAAAAAGAAAAGTACTACAAATATAGCCCATCAGGGCCATCACCGTCCCCAAGCCGGTTCACGCATATCACCCGCACGATCCGACAAACGCACTTGCGTTTTGCCATCAGAGGAAACTGCTGCCAATACGCCACGACCATTGATTTCGGTAGCGTATACGATCATTTTGCCATTTGCGGCAAAACTCGGCGATTCATCAAGATTGGTATCCGTCAGCACCTGGACCTGACCCGACGCGATATCCATCACCGCGATACGGAAACGGCCTTCACTGCGCTGCACAAAGGCAAAGCGTTTGCCGTCCGGACTCCAGTTCGGCGACACATTATAATTGCCGTCGAAGGTCATTCTTTTGGCATTGCCGCCGCTCACCGGGATCTGATAGATCTGCGGGCTGCCGCCTCGATCGGAAGTAAACAGCAATGACCGCCCATCCGGACTCCAGGCCGGTTCGGTATCGATCCCGCCGCCGAAGGTCAGACGTTTCAGCCCTGAACCATCGGCATTCATGATGTAGAGCTGCGAACCGTCGTCACGGGTCAGCACCAATGCGATTTTGCTGCCATCAGGCGACCAGGCCGGTGCACTGTTGCTCCCCTTGAAATTTGCCAGCACCCGTCGTGCGCCGGTAAGCATGTTCTGCACATAGATCACCGGTTTTTTGTTTTCGAACGACACATAGGCCAGCTTGCTGCCATCAGGCGACCAGGCCGGGGAAATCAGCGGTTCGGCCGATTTCAGCACCGTTTGCACACCTTGGCCATCGGCATCCGCGACTTGCAGTTCATAACGCTTGCCCTGCTTGATGACGTAAGCAATATGAGTAGAAAATATGCCGGGTACGCCGATCAGCTTTTCATACACCACGTCGGCGATTTTATGCGCGACCACGCGTAACTGATTAGGGGTAGTGGTATAACTGTAGCCTGCCAGCTGGGTTTGCTTTACAGCATCCATCAGCCGGAAATTCACCTGGATCTGACCGTTTGCCAGCGTCGTCACCTGGCCGAGCACCACGGCTTCAGCACCGCGCTTGCGGGCTATGCTGAAACGCGGATCGGACGGATCGGTTAATGGCGGGTTGAGGTCGGTCACATCTACCAGGCTCAATTCGCCGGTACGCGCCAGATCCGCCGCGACCACATCGGTAATTACTCGATAAGTCTGGCCGGCACCATTAAACGGTGCAATGGCCACAGGCAGCTTGCTCGCCGCACCGCCGATGATCTCTATGGTCATTGCTGCATGCGCCCATACCGGCAGCAACAGCAGCATGATCAAGCCCTGCATATATCGCTTCAATACATTTTTCATCTGGTTAACCTTTGTTAGTTTTCGTTTGGCGAAAATTTCAAATCCAGATCTCTGAATTCGTTCACTAATGCCGAATCAGGCGGCATCGGTAGCGGCGAAGCCTTTAAAATCGCACGTTCAACCGCGTTATCATATGCCGGCTGCCCGCTCGGGCGCAGCAGCTTCACATGCACCACATCACCTGTCGGCAATACCGAGACTTCAAATCGTGCTTGCGGGTTCCCTTGCAGATCCTCCGGATAACGGATCTGACTGCGGATCTTCGCCTTGATCTTTTCCTGATACTCTGCCCGCATCGACGACTGCTCGGCCGCCTTTTTACTTGCCAGCGCGGCTTGACGGCTGCTGGTCAACGCGTGGGCGGATTCCGTCTTAAGCTCACTTTGCATCTGATTCGCAATCAGCTGGCGCAACGCCGCCTGCTTTTTCTGCTGCTCAATTTTTTGCTGCTCGGCTTTCTGCTGAACAGCTTTCTGTTCTGCCTGTTTTTGCTCGGCCAGTTTCTGTTGCGCTTTTTGCTGCTCGAGTTTCTGTTGCTCTAATTTCTGCTGTTCCAGCTTTTGCTGGGCCAAAAGCGCTTCCTCGCGTGCCTGTTGCTCCGCCAGCTTGCGTTTCTTCTCAGCCAGCGCAATATCCGGCTTGGGGACCGTCGGCTCGGGTTTGCTGACAATTTCGACGGGCGGCTTCGGTATCACCACAGGCTGCACGTGCGTGACGGGTGGCGGTTGCCACAATTCCACCATTACCGGCTCGGGGGCGTGCGTTTTCCAGTTTACGCTGTATACCAGCAATGCAATAAACACCAGGTGCACCAATATTGCCAACACAGCGGCTGGTATGCGCCCTCGCGTGGCTGCGGTATTACGCATTTATTTTGCCCCGGGTGCGGCGAGCAAACCTACACGTTTAACATTGTTTTGCTGCATCAGGCTCATCACTTTCATCACGGCATCATAACGCACGCTTTTATCAGCGGCGATAACGACAGGCTGGTCGGGCTGATCCGCCTGCTTTTGCCGCACCAGCGACAATAGCTCATCCTGACTTACGGTTTGCTCGTCACCGCCGTGCGCCTGATCACGCACGCGCAATTGACCGTCGGCGCGTATCGTCACTTGCAAAGGCTGCAATGCGACCGTTTGCGTTTTAGCCACGCTGGGCAGATCCACCTGCCCCGGATTAATCATCGGCGCAGTCACCATGAAGATGACCAGCAGCACCAGCATCACGTCGATATACGGCACGACGTTGATTTGATTCATTTGTTTGCGAGGACGACGGGCGTTCATTTCTTATGCGCTTGTCGTTGCAGGATGTTGGAAAACTCTTCCATGAAGCTCTCGAAGCGGTTCGCCAGGCGATCGATATCGTAGGTATAGCGGTTATAGGCGATTACCGCCGGAATGGCAGCGAACAGGCCCATCGCCGTCGCAATCAACGCTTCTGCAATACCTGGCGCCACATGCGCCAGCGTGGCCTGCGCAACGTTAGCCAGGCCGCGGAACGCGTTCATGATGCCCCACACGGTGCCGAACAAACCGACATACGGACTGACCGAACCCACGGTTGCCAGAAACGACAAATGCGACTCGAGCTCATCCATCTCGCGCTGATAAGATGCCCGCATCGCGCGCCGGGCGCTTTCGATCATCATCGTCGCATCGGTTCCCGGCTGGCTCTTCAGTTTCATGAACTCGCGGAAACCGGCTTCAAAAATGCGTTCCAGTTCGCCGCACTGGTCATGGTCGCGCGATATGCGCTGATACATCTGGTTCAAGTCGGCACCGTTCCAGAATTCCTGCTCGAACGCTTGCGCCATTCGGGCCGCACGCTTCACAGCGAACATCTTCAGAAAGATATACCACCATGACATGAATGAAGCGAAGAGCAGCAACCCCATTATCAACTTGACTGTCAAACTCGCGCTGGCAAGCAAGGCCAGCATCGACAAATCCTGATTTACACCTATATCCACTGTATTTATTCCAAAAGTTGCAAAATATGTTCGGGTATTCTAACCGGCTTAAATGTCAGCGCATTGACACACACCACCTCGATTTCACTTGTCGCCAGCACGCCATTGCACTGCAGGGTTTGCGCAAAACGGATACGCGCCTCGCCCAACCGTTTAATCCGCGTCAGCACCGTCAGCAAATCGTTGAATCGCGCCGGCTTGAGATAGTCGACGGTCACGTGCCGCACCACGAACACGACGCCCGTTTCCTCGCGCAATACGGTTTGTTCCACCCCTAATGCCCGTAGCCATTCGGTGCGCGCCCGTTCCATGAATTCAGATAGTTGGCGTAATAAACCACACCCGCCGCATCGGTGTCCTCATAATAGACCCGCACCTGCCAGATAAATTCCAATTCAGGCATCGCGTTCATCCCACAAGTCCACCTTGCCCGGCGCATTCAGCCCGAAATGCCGGTATGACATCAGCGTCGCCATACGGCCGCGGGGGGTGCGCTGCAAATAACCTTGCTGAATCAAATACGGTTCCAGCACATCCTCGATGGTATCGCGCGATTCGCCGATTGCAGCAGCCAGATTATCCAGCCCGACCGGGCCGCCATCAAATTTTTCCAGCACCGCACTTAGCAGCTTCCTGTCCATCACATCCAGTCCGGCATGATCGATATCCAGCATCTGCAACGCTTCATCGGCAACTGTCCGTGTTACCCGGCCATCGGCGCGCACTTCTGCATAGTCGCGCACCCGGCGCAATAACCGGTTGGCAATCCGCGGCGTGCCGCGCGAACGCCGCGCGATTTCAAAGGCGCCTTCGTCCGCGATGCTCATTTCCAGCAATTGCGCGGAACGCGTCACGATACGGGTGAGCTCTTCCGCCGTGTAAAATTCCAGCCGCGCCACGATCCCGAAACGATCGCGCAACGGGTTAGTCAGCATACCTGCCCGAGTAGTTGCACCCACCAGTGTAAAAGGCGGCAAATCCAGCTTGACAGAGCGGGCTGCGGGGCCTTCGCCTATCATGATATCAAGCTGAAAATCCTCAAGCGCAGGGTAGAGTATTTCCTCTACCACCGGGCTCAGCCGATGAATCTCATCGATAAACAGTACGTCATTTGGTTCAAGATTGGTCAGCAAAGCCGCCAGATCACCCGCACGTTCCAGTACCGGCCCGGAAGTCTGACGCAGATTAACCCCCATTTCGCGCGCTACGATATGCGCCAGCGTGGTTTTACCCAGGCCGGGCGGGCCGAATAACAACACATGATCCAGCGATTCACTCCGCTTGCGCGCCGCTTCAATGAAAATCGACAGCTGCCCGCGCGCTTTTTCCTGCCCCACGTATTCGGATAACTGCTTGGGGCGCAATGCGCGCTCTATCTGTTCTTCAACTACACTACTGGCAGCAGGTGCTATCAAACGATCGGTCTCTATCATTTGGACAACCATTTCAAAGCCAGGCGGATGCCATCTTCCACACTTTCGCTGACGGCAATCTGACGCACCGCATTGCCTGCCTCACGTTCGTTATAACCCAATGCCAGCAAGGCGTTAAGCACATCGGCATTGACGTTTCCGGACGCGTTGCCGGCGTTTCCTGCGCCGGCAGGCGGCGCATCGGCGATCTTGCCTTTCAGTTCCAGCAGCAGGCGCTCTGCAGTTTTCTTGCCTATTCCCGGTATTCTGGTCAATAGCCCCACATCCTGCATCACTACAGCCTGTGCCAGCTCCGCTGCGCTCAGGCCGGACAATACTGCCAACGCCATTTTGGCCCCGACACCGCTAATTTTAATCAGCTGACGGAAACTCGCTCGCTCGGCCTCGCTGCCAAAACCGTAAAGCAGTTGCGCGTCCTCGCGCACCACCAGATGGGTATGCAGTGCGATACGTTCGCCCAATGCGGGAAGATGGTAAAACGTGCTCATCGGCACATCGATCTCATAGCCCACCCCCGCCGCTTCGACGACCACCTGTGGCGGATGTTTCTCAATCAGCAATCCCGTTATCCTGCCTATCATTGCATCATCCTATCAGTCGTCCATTCTTCATACGATATCCGGCCGTCGCCAACGCACCCAGACCCTGTCCACCATGCGCGTGACATATCGCACACGCCAGCGCATCAGCCGCATCAGGGCTGGGAACGCCAGGCAGATTCAACAGCCGCTTGACCATTTCCTGCACCTGGTCCTTGGCTGCGTGACCGTTGCCCACTACCGATTGCTTGACCTGCAGTGCCGTGTATTCGGCCACCGGCAAGTCATGCAGTACCGCCGCGCATATCGCCGCGCCGCGCGCCTGCCCAAGCAGCAGAGTCGATTGCGGGTTTACGTTGACAAATACCTTTTCTATCGCCACTTGCTGAGGCTGATTAACGGCGATCACTTCACCCAGACCTGCCAGTATCACTTTCAGGCGTTGCGGCAATTCGCCCTCGCCGCTCCGGATACAACCGCTCGTCACGTACACCAGGCGATTGCCGATTTTTTCCAGCACGCCGAATCCGGTTACACGCAAACCCGGGTCTATGCCCAGAATCCGTATCGTCAAAACCATTCCTTAATCACAGTCACCCCTTGCGGCCAAGCGGATTCGCCATCTCTATGCTATTTTACCCGTCCCGTCTCATTCCTGCTGATTTTTTGGCACTTTTGCTATACTAACCGCTCGTCATGCTCAACCAGACTCGCGATGCCTAGCCCAAACCACGAATATATAGCCCCGACATGGTTACCGGGAGGTAATTTACAAACACTTTACCCCTATTTCTTTGCTGCCAGACCCAAACTACATTACCGCCGCGAACGCTGGGAGCTGCCCGACGGCGACTTTCTGGATCTGGACTGGGTAGATAACCCGCTCGATCAGCCGCTGGTCGTGCTGTTCCACGGACTGGAAGGCAACTCGCACGGATTTTATTCACTGGCGCTGATGCAGCAAATCAAACAACGTGGATGGCGCGGGGTCGTCGTCCATTTTCGTGGTTGCTCAGGTGAACCCAATCGCCTGCCGCGTGCCTATTTCGCCGGCGACAGCGCTGAAATCAACTACGTACTGCGCCGGCTGCGCGATCAGGAAACAGCGTCCACGATTTACGCTGTCGGCGTCTCTCTCGGCGGCAACGCGCTCTTGAAATGGCTGGGCGAACAGGCTGCTGCAGCCAATGGCATCATTCAGGCAGCCGCTGGCATTTCAGCGCCGCTTGACCTTACTGCCGCGGGCAATGCGCTTGACCGCGGCTTTAACCAGTTGTTTTATACCCGGCATTTCCTGATCACATTAAAACAGACCGCCTTGCAAAAACTCGAAAAATTCCCCAACCTGTTCGATGCTGCTCGCGTGCGTGCCGCCACTACCTTGCGCGAATTCGACGATGTGGTAACCGCGCCGTTACATGGTTATCGCGATGCCGAAGAATACTGGCGCACCGCGTCCAGCAAGCCGGGCTTGCTCCGTATTACGATCCCCACTCTGATCATCAACGCCAAAAACGACCCTTTCCTGCCGGCTAGCGCCTTGCCCGAGCAGAACGAGGTGTCGCCCGCCGTCACGCTCAATTACCCGGAACAAGGCGGTCATGTCGGTTTCCATAGCGGGGCTTTTCCCGGACATGTTAACTGGCTTCCCAAATATGTTCTTCATTATCTGGAACGCAACATGTAAGAACTTGTCCGACAAACCGGTTGCAGGTATGCTTATCGTCATAATAGCGCTTTAAGCTGCAAGCGAATTCGAGATGTATCAATCAATCAGGGGAATCTCCATGCAAAACCTACCTCAGGAAATCTTCAAGGCCTACGACGTACGCGGCATCGTGGGCAAAACCCTCACCCCGGAAATCGTCGAAGCCATTGGTCACGCCATCGGCTCGGAAGCGGTTGCCCGCAACCAGAGCGCCATCTGCATCGGCCGTGATGGTCGATTGTCAGGCCCCGAGCTGGCAGCAGCACTGGCCCGCGGCATCCAGAAAGCGGGGATCAACGTTATCGACATCGGCATGGTTGCAACACCCATGACCTATTTTGCCGCATATCAGCTCAACACCAATTCGGCAGTCATGGTCACCGGCTCGCATAATCCCCCCGATTACAATGGACTTAAAATGGTTCTGGGCGGCGAGACCCTGTCCGGCGACACGATCCAGAATCTGCGCAAACGGCTGGAAAACAATGACCTCGCACATGGCAACGGCACTTATAGCCAGCACGACATTGCGCCGGAATATCTGGATCGCATCACCAACGACATCAGGCTGGCCCGCCCCATGAAAATCATCGTCGATGCCGGCAATGGCGTGCCCGGGGCTTTCGGCCCTGAACTGTACCGCCGGTTGGGCTGCACCGTCGAGGAGATGTTCTGCGAGGTTGACGGCAATTTCCCCAACCACCATCCGGACCCTTCCCAGCCCGCCAATCTGATTGACCTGATTGCACGTCTTAAAACCAGCGATGCTGAAATCGGCCTGGCCTTCGACGGCGACGGCGACAGATTAGGCGTGGTCACCAAGGATGGCACCATTATTTTCCCAGATCGTCAGCTCATGCTGTTTGCCGATGATGTCCTGAGCAGAAACCCGAATGCCGAGATCATCTTTGATGTAAAATCCACCCGCAATCTATTTCCATGGATCCGGGCCCGCGGCGGACGTCCGTTATTATGGAAAACCGGTCACAGTTTCATCAAATCCAAAATGAAAGAAACCGGCGCCTTGCTGGCAGGCGAAATGTCCGGCCATGTCTTCTTCAAGGAACGCTGGTATGGTTTCGACGACGGCCTGTACGCCGGCGCGCGATTACTGGAATACCTGAGCAAACAGGCCGACATCAACACCACGCTGCACAGCTTGCCCGATACGGTGAACACTCCGGAGCTCAATATTCTCATGGCCGAAGGCGAGCATTACAAACTCATGGACAAGCTGAAAACCAGTGCGACCTTTACCGGTGCCGAAAACATCATCAAGCTGGACGGCTTGCGTGTCGAATACGCTGACGGCTTCGGTCTGGCCCGCCCATCCAATACAACGCCGGTCATCGTCTTGCGTTTCGAAGCGGATACGCAGGACGGGTTAGGGCGCATACAGGCCGATTTCAGGCGCGTATTCACTGAAGCGGCCCCCGATTTAACCTTGCCTTTTTAATAAATCATGGATATTGCACACATAGGTATCGTCTCCATCTCCGACCGCGCATCCACCGGCGTATATGAAGACAAAGGTATCCCAGCGTTACAAAGCTGGCTGCAAAATGCATTGATCAATCAATGCGAATTTGAAACACGGCTGATACCTGACGAACAGCCTCTTATTGAAGAAACGCTAAAAGTCCTGGCGGATACCCACCGTTGCGACCTGATACTCACGACTGGCGGCACAGGCCCCGCACCCCGCGACGTCACACCGGAAGCCACCCTGGCCGTGGCCGACAAGGTCATGCCCGGATTCGGTGAAGCCATGCGTGCCGTGAGCCTGAAATACGTACCTACTGCCATTCTCTCTCGTCAGGTAGGTGTGGTGCGCGGCAACAGCCTGATTATCAACCTGCCAGGACAACCCAAAGCGATCGCAGAAACCCTTGATGGTGTGTTTTCAGCCATACCTTATTGCATCGATTTGATAGGTGGCGCCTATCTGGAAACTCGTCCGGAAATAATCCAGGTTTTCCGGCCCAAAAGTAGCAAAAAAGCAACAAATTGATGAACAATTACTATCCCCTCCAATTTCAATGGTGGTATTCTCATTTTTCAATTTATCATGCCAAATCCATTACGTGCGGTAGCGCACATAACCAGTGGATTTATCATGATAAAGTCTTTATGTTGGCAGGCGTATAGTTGACAACGAATTTTTATAAACCAAAGGAGAATAATATGTCCCGTACCTTACGTAATCTGGTTGCAATTTCTTGCGCCATCATGGCTGGCCAGGCTGCCGCTGCAGACATGGATACCCGCCCTTACCTTGCTCCCAACGTTAATTATACTTTCACAGATAATGACTGGGGCGTAGATGACGCGATTGGTTTCGGCATTGCGCTGGGCAAACCGGTTTCCGAAAGCTTCAACCTAGAATTGAATGCCAACTACGCATCGCATAGCACCAACGTGACCGGCAGAACAGGCACACTGGACAACACCGGCCTGAGCGTCGATGCGTTATATTTCTTTAACCGCAATCCTGACTTCGCTCCTTACCTGGTTGCAGGTATCGGCGGTTTGAATAGCCGTGCTTCCAATGTAAATGAAACCAACTTCGCAGCCAACGCCGGTATCGGTTTCATGAAAATGTTTAACGGCGTCGGCTTCCGTTCCGATGTGCGTTATCGTTACACCGACAATGTCGGTTATACCCCGACCATCAATCCGGGCGACTGGATAGTCAGCGCAGGTCTGGTCATTCCATTGGGCGCAGCACCTGTTGCACCAGAACCTGCCCCAGCACCGGCTCCGGAACCTGTAGCAGCACCAGCTCCGGCACCGGAACCAGCTCCGGCTCCAGCTCCTGAAGTTGCGCGTCCGGAAGCTCACACCAAGATCATCCTGGAAGGTACCAATTTCGATTTCAACAAAGCCACCTTGCGCCCTGCCGGCAAGGCAAAACTTGATGAAAACGTCAAAGCTCTCACTCAGTACCCGGATATCAATGTTGAGATTTCCGGTCATACCGACAGCATCGGTTCAGCCAAATACAATATGAAGCTGTCTGAAAAGCGTGCCATGACCGTGAAGAAATACATGGAGTCCAAAGGTATCGCGGCTGACCGCATGACCACCAAAGGTTATGGCGAGACCAAGCCTATCGCCAGCAACAAGACCAAAGCTGGCCGCGCAGAAAACCGTCGCGTAGAAATTGAAATCATGAACTAAGCAGCACCCGTACCAAATAAAAAAGCCGCAGCTTACTGCGGCTTTTTTATTGTCTGAAAAAACAACTATCCCTGCACCGACTCCCACATTTTCTGCAGGCGCTTGACTGAGACTGGCTGCGGCGTTTTCAGGCTTTGCGCGAACAGCGAAATGCGCAGTTCTTCCAGCTGCCAGCGAAACTCCTGCAGTTGCGGATCGTCCACACCTGCCTTGCGATGTTTCAGCTCACGCGCCTGCCATTGCGCGGTCAATGCAGCCAGCGTCGCCGTATGCTGCTGATCCTGCGCCAACCGGTCCGGCAACTTGTCCAGACGCTGCTGCACGCCTTGCAGATAACGCGGCAGATGCTGCAGGCGCAACCACGGCGTCGTCGTGACAAACCCAGGATAAACCAGCTGATGCAATTGCCCTGCCACGTCTTTGGTTACATGCGGCCATGGCGTTTTGAGCCTGGGCGCCAACTGTTGATACAGCGTCAGCACCTGCGCGATGATACGCGTCAACGCATCGGCAACCGGTTTGATACGCGCCCGCGCCCTGACGAGTTGCGCATCGAATTGGGCAGCGGTACGCGGCAACGGATCATCACCCAGGCACGCTCGTTCGGCGATGGCAGCAAGCAGGGCTTCGCGCAGATCGTCGGCATCGCCGAACTGCCGATAGGCCAATGCCAGCCGCGTAAAATCGGGGATGTTCTTTTCCAGATACCTGAACTGTTCGATCAGATGCAACCGGCACAGCCGCACCACCCCGTGCCGGTGGGCGCGTTCCGCCGCGGCAGGTGTATCCAGCAGGCGCAAAGCCACGCTGTCCTGCTCGTCGATAATCGCAGGATAACCGGTGACGGACTGACCGGCGCGGGTAAACGGCAACGATTCCGGCACATCGCCGAAATCCCAGCGCTTGAATCCAGTTTGCTCAAAGGTGTTATCCGGCGCACTGAAGGTCAGCTGCGCCGCTTCGCCCAGTTGCTGGCGCAAAGCCTGCAAATCCCGGCCCATCGCCAGTTCCTGTCCACGCTCATCGACTACACGGAAATTCATCTGCAAATGCAGCGGCGGTGCATCATGCCAGTCACTGGCCGCAATTTTCAGACCGCTGCGTTTCGCCAGCCAGGCGGCCAGCGCTTCGGTCAATGCCGAGTTCGCAGTCAGTGCCGACATGGCGGCAGTGACCGTATCCGGCACCGGCACGAACACACGGCGCAAATGCTTGGGCAGCGCCTTCACATACCAGCCCAGCTTTTCCCGCAGCATACCCGGCACCAGCCAGTCGAAACGCCATGCAGGCAAGGCGTTCAGCAATGCCAGCGGCACCGTTACCGTCACCCCGTCCAGCACATGCCCCGGCTCGAAACGGTATTGCAGCGGCAGGCTCAGACCGTCCCACTGCAGGGTCTGCGGAAACCAGTCTTCGGTAATGCTACCGGCGTCATGCCGCATCACATCGTCACGGCTTAAATACAGCAGGCGCGGGTTTGCCCGCTCCGCCTCGCGCCTCCAGCGCTCGAAACCGCTGCCGTTGACGATATCCGCCGGTATGCGCGCATCGAAGAACGCGAACAGCCGTTCTTCGTCCACCAGCACATCCTGGCGCCGCGCCTTGTGCTCCAGCGCACTGACTTCGTTGAGCAATTGCTGGTTATGCGCGGAAAATGCCGCACGGGTGTCGAATTCGCCCGCCACCAGTGCGGAACGAATGAAAATACGGCGGCTCTCGACCGGATCGATGGCGCCGTAATGCACGCTGCGGCGCGGAATAATAATCAGGCCGAACAGTTGCACTTGCTCAAAGGCGCTTACCTGCGCAGTTTTCTTCTGCCAGTGCGGGTCGAAATAATTGCGTTTCAGCAGGTGCGCGGCGATGCTTTCCAGCCATTCCGGCTCTATTTTTGCCGCCGTGCGCGCATACAGTCGCGTGGTCTCGATCAGCTCGGCCGCCATTACCCATTTCGGCGGCTTCTTCGCCAGTGCCGAACCAGGGTGCACAAAAAACCTGATGCCGCGGGCACCCTGGAAACCCCCTTCGTCCATTTTCACGCCGATATTGCCGAGAAAGCCGGTCAGCAGGGCCTTATGAATGGCTTCGTAATTGGCCGGCCCGGCATTCTCGGCCAGACCGAGTTCGGATGCGGTGGCCGCCAGTTGCCCATGCACCTCGCGCCACTCCCTTAAGCGGGTAGGATTGAGAAAATGCTCGCGGCAGGTTTCCTGCAACTTGCGGTTGGATTTTTTATGCCGAAGCGCTTCGTCATAGAATTCCCATAATTTAAGCAGGCCGGCGAAATCGGAAGTCTCGTCGGCAAACGCGCGATGGCGGTCATCCGCTGCACCTGCCTGCGCTGCCGGACGCTCGCGCGGATCCTGCACCGACAACGCCGCGCACAGGATCAATGCCTCGCGCAAACAGCCGTACTGCTGCGCCGCCAGCAACACCCGCCCGATTTTCGGATCCAGCGGCAAGCGCGCCAGCTGCTTGCCTATTGCCGTCAAACGCCGGGTGGCATCTATCGCGTTCAACTCTTCCAGCAATTGATAGCCGTCCGCAATCAGGCGAGGCGCTGGCGCATCCAGAAACGGGAAATCGGCAGGCTGCCCCAGCCGCAGTGCCGACATGCGCAAGATCACGCCGGCCAGCGAGGTGCGCAGAATTTCCGGATCGGTATATTCCGGACGTGCCGCATATTCCTGTTCGGCATACAAACGGATGCATACGCCGGCCGCGACCCGGCCGCAGCGGCCGGAACGCTGATTGGCGGAAGCCTGCGACACCGGCTCGGTGAACAGCTGATCGACCTTGTTGCGTGCCGAGTAACGCAATATCCGCGCATAACCGGGGTCGATGACATAGCGTATCCCCGGCACGGTCAGCGAAGTTTCCGCGACGTTGGTCGCCAGCACGATACGGCGGGCGTTGGTCGGCTGAAAAATGCGTTCCTGCTCCTTGACCGACAGCCGCGCAAACAGCGGCAGTATCTCGGTATGCGGCGGATGGTGTTTGCGCAAGGCTTCGGCGGTATCGCGAATTTCGCGCTCTCCAGGCAGGAATACCAGAATATCGCCCTCGCCCAGCCGCACCAGTTCATCCGTTGCGTCCAGTATCGCTTGCGTGATCCGCTCCTCATCGGTTTCGCGAGCTTTCCGCCCCTCCTCGGCCCGCTCGGGTGCGAGGACAGGACGATAACGGATTTCCACCGGGTAAGTCCGTCCCGACACTTCGATGACCGGCGCCTGATTGAAATGCCTGGAGAAACGCTCGGCGTCAATGGTCGCGGAGGTAATGATGATTTTCAGTTCGGGCCTGCGCACCATGAGCTGGCGCAGATAACCCAGCAGAAAATCGATATTCAGACTGCGCTCATGCGCCTCGTCAATGATGATGGTGTCGTATTCGCGCAAATCGCGGTTGCCGGTGGTTTCCGCCAGCAGCATGCCGTCGGTGAGCACCTTGATCACACTGTCGGCGCGCACCTGATCGCTGAAACGCACCTTGTAGCCGACGCCTTCGCCCACCCGCGTGCCCAGCTCCTGCGCCACGCGCGACGCCACAGTGCGCGCTGCGATACGCCGCGGCTGAGTACAGGCTATGCGCCCAAGCTGACCGCGCCCGGCTTGCAGACAGATTTTCGGCAGCTGCGTGGTTTTGCCGGAACCGGTCGCACCGCAGACGATGACAGCCTGATGCTGCCGTATGGCTGCGATGATTTCCTGATGTCGTGCTGATACGGGTAGAGCTTCGGGGTAGTTGATTACGGAAGGTTGCCAGTAACGCGGCGGAGTAGTGGTTTCTGTCATTTATTATTTACATAATGTTTATCGTCAAACGTCGCCACCCATTGCGGGCGATATACCACCAGTACCGTCATCAGCATGCCGGTGGTCACCGCTTCCGACCACGCCATCAGCAGGAAATAAGGCAGGTAGGTATGCGCCAAATCGGTAAATGCATAAGCGCCGATTTCCGTCAGCGCCAGTGTCGCCGCTACGCCCGTCAGTCCGACAGCCAGAGCGGCCCCCACGAAAGCATTGATAAAGATATAAATGAACAGGTGATTAGGCAGGTAACGATCCGCAAAGCGGTATATCCACCAGCTCACCGTGACCGGCACGACCCCCATCAACAACGCATTGAGCGCAAAAGCGTGCCATCCGCCATCCCAGGCAGTGGTCAGCAATAACACCAGCATCAGCCCCAGCAATGCAAACCAGGGGCCGAATAGCAGCGTCAGCAGCGTCGCCCCCAGGATATGCAGATTCAAGCCGGGGCGTATGCCCGCCTTGATCTGCCAGAAACCCAGCACCAGTACACAAGCGCCCAGCATCAGATTCAAGATGCCGGGTTTGCGCAACACCAGCCAGGGCGTCGAACGTAACGTCCATGCCAGCATCAGCGCAAATACCAGCCAAAGCCAGTCCAGCGTTGATGGTAACAAACTGTCCGTAAGATTCACAATATGCTTACCCCCATATTAATTTCAGACCAATCAGGATCGTCACGATTTCAAATGAGCGCTTGATCCATAAATTGCCTTTCCTGATGGCGATATGGCTACCCAGGTAACCGCCGAGTATCGAACCGGCAAGCAATGCAGGCATCCAGCCCCAGGCAATATGCCCGAGATAACCCAGCACCAGCGCCCCGGTGCCATTCCATAGCAGGCCGCAGAGCACTAAAGTATAAGCGACCGCACGCTGGTAATCGAGTCCGAAATAGCGGATCAGCCAGATGGTCAGAAACAATCCCGTACCCGAGGTCACCGAACCGTTCAGAAACCCGACCACGAACAGCCCGAGCATACCGAGCAGCAAAGCGGAGCCGGATTGATGACGAGGCGCGTATTCCATGCCGAGTTTGGGTTTGAATACCGAATAAACGCCCAGACCGAGGGTCAGCACACCCAGCAGCAGCATGGCTATCCTGGGAGGAATAACGAGAATCACGCTCGCCCCCAACACCACGCCCGGTAAACCCGCACCCAGAATAATCAGCGACAAACGGCGTTCGAGCTGGTTATTCTTCAGATGGCGCATCGTTGCGCCGAGGCCCAGCGCGACACTGGCGACTTTATGCGTTGCCAGCGCCACTGCGAATGGCAGCCCCAGAAAAATCAGTATCGGAAACTGTATCAGTCCCGCGCCGCCACCGGATAAAGCCGAGAACCAGTTCGCTGCAAACGATGCCGCAAACAACACTAACTGATCAGCAAAACCGGTCATCAGGTTCCCATCAACGACCGGTAATGCCCGCAGTCACTGGTGTCAGAGTATAGAACAACTGCAATGTCTGGTCGGCACATAAAGCCAGTACGGCATCAACCTGCGCCTGGGTCAGCACCAGCTCGACAATCACCGGCAATTCGCCGCCCAGCTCGAAAAAGGTATCCTCATGCAAACCGTGCCGCCCGAAACCGGCACTGGCACGCAATACCGTACCACCTGCGACACCCAATTGACGGGCGCTATCCAGCAGCCAGTCAGGCAGCAGATGTCCATGATGCTGCTGTCCCTCACGAGCATATAAACGCAAACAGATTTGCTGCATGATTAACCCCTCAACATTTTGTAAGTCCATACACCCAGCGCAGTCATCGCTACCGAACCGGCCAGATGCAGACTCACCGACAGCGCACCCCAACCCAATTGCTGCCGGGACAACAAGGTAAACACTTCGGCCGAAAAAGTCGAGAATGTAGTCAATCCACCCATAAAACCGGTGATGATCAACAGCCGCCATTCCGGCGACAGTCCCGGCTGCTGCGCAAAAAAAGCAATGGCAAGGCCGATCAGATAACCGCCGAGCAGATTTGCGGCCAGGGTTCCCATGGGCAGCGTCGGAAATACCGGGTTCAACCACAGCCCCAGCCCCCAGCGCAGCCATGCACCAAGCGCCGCACCTATACCTATGGCAATAAAAGCTGAAATACCCATCACATTTTACAAATCGGATCGTTGTTGGGATGTAACGCGCTGGATGCTAGGTTAGCAAACAGGGCATCGATTTCCTCCAGACTGAAATGCGTCATCAGGCGATTGGCGATATCCGGCGAGACAGCTACCGTCGTGGTCCGGCCATCGGGCAAAGTCACACGGAAGCCGGCGACATGTTTTTCCAGCCCGCCCGCTTCCTCCTCAGTGAGCCGCATCTGCTCGTCCTGCAGGGAGTCATAAGTCGCTTCCAGTTCATGCATCAGCGCATCTGTGAGCTGGTTTTCCGGCACCGCAACCACCCAGCCGAAATGGTCATCCCGGACTGTACTGGCAAGTTGCAGGCTCTTCAGATACGCGACGAAGCGATCACGGATACCTGCATCAAAGAAAATAAAATCCAGCATGATTTATCGCTTCTTATCCTGCGGACGGTTTTGCGGCAGCTGCTCCGGTACCGGCAAACCCACCCATTTCAATATCGCTGCGACCTGGGAGGATTCCAGCTCCAGCATTTGTCCGCGCTTCACTCGCGGCGGCAGATTCACCATGCCGAAACGCACCCGGATCAGCCGGCTCACCATCATGCCCATTTTTTCGAACATACGCCGTACTTCGCGGTTACGGCCTTCCTTGATGATCACCTGATACCAGCGATTCGAGCCTTCGCCGCCCATCTCGGCAATGCGTTCAAAATACGCCATGCCGTCTTCCAGTTCGATGCCGGCAGTCATGCTCTTCATCTGCTCCTGACTTAACTCGCCCATGATGCGCACGGTGTATTCGCGTTCCACTTCAAAGCTTGGATGCATCAGACGGTTGGCGAGTTCGCCACTGGTAGTAAAAATCAGCAATCCCTCGGTATTGAAATCCAGCCGGCCTATCGCCACCCACTTGCCGTTACGTACCCGGGGCAACGCATCGAACACGGTTTTACGCGCTTTGGGATCGTCGCGGCTGACTATTTCGCCTTCCTGCTTGTGGTAAATCAGCACACGTGGCAGTTCGACGTCAAAACCCAGTTTCACCGGGCGCTTATCCACCAGCACCCTGTCACCCGGCGAGACGCGCTCGCCCAAAGCGGCTGTAATCCCGTTGACCGACACACGCCCTGCAGTAATCCAGGTTTCCATCTCGCGTCGCGAACCCAGGCCGGCAGCGGCCAGCATTTTCTGCAGCTTTTGTGCGCCGGCGTGTGTTTCGTTTGCTTCCGGCGCAGCCGCAGGCGCTTCAGCTGCATGACGGCGCGGCGCTTCTGCCTTCTGTCTGCGCTCACCCAACGGCGCCTTTATATCTTTGGAAAATTTCGGCTCGGCGAGGGTGGCAGCAGGTTTACGCGAACGGCGTATAGGAGAAGCGGGCATAATCTATCCAGGTTATTGCATATAATTCATGATTATACTGCAAAAGCTAGCTTTCCTCGGTTAAATCCAGCTGCGCAGTATGTGGATTGGGGGCCACCAGATTGCCCAGTTCAACCAGTGGCGGCAACTCGTCGAGCGCGCGCAAATTCAAATCGCTGAGCAATTGCGTGGTGGTCACATACAACGCCGGGCGGCCCGGCACTTCGCGATGCCCTACGGTTTTGATCCAGTCGCGCTGCTCGAGAGTCTTGATAATTTGCGTATTGACCGCAACACCCCGGATTTCTTCTATATCGCCGCGAGTTACCGGCTGTTTATAGGCGATTATCGCCAGCGTTTCCATCACTGCACGCGAATATCTGGGCGGCTTTTCCGGGTTAATGCGTTGCAGGTAACACTGATATTCCCGCCGCGTCTGAAAACGCCAGCCATCCGCGATCGTAACCAGCTCCAGCCCCCGGTTTTGCCATTCGTCGCGCAATTCGGCCAAGGCCCGACGCAGCATATCCGCTCCCAGCTCTTCGTCAAATGCGCCGCGCATCTGTTCCAGCGTAAGCGGCTCGGTGCTGGCGAACAGCAACGTTTCCAGTACGACTTTCAATTCGGCAATGTGCTTAATCGGCATGGGCTAAACGGACATAAATCGGCGCAAAATTCTGGTTCTGGGTAATTTCCACACGGCGTTCGCGGGCGAGTTCCAGCATGGCCAGGAATTTTACCACCAAGTGCGACACGCCCAGCTCCACTTCAAACAACGTAGTGAATTCCATAAACAGATCGCCCTGCAGCGCATTCAGTATTTGCCCCATCGCTTCGCGCACTGACAGCTCCTGGCGCCCTACCGTATGATTGCGCCGCGTGCCGGCACGGGCGAGCAAGCCCAGCCAGGCTTCTCGCAAATCCTCAGTGGAAATCTGCGGCAGCAATCTTTCGGCCTGTTCCTGCCAGACGCTTACCGCAAAAAAATCGCGATCGACCCGTGGCAGCTCGTCAAGCAGTTCGGCAGCCAGTTTCATTTGCTCGTACTCCAGCAAGCGTCGCACCAGCTCGGCACGCGGATCGGTTCCTTCGTCATTTTCATCAGCCAGCACCGGCCGCGGCAGCAACATGCGCGATTTTATCTCGATCAGCAATGCGGCCATCAGCAGGTATTCCGCCGCCAGTTCAAGCTGTTGCTTGCGCATCATGGTCACATATTCCATGTACTGCGCCGTCAGTCTGGCCATCGGGATATCCAGTACATCCAGGGAATGGCGGCGGATCAGGTACAGCAACAAATCCAGCGGGCCTTCGAAGGCGCCCAGATACACCGCCAGTGCTTCTGGCGGTATGTATAAATCCTGCGGCAGTTCTGTCAGCGGCTCGCCGTTGACCAGCGCCAGCACTGCCTGCGTCTCGATAACGTCGGGCGTCACGGCTGCACTACCACGCAGTTACGTCCCTGCGCCTTGGCATGATAAAGCGCGACATCCGCGTCGTGAATCAGCTGCCTGCCGATGCCGGTTTCATCCGATCCGTCATCCTCTATCGCAGCACCGGCCACGCCGATCGAAATAGTCAATGACAACGGCTCGTCCAGATTCTCGCAAAAAACATGGCTGCCGATGGCTCGCAAAATCCGGTGGGCGATTTCACTCGCAATTTCATGGTCCGCTCCAGGCAGCAGCGCGACGAACTCTTCGCCGCCATAGCGCGCGAAACTGTCACTGCCGCGCAATACGGACTGAATGACCTGGGCTGCCTGCTGCAGCACCATATCACCCACCGGATGTCCCCAGCGATCGTTAATTCGCTTGAAATGATCGAGGTCGAACATCATGGCTGCCAATGGCTGCTTGTGGCGCACCGCATGACTCACCGCCTCTTTTAACCGCGCGTCGAAATAGCGCCGGTTATTGACCTGCGTTAACGCATCGGTCAGCCCGAAACGCTCCAGCTTGTCGAAATACAATGAGTTTTCCAGACACATCACCAGAAACGCGGTCAGGCGCTCCAGAAAGTAAGTGCCGTTTGTCGCCCGGAAACGATTGCCGTCACGACTGGCCAGATGCAGGCCGCCCATCAGATTGCCCTGCCGCACCAATGGCAATAACGCCACCGAAGCCAATCGGTCGCTCCCGAACAATTCGCCATGAAAATCGGCCTGATATATTCCCAGACGGGGACGCAATGGCGGATGATAAAACCCGCGCAATTGGGATTTATGCGCGGCCAGCACCAGTCCCTTTTCGCAGAAAGCCGGCAAATGCGTATCGCCCAATACGCGCGCCCACTCCCCGCTTTCATCCAGCAACCACAAACGCACTTCATCGAGCTCGAAATCCCGCGGGAAATCGTGCAATACGATATTCACCAGTTGCGATAGCCCGCGCGTCTCCATCAATCGCTGCTCCAGTTGCCCGAAGCGCAGCAGTTTCTTTTCGTTCTTGCGCGCCTCAGTCAATAATGTATCAAGCTGCTCGCGCAATGGTTCGGTTTGCAAGTGCCATTCCCCTTTATGAGCATTGCCAAAAAATAATAAATCACCTGATGCCGAATACCAGAAGCGCCTTTAGCAGACGATATTCCGATGATATTTATCAGATAATCGCCAAAAAATGCAGTCCCGGCCAGTGCAGATTTATATTGTTGGCGGTGCTTCAAACTTATTCGTGATATTACACATCTCGGCTCAATATCGCTATTTTAACGTCTGAATCGCGTTGTGAGTTTTCTACATTCAGGTTATCGGGTAAACTCACAAAATTATGATTATTGTTTAGCATACTCAACAGGTAAAAAACATGCTCACAGGCAGTTTAGTCGCGATTGTTACCCCGATGTTTGAAGATGGCAGCCTCGATCTCGCAAGCTTGCGCGCTCTGGTCGACTGGCATATCGCGCAAAAAACCGACGGCATCGTCGTCGTGGGCACAACCGGCGAATCCCCGACCGTCAATCCGGAAGAGCACTGCTCGCTCATCCGCACCGTGGTCGAACACACTGCCGGACGCGTACCGGTCATTGCGGGCACTGGCGCCAATTCAACTTCGGAAGCCATTGAACTCACGCGCTGCGCGCTGTCCGCTGGCGCAGATTACGGCCTCTCGGTCGCCCCGTATTACAACAAGCCCGGACAGGAAGGCTTGTACCGCCATTTCAAAGCCATTGCGGAAGCAGTCGAGCTACCGCTCATGCTCTACAACGTGCCCGGTCGCACCGCAAGCGACATCAGCAACGATACCGCATTGCGTCTCGCGCAAATCCCCAACATTGTCGGCATCAAAGACGCCACCGGCAACATGGAACGCGCCACCGACCTGATCATGCGCGCCCCGAACGATTTCGCCCTCTATACCGGCGATGACGCCAGTGCACTGGCCTTCATGCTGCTGGGCGGACATGGCGTCATTTCCGTCACTGCCAATATCGCCCCCCTGTCCATGCACGAAATGTGTGTCGCGGCATTTAACGGCGAGATCCAGCGCGGACGGGAAATCAATCACACGCTATTCGGCCTGCACCGCAAATTATTCGTGGAAGCCAACCCCATCCCCGTCAAATGGGCCCTGGCGGAAATGGGACGGATCAAATCCGGTATCCGCTTGCCGCTTACAGAACTTTCCGCTGAACACCACGACATTTTACGCGCAGCCTTGCGCCAAGCTCATGCTATTTAAGGACTTATCAATGAAACGCACACCTTTATCAATCGCCCTCATTTGCGCTGGCGTTATCGTTAGCTTAGGCGGATGCAGTTCACTCGATATTCTGGAAACAAAAAAGATCGACTACAAGTCGGCAGGCAAGATCCCTACACTGGAAGTTCCTCCCGACTTGACCACGCCAACTACCGATAACCGCTATCAGGTTCCGGATCTTAATCCGGGCGGCAGCGCCACCTATTCGGCATACAACGCTGAACGCGGCGACAAGGCGAGCGCCGGCAGCGACGTATTGCCGACCCAGAACAAAGTTCGTCTGGAACGCGCAGGTAGCGAACGCTGGTTGGTAGTGGATGAATCCCCGGATAAAGTCTGGCCGATTCTGAAGGAATTCTGGCAAGAAAACGGTTTCATCCTGAATGAGGATCAGCCCGCCACCGGTATCATGGAAACCGAATGGGCAGAAAACCGCGCCAAAATTCCGCAGGATTTTATCCGCAAGACGATAGGCAAAGTTCTGGATGGCCTGTATTCGACCGGCGAACGGGATAAATTCCGTACCCGTATCGAACGCAATCCAAAAAATCCCAATGAAACGGAAATTTACATCAGTCATCGCGGCATGGTCGAAGTCTATGACGGCAGCGACAGCAAGCACACCGTGTGGCAGCCGCGCCCGGCCGATCCGAGCCTGGAAGCCGAGATGCTCAGCCGCCTGATGGTACGCCTCGGTGTAGAGAAAGCCCGAGCAGACGCCATGCTGGCGGAAAAGAGCCAGGGCGACCGGGCCCAGATCAGCAAATCCAGCGATGGCAACATGATGCTCACCGACAACGAATCGTTCGATCGCGCCTGGCGTCGTGTCGGTCTGGCGCTGGATCGCGTCGGCTTCACCGTGGTTGACCGTGATCGTGCCAAAGGCGTTTATTACGTACGTTACGTCGATCCCGAGCAGGATAATCAGACCGGCAAGAACAAGGGTTTCTTCAGCAAGCTCGCCTTCTGGAAGAGCAGCAGCAAGACCAACACCGAACAGTACCAGGTGGAATTATCAGAAAATCCGTCTGCAACCGGTACCGCTGTCCGCGTGCTCAGCGCAAAAGGCGAACCGGCACAACCGGAAACTGCCAACAAAATCATCAAGCTGTTATTGGAACAGCTTAAATAGGCAGCAATGCGTTTTGCCAGCCTGGGCAGCGGTAGCGAAGGCAATGCGCTGGTCGTAGAAGTCAAGCATACCCGCATCATGCTCGATTGCGGTTTCGGCTTGCGCGAAACCGCAAGTCGCCTCGCCGGGAAAGCACTGCAACCGGACGACATCGACGCCATTGTGATTACCCATGAACACGGTGACCACATTGGTGGTGCCGCACGTTTCGCGCGCAAATACAAAGTGCCGCTATGGATGACGCACGGCACATTCAGCGTGTTTCGCCGGCAATGCGAGCAGTTGCCTGAAGTGCAGCTCTTCGATAGCCACCAGAACTTCAGCATAGGCGACATTGCGCTCACTCCCTTCCCTGTACCTCACGATGCCCGCGAGCCGGCACAGTTTGTGTTCAGTGACGGCGTACACAGACTGGGCGTACTTACCGATGCCGGCGCCTCCACCGCACATATTGAAACCATGCTCAGCGGCTGTGACGCACTGGTGCTGGAATGCAATCATGACAGCGAGTTGCTGAAAAACAGCAGTTATCCGCCAGGTTTGAAAAAACGCATCGCCGGCCTGTTCGGCCATCTGGACAATCAGGCAGCTGCCGCATTGCTCGCCAAGCTGGACACCAGTCGTCTGCAGCATCTGATTGCGGCCCATCTCTCCAAACACAACAACACACCGGCACTTGCACTCGGCGGTCTTGCCGGCGTTCTGCGGTGCACTCCGGACTGGCTTGATTATGCCAAACAGGAAGACGGGTTTTGCTGGCGACAACTCACTTAAGCGACGAACGCGCTTGCCGAAAATGCTTTCTCACGCTAAAGTGATGTACGTTTCTGGTCTGAGGGAGTACACGTGTGTTAGCAATTATTGAAGCGGCGGGCTGGCCGATCTGGCCGTTGGTTTTAGCCTCTGTATTATCTGTAGCCATCATTATCGAACGTTTCATTTCGTTACGCGCGACCGAAGTCACTCCCAAGGGTTTATTGGAAAAAACCGTGCAGGCCTACCGCCAGCAAGGCGCGAACGGCGACATGCTCAATCAGCTGGCACAAAGCTCACCGCTGGGACGGATTTTTGCTGCCGGTTTGCGCAATGCGAAGAATTCGCGCGAAATCATGAAAGAATCCATTGAAGAAGCCGGCCGCGGCGCCGTCCACGAGCTGGAACGTTTTCTGCCTGCGCTGGGCACCATCGCTTCGGTTGCACCATTACTCGGCTTGCTCGGCACCGTCATCGGCATGGTGGAAATCTTTGGCGCACAGACTCCTTCCGGCGGCAATCCTGCCGTACTTGCGCACGGCATTTCCGTGGCACTGTATAACACCGCATTCGGTCTGATCGTGGCCATCCCCAGTTTGATCTTTTATCGTTTCTTCCGTACCCGCGTCGATTCCCTGGTTGTAGAAATGGAACAGGAAGCTGTTAAACTGGTCGAAATTGTGCATGGCGAACGCCAATAAACAGGATCAACATGAATTTCCAGCATCGACACACTCAGGAAGAACCCGAGATCAACCTCATTCCGATGATAGACGTATTGCTTGTGGTATTGATTTTCCTGATGGTAACCACAACCTACGCCAAATTTTCCGAGCTGCAAATCAACCTGCCTCAGGCAACAGGCGATGTGTCCAAGGAAAAGCCGTCGCAAATCACTGTTTCCGTCGATGCGGTCGGCAATTATGAAGTCAATAACGCTGCAGTCACTTTCTCCACTGTCAGCAATCTGGCACAAGTATTGAAGCAGGCTGCAAAGGGTTCGCCTGATACAGTCATTATCATCAATGCCGACGCCAAAGCGACTCATCAATCGGTTATTAATGTAATGGAAGCCGGTCGTGAAGCCGGACTCACCCGTATTACCTTTGCCACACAAAAAGGCAATTAAACCCCATGCCTCGCTTTTCGCGAGGCACTCTCTACCATAACTGCTATGAGCACTTGGAAAGACCCGTTTGGCAGCAACCGCCTAGGTTTATGGCTAGCTGACCGTCACGACCGCAAAAACAAGCAGATTTCGCGCATTGTCGCGCGCTGGGGCTGGCTAAAACCCATGGGCGACCGCGGCAAGGTCGTCTGGGTCATGGCTGGCGCCAGTGCGGACAGCGTACGTCTGGCTGTTGAACTGGTACGCGCCATTCGGGAAAAACGTCTGGATATTCGGCTGGTGCTGACCTTCGAAAAGGAATACGCCGACATTCTCTCCCTGCTCGACGATTGCGATAAAACCGGCTGGGGTTATGCGCCTTGCGATCATCCGCGTGCCTTGACCCGTGCCATGCAACGGATTGAACCATTCGGCATTATCGCGGTAGGCACCCAGCCGCAGCTCAACCTGAGCAAGCTGCTGGACCAGCACCAGCACGTATTGGTCGTCAATCCGCCGCAGCCGGTCACCTTTCATTGCGAACGCGTCTATAACGGCATATCCCTGCACGACAGCGACGAGCCCGGGGCGATGGCCGACATGCGCGCCATCCTGGCGCAAGCGCAGATCGATCCCAATTTCAAATCGCTGGTCAATCATGGCGCAGAACGCCATTTATGGTGGCTGCACGGCGTCTCGGCAGAAGAGAGCGCCGCTATCGCCAGACAGCTGTTTGCGCACGCACCTGAGGATGTAATCTTTGTCAGCGGCGAACGCGCGAATGACACGCACCTGCAAATCAGCCAATGGGACCGCACCCCTATTCCTGGCAGCCGCATAGTTTGGGTGGACGAAGAAAAATGGCTGCCAGCCATTTCCGCAGCGGTTACCGCCACCCACCTCGCCGAGATTCATCCGGTAACTTTGTGGCAAGCCATGGCCGGCGGCGCAGCGATCTCATGCCCCGACCACAGCAAACTCCCCAAAGCGGAGCTGCATGCTGCCATTACGGCATGTACGGATCCGGTTGCTGCCTGGCAGAATTTTCGCGCCAATGTCATTCAGGCACGCCAGCATGGCGACATCGCACGACGCCTGTTCTGGCAGGAACGCCGTCTGGCGGAAACCATGAGCCAGGAACTGGTCGAGCGCATATTTGAATGGTAGCCTGGGTACAGCGCCAATGGCGCAGCACCACTCCGTGGCATGCGCTGCTCATCCCGTTATCCTGGCTATTCGCCATCCTCAGTGCACTTCGCCGCACCGGCTATACCAGCGGTCTGCTGCGGCGCCAGCATCTCGCCGTTCCCGTCATCATTATCGGCAATATCAGCGTCGGCGGCACCGGCAAGACCCCGCTCGTTATCTGGCTTGCCCAGCAGCTCGCAGCGCATGGCCGGCACCCCGGCATCATCAGCCGCGGCTATGGCGGCAACGCGGCCACCCCGCAGGCCGTCTCTGCGCACAGCAATGCCGCGATTGTCGGCGATGAGCCGCGCTTATTAGCGCAACGCCTGGCCTGCCCGGTCTGGATAGGGCGCAACCGTCCCGCTGCCGGACGCGCACTGCTGGCCGCACACCCCGAAGTTGACGTCATCCTCAGCGATGACGGATTACAGCACTACGCCCTGGCGCGGGATGTCGAAATCGCCGTAATCGATAGCTCCCGCGGCTTCGGCAATGCACGCCTGCTCCCTGCGGGCCCGTTACGCGAACCGCTCAACCGACTGCAGCAGGTGGATGCGGTGATCGTCAACCAGACCGGCGCATCTCACCCCGGCCTTCCGCCGTTGCAGCACGCTTATGCAATGCAGCTGGTCGGGCATCATTTCACCAATCTGAAGCACCCGAAACAGACTGCTGTCGCTGCCGATTTCAGCGATAGCCAAGTGCATGCGGTTGCCGGCATCGGTCACCCGCAACGTTTTTTTGATCAGCTCGATGCAATGGGGTTGCATGTCATTCCTCATGCTTTTGCCGATCACTATCAATATCAAGCGTCCGACCTCAATTTCCCCGGCATTATCATCATGACCGAGAAAGATGCGGTAAAATGTCAGGCTTTCGTGACTGAACATATGTGGGTATGGCCGGTGCAGGCACAGCTTGATCCGGAATTACTGCCGCGCCTGCTCGCCAAACTAGGAAATCATCATGGATAGCAAATTATTAGACATACTGGTATGCCCGATCTGCAAAGGCCCACTGGTGTATCACAAAGCAGTGCAGGAACTGATTTGCAAAGCCGACCGTCTGGCTTTCCCCATCCGCGACGACATTCCGGTAATGCTGGAAAGCGAAGCGCGCACGCTGGGCGAGGATGAAGTCGTTTAATGCAGTTCACCGTCATTATCCCTGCCCGCCACGCGTCCACACGACTGCCCGCCAAGCCGCTCGCCGACATACACGGCAAGCCGATGGTGGTGCGGGTTGCAGAACGCGCCGCGCTCAGCGATGCCGCTGCGGTCTGGGTGGCAGCAGATGACGAGCGCATCATCAATGCTGTTGCCGAACATGGCATCCAGAGCATTGCCACCTCGCCCGAGCACGCTTCGGGTACGGACAGGCTGGCGGAAGCGGTGATCCAGCTCGGCCTCGCCGACGACGTGATCGTGGTCAATGTGCAGGGCGACGAGCCACTGATCGCACCGGAGCTCATCCGTGCAGTCGCGGCCGATCTTGCTGCGCATCCCGAATCGGTGATGGCAACGGTGTGCCATCCGCTGCACGATTATGCCAGCATGATGAATCCGCACATGGTCAAAGTGGTGATGGACGACAATGGCCATGCCATGTACTTCAGTCGCGCACCCATTCCCTATGCGCGCGACGCTTTTGCCGCGGGTACGCAACTGCCTGCCGATTTGCCGGCATATCGCCATATCGGGCTGTACGCTTACCGGGTAGGGTTTCTCAAGCAATACGCCAACTTGAGCCCGGCGCCCATCGAGCGCTTCGAATCGCTGGAGCAGCTGCGCGTGCTCTGGCATGGTTTCAAAATCAGCGTCAGCATCAGCCCCCACCCTGCGGCACCCGGCGTCGATACGGCGGAAGATCTGGCACAGGTACGGGAATTATTTTTAGCATCATCATTATCAAAAGAAGGTTAACCAGAAATGCGAGTCATACTCCTCGGCGGCCCCGGCGCGGGCAAAGGCACACAAGCCAATTACATCAAACAGCATTACAACATCCCGCAAATCTCGACAGGTGACATGCTGCGTGCAGCGATTGCAGCCGGCACGGAACTGGGCAAGGCAGCCAAAGCCGTGATGGATGCCGGTCAGCTGGTATCCGACGATATCATCATCGGTCTGGTCAAGGATCGCATCGCCCAGCCCGACTGCGCCAACGGTTTTCTGTTCGACGGCTTTCCACGTACCATTCCGCAGGCTGAAGCGATGAAAGCAGCGGGCGTGCCTATTGATTATGTCGTCGAGATCGATGTGCCCGACAGCGAAATCATCCAGCGCATGTCCGGCCGCCGTGTGCATATGGCATCGGGCCGCACCTACCATACCGTATTCAATCCGCCGAAAGTGTCCGGTATCGACGACATCACCGGCGAAGCGCTGATCCAGCGCGATGACGATCATGAGGACACAGTCAAAAAACGCCTGGATGTATATCACGCCCAGACCGAACCGCTGGTACAGTATTATTCGAGCTGGGCCGCAACCGGCGCGAAACAGGCGCCCAAGTATGTGAAGGTTCACGGCATCGGCAATGTCGAAGCCATCCGCGATGCCATCTTTGCAGCATTGGGCTGATACGCCTCCTAAACGCCGAGTTTGTCAGAAAATCATTGTCGTCAGATCGCCCTCCGTCCTTTCTGACGGCAGCAGCCACATTTAGTCAATCCTATGAATATCAATCCAGCCGACACCCTCTCACCTGCCACCCTGACGATTGAATCCCTCAATCATGAAGGACGCGGGGTTGCTCACCGGGAGGACGGCAAAACCATATTCGTCGATGGCGCCATTACCGGCGAAGTCGTGCAATATTCGGTTTACCGGAAAAAAGACAGCTACGAAATGGCGCAAGTCACCAAACTTGTGCGCGAAAGCGCCATGCGGGTCAAACCACATTGCCCTCATTTCGGCGTATGCGGCGGCTGCAGTTTGCAGCATATCGAGCCCGGTGCGCAGATTGCCGCCAAACAGCGCGTGCTGGAAGACAATCTCGCCCATATCGGCAAGGTCAAGGCCGCCAGCATGCTCTCGCCTATCCATGGCCCAGCCTGGGGCTATCGTACTCGTGCGCGTCTGTCGGTGCGCTTGGTAGAAAAAAAGGGCGGCGTTCTGGTAGGTTTCCACGAACGCCGGAACAGTTTTATCGCGGATATGACTTCCTGCGCGATTCTGCCCCCGCGCATCTCGGCGCTGATTCCGCTGCTGCGCGAATTCATCATGAAGCTCACCATTCGTGCGCAATTGCCGCAAATCGAAGTCGTGGCCACCGATGCTGTCGATGCGCTGGTGATACGTCACATGGTTGCAATCCCTGCCGAAGACGAAGCGCTGTTGCGTGAATTTGCGGATGCCCATCCCCACATCCAGTGGTGGACACAATCCAAGGGCCCCGACACCATCAAACCGCTCTATCCGCTGGATGCGCCCGAGCTGGCCTACACGCTGCCCGAGTTCAATCTGGTGATGCCGTTCCGTCCCAGTGAATTTACCCAGGTCAATACCGACGTCAATCCCATCCTCATGCGCCGCGCGATGCAGCTGCTGGATCCACAACCGACTGATCGCATCGCCGACATGTTCTGCGGGCTGGGCAATTTCACGCTGCCCATTGCGCGTCATGCCCGTCATGTCATCGGCATCGAAGGCAGCAAGGAACTGGTCGCCCGCGCACAGCAGAACGCCGAGCGCAACGGCATCGGCAATACCGAATTCCTCACCGAGAATCTGTTCGAGATCACCAGCGAGCGCCTGAATGCGTTGGGCCATTTTGACAAGATGCTGATTGATCCGCCCCGCGATGGCGCATTCGCGCTGGTTGAAGCGCTGGATGGGAATGCACCTGCACGCATTGTGTATGTGTCATGCAATCCGGCGACGCTGGCGCGCGATGCAGCGGTTTTGGTGCATCAGAAAGGCTATCGGTTACAGACGGCGGGCATTGCCAACATGTTTCCGCACACCGCTCACGTGGAGTCGATCGCGGTATTCGAACGTAACTAGTTGACCTGTCCGTGCACCAGCTGCCGGACTTGCTCCGCCGACATGTTAAGCAGCTCTCCGATCTGCTTGTAATCATCCGGCAAGGCCGCATCATTCCAGCCATTCGTGGAATGACGCGCCAAGTTGATGGCCAGCACCAGATTACGCATTTGCCGTCCATGACCATCATTGCGATTCATGAATCCGATCAGCAGCTCGGGCAAACCCCATGACTTGGCCAGTGCCAATTGCAGATCGGATAATTTGAAACCGAATATTTCCTTTTGCGCATCACGGGTGCGTAACGTTTTATCCTTCTGCTGCAGATGTCGCACTTGCGCCATTTCCTCCGGAGCGTAACACCACATGAGTATTTCGGCGAAATTGTGCAGCAGCGCGGCGATGCGGATTTCATCAAAATGAAGATCCTGCAGGCGCACCGCCCATTCCTTGGCGTAATGCGCTGCCTGGATGGCGCGGCGTACCGTTTGCAGCAGATTGGTCAGCTCGAACATGCGACCATCCAGCAGTTCCTCGACCACCAGTTGCGGCTCGACCTTCTCAAAAAAGGTCTGCATACCCAGCATCATCAACGCCTGCTCGATTTGCACGACTTCATTCAGTTGGGTATTGTGTTTGTGCTGTTGCAGATAGCGCAGCAGGATCACCGTCATCAATGGATCATGCGAGATGACATCGGTCACTGCGCGCACGCTCAGATTCTCGGCGTCGGCCTGCAGCACTGCCAATTCACGGACAGTGCGTTTAAGTATGGGGATATCGGCCGTTTCAAAAAACTTGATCCAGCCATCTAATCCTTTGATATTCGGTTCCATTTCATCCACCGCCAGACTTATTGTTATTACCGAAGAATATACTTATTATCGTACCAAAAATCAAAAACCTGAATTCGATGTACCAATTTGGGTGCGACTGTCGCTGATGATGCTCTAAACTTGCAACTTTAAGCATCCTGCTATAGTCTATGGTACATGCTTGTTTTTAAAACGTGAGGTAGCCATGCAACCGGAAATTCAACTGTCTAACAGTACGACTCAACTCGAGTCAACGCAGAATAAAGTACTGCGCAATACCTATATGATGCTGGGCCTGACCATGATCCCGACCGTGATCGGCGCATACATGGGCCTGAACATCAATTTTGCCTTCATGGCACAACATCCGATTCTATCCCTGCTGGGAATGCTGGCCGTAATGTTTGGCATGTTCATGGGCATTGCGGCTAACCGCAACAATGCGCTGGGCGTGGTGCTGCTGCTGGGTGTCACTTTCCTGCTGGGCCTGATGCTGGGACCGATTCTGCAGGCAGCGCTGCATTTCAACAACGGTGCGCAACTGATCGGTATGGCGGCAGGCGGAACAGGAGCCATTTTCCTCACGCTCTCCACCATTGCCACGGTGACCAAAAAAGACTTCAGCTTCCTGGGCAAGTTCCTGATGGTGGGCCTGGTGATGCTGATACTGGCATCCCTGGCCAACGCCTTCTTTCAGGTTCCTGTAGCGTCTTTGGCGATCTCCGCGATCGCGATCATGCTGTTTGCGGGCTACCTGCTCTATGACGTCAGCCAGATCGTGCATGGCGGCGAAACCAATTACGTCATGGCAACCTTGGCGATTTACCTGGATATTTACAATATTTTCGTGAATTTGCTTAACTTGCTGATGGCGCTGTCGGGCGACCGCGACTAATTGCAACTACGGCAGCGGGTTAGCCCCGCTGCCGTCCCAGACTCACCCGCTCGACCCCTGCCAGATCCCTGTGCGTTACCACCGCATCAAACCCTGCATCACTTAATAAACTGCGCACAGCCACACCCTGATCGTAACCATGCTCCAGCAGCAACATGCCGGTCGCCGCAAGGTAACGGGGCGCCTGACCGATAATGCAACGCAAATCGGATAAACCCGCATCACTGGCCGCCAAAGCGGATATAGGCTCAAAGCGCAAATCCCCTTGCCGCAAATGCGCATCGTCCACCGCGATATAAGGCGGGTTACTGACTATCACATCGAACAATGGCATCGCAGGAATCTGCTGCCACCAGTCGCTATGCATGAATTGAAGATTGGATAAACCCAGACGCTGCGCATTCGCTTCCGCCACCTGTAATGCGGCAAGGCTCATATCCACAGCCGCTACCTGTGCCTGGGAACGCAAAGTCGCGAGACTGATCGCAATCGCGCCGCTGCCCGTCCCCAGATCGAGCACACGGCACGCCCTGTCTGCCGGAATGTATTCCAGCGCCAACTCAACCAACAATTCAGTCTCGGGGCGAGGTATCAGCACGTCTGGCGTAACATGCAGACGGATTCCGTAGAATTCCTTTTCACCGAAGATATAAGCCATGGGCTCGCCATGCAAACGGCGCTCCAGCATGCCTTGATATTGCATATACGCAGTATCAGGCGGCGGTTCGTCGCTATGTGCGATCAACCAGGCGCGATTGATCTGCAATGCCTGCGCCATCAGCAGCTGCACTTCAAAGCGCGCATCCAGTGCAGACAACCCTGACGCATGCGCCAGCCGTAACTGATCCTGTTGCAGTATCTCACCGATACTGGACATTACTCGCCCATGGCCGCAAGCAATTCTGCCTGATGCTCGCTTGCCAGTGCGCCCAGCAGCTCGTCAAGATCGCCATCCATGATCGCGTCGATCTTGTACAGCGTCAGGTTGATGCGATGATCGGTAATGCGGCCTTGCGGAAAATTATAGGTACGGATGCGCTCGGAACGGTCCCGCTACCGACCAGCGATTTGCGGGTAGCCGCTTCCTTGGCGGCAATCTCGCGCAACTGCTTGTCCTTGATGCGCGCAGCCAGCACAGACAAGGCCTGCGCCTTGTTTTTATGCTGGGAGCGGTCATCCTGACATTCGACAACGATGCCGGTGGGGAGGTGAGTGATACGCACCGCCGAGTCGGTCTTGTTGATATGCTGGCCACCCGCGCCGCTGGCACGGTAGGTATCGATGCGCAAATCCGCCGGATTCAGACTCACATCCGCCACTTCATCCGCTTCCGGCATCACTGCTACCGTACATGCCGAAGTATGGATGCGCCCCTGGGTTTCGGTCGCCGGCACTCGCTGCACGCGATGACCGCCGGACTCGAATTTCAGTCGCGAATACGCGCCGCGACCGATGATTTTAATGATGACTTCCTTATATCCGCCGAGCTCGCTCATGCTTTCCGAGACGATCTCCACCTTCCAGCGCTGGCGCTCGGCATAGCGCATATACATACGCAGCAAATCTCCCGAAAACAGCGCAGATTCATCGCCACCGGTACCGGCCCGGATTTCCAGGAAGATATTGCGCTCGTCGTTGGGGTCCTTGGGCAACAATTCCGTTTGCAACTGCATCTCGAGCTCAAGCAGGCGCGCCTTGCCTTCCGCAATTTCCAGCTCCGCCAGTTCCTTCATCTCGGCATCCTCGAGCATTTCGGTCGCACCTGCGATGTCGGTCTCGGTTTGCGTATAGGCGCGGTATAAGGCGACCACCGGCGCGATCTCAGCATGTTCGCGCGTCAGTTTGCGATAGTTGTCCATATCGCTGGTTACCGTTTCCACGGCAAGCAAACGATCGATCTCATCCAGCCGTTCGGTCAATTGAGCAAGTTTATTCAGTAATGTGGGTTTCATTCTTGGTGCAGCGAGTAGAGCCGCGATAGCAATGCCACCAGTTCCTGGCGTTCAGTATCGCTGGCATGATTGAGGGCATGCGTAGGATGATGCAGGAATTTATTGGTCAGGCTGCGTGACAGCACGTCCAGCACATGGGCTGGCGACTCGCCTTTGGCCAGCAGCTTGATCGCCCGGTCCACTTCATGACGGCGCATGCGTTCCGCCTGATCGCGCAAATTGCGTATTGTCGGTACCAGTTCACGCGTTTCCATCCAGTGCGAAAACTGCTGCACACTGGCTTCGATGATGATTTCGGCCTGACTGACCTGCGACAGACGGCTGTCCAGCCCCTGTTTGACGATGCTGCCCAGATCATCGACGCTGTACAGAAACACATCGGCCAGCTCGCCAACTTCGGCTTCGATATCGCGCGGCACGGCCAGATCCACCATGAACATCGGGCGATGACGCCGTGCTTTCAGTGCGCGCTCCACCATGCCTTTGCCCAGGATCGGCAACGGGCTGGCGGTACTGGTCACCACGATATCGTAGCTGGCAAGATGTTCAGGCAATTCGCTCAGCGCAATCGCCGAACCCTGATACCGGTCCGCCAGCGCTTGCGCGCGGGACACGGTGCGGTTCGCAACCAGTATGTGTTTGGGGTGACGCGCGCCGAAATGGGCGGCACACAGCTCTATCATTTCACCGGCACCGATAAACAGTACATTCTGCTCGGAGATACTCGGGAAAATACGCTCCGCCAGCCGCACTGCCGCCGCCGCCATCGACACCGAATTAGCGCCGATTTCGGTAGAGGTGCGCACGTCTTTTGCCACCGCAAAAGTATGCTGGAACAATTTATGCAGCACGATGCCGAGCGTACCGGCCTGCTCCGCGACCTTGGCAGCCTGACGCATCTGCCCGAGGATTTGCGTTTCGCCCAACACCATGGAATCGAGGCCTGACGCTACGCGAAATGCATGTCGCGCCGCTTCGGTAGCGGGCAGGGTATACAGGTAAGGATCTATGCTGACACGGCTCATTTGATGATAATGCGCCAGCCAGTCGAGTGCCGCATCCTGATCGACTGCATTGCAATAGATCTCGGTACGGTTGCAGGTCGACAATATGGCCGCCTCTTTCACCGTGCCGGTCTTGATGAAGTCACGCAAAGCCGCTTCCATGCGCTCGGCATGGAAAGCCACCTGCTCCCGGATTTGCAGCGGTGCAGTTTGATGATTAATCCCGAAAGCCAGCAATTGCATCGTCGTACTCGAATCAATAGGCTTCGCCCGCATTCGGGCGACGCTCTTCTATCGGTGCAGGCGGCTGCTGCGCGGGCACTGCTGGCAGGTCCGCTGCCGGTGGGGTTTTGGCGGGGAGCGGAATAGGCTTGGGCAATGCTGCGCTCTCCTTGGTTTTCTTGGGTTTAATTTCTGTTTCCATGTACAGGGATGGCTTCAAACCAGGCAGCGATGTCGGCATGGAATCCGGTTTAACCGGTGCAGATACCGGAGCCGGCACCGGGATTGCCTTACCCTGCTCAGGCGTATCCTGTACCTCATGATGATCGTCCCCGACCGGCACAGGTTCAGCTGGCACGCGTTTAACGTTTAACGGTGCCAGTACAGCCGCCAATTGCGGACTCATGGCCTTGATTAATTGAGCCGGCAGCGCGCTGGTGAAACGATATTTCGCCGCTTCCTCGCCGCGCACGATCGCCGTCATCGTACCAAAAAACCGGTCGCCGATATAAAACACCATCGTGGCTGTACGATTCACTACGCGAGAAGTCACCACATTACCGCTTGCATCGAAGGTATCAAAACGATGATCACCGGTACCGGTTTTACCGCCCATCACAATCGGGTTGCCTTCGGCATCCTTGAAGGCACCCTTGAGCCGGATCGCCGTACCCTGTTCTATCACGCCCTGCAATGCGCGACGTACGACCTGGGTCAACTCCACCGGCAGCAGTCGCTCACCCTGCGGCTGTTTACGCACGAATTCCGTTTCATATGGCGTCCCGGCCGCAAAATGCAGTTTCTCTATCGAGACTGCCGGCATGCGTACGCCATTATTGACCAGTATGCCCATCAATTCTGCCAAGGCCGCCGGACGATCAGCCGAGGTGCCGATCGCGGTCGCGTAAGACGGCACCAGACTGTCGAACGGATAGCCCAGACGTTTCCAGTCCTGGTGGATCTTCTCGAAAGCTTCTACCTCCAGCAGACTGTGTATACGCTGATCCTGCGCATTTTTACGACTGGTTTTGAATAACCAGTTATACACCGCAATGCGCTGATCGTGACTGGCGGCAACGGCATCGCTGAACGTTGAGCTGGGATGGGAACGCAAATAGCCGACCAGCCACAATTCCAGCGGATGTACCTGAGCTATGTATCCCAGATCGGCCAGAGAAAAAGCCTTTGGCGCATATTGGGAATACAAGGCCGCTATGGTGCGATCATTCAGCTCGACACTGTCCGGCAGGCGGCTGCGCAGGAAAGTGGTGAAGCTGGCCAGATTTTCTTCTGGTGCAAGATAACGAAACACTGCCGCCAATCGGCGTGGCGTTGGATGCATGCCATCCAGTAAGGTTTCGGTCACCTGTTGCGGGGTCTGTCCGCGGTACTTTTTATAGAACCGCAACAGGAATTCCTGCCCTTCGCGATCGGCGAAACGTTCCAGGTAGGTACGCCGCGCAGGATTGTTCGCGTCTTCCAGAATCTTGCCCGCCACGCCAGGGGTTTGCGCCATATAGTAGCGACTGATGTCGCGCATCAGCCGGATATAAACCAGATTCACAGATTTTCGCGTCGCTTCCCACAAATCCATGTTCCGGCTGTTGTCTTCCTTGTCGAAGTTGACGAAACGGTGCAAGCCGCCGCCGGTAAAGAACATGGTGGAAGGATCGGCCGAATAATGCCGCGCCATGGCGGCTTCCAGCATGGCGGTCAGCGATTTGTCCTTGCTGTCACGGTAATAATCCGCCGCCCATATCGAAATGGGGTCATGATAGCCGGCGGCCAGACTTGTCAGCTGCTCCGGGGTTAAATCCTGATACTGTTGATGCAGCTTGCTGACGATTTCCAGATAACTGATCAGGGTACGCAACTTGGCTGTCGAACCCAGATCGAGTTTGGCGCCTTTGTTGATATCAAACGGCTGATTCAGATTATCTGCCTGCACTCGCAACAGCGCGCCCTGGGGCGAAATCTCATACAGCGTGAAACTGTAAATGATTTTGCTCAGGTCGTTATCCGGGTTAAGCAGATTCTTGCCGTACATGCCGACCTTGTCAGCGCCTTCGACTGAATTCAGACTGATAAGGAATTGGCTGACCGCTTTTTGTGCGGGGGCATTCAATGTGCTGTCGGCAGTCAGGTCAAAACGGTCCAGCTCATATAAACGCGGCAAGCCCAACAGGTTTGCCAGACGGGAACGTACTGCATTAGCGGCTTTCTGATCGATGAAATCGCGGTTGCGCAACGGACGCTGGATATTGAACGTCAGCGGCGCCTGCAATGCCGCATCACGCAATGCCGGGCTGATCACGCCCTCTCTGGCCAACAGACGCAAATGGATATTGGTGGTCTCTTCCAGCGCCTTGTGGTTCACATTCAGATAATAAGACGGTTTGCGCTGAGCGATCAACAGTGACAACACATGCTTGTACGCATTACCGGTAGCGGCATCAGCGTGATTTGCCTGCAGCAGGCCGGATACGGCGTGATAATCCAGGCCGTACCATGCCCATAACGCATCGGGCAGACCGATGACTTCGCCGAAGCCGGGCGCGGCGGACAGCGGAACTGTGTTCAGGTAATCCAGCACCAGACGTTGCCGGGTGGCTTGCGTATTTTCGCCATCCAGATAAGCGCGTACCGATGCCGATGCCATTTGCTGCCATTTATCCTGTACCGTCATCGTCAGACCATCGGGTGAATGGCGATATTTTTCGATCTGCGTTGCCAGCGTACTGCCGCCAGGAACATCATGCGCCGGATTGACGAACTGGATAAGTTTATCCAGCACCGCCTGCGCCAGCCTGTCCCATTCCACGGCCGGATTGCGCTTGGGATTATCCTGATTCAGCAATTCGCGGTTTTCAATAAACAGCAGGCTGTTGCGCAACAGGGGCGGAATCGACTTGAAATCGGGGAATGTGCGCTGAGGAGTACGGCTATCGTACATCGGCGTTCCGGTGGCATCCGTCAGTGTGAGGCCGGCCTGATCCTTTTCGTGATAAGGCAGATTCAGATTTTCATCTGCCATTTGCTGCATCGCCGGGCTAATCCGTGCCTGGCGCTGTACCTCAAAACCTTGTTCATTCAGACGCCGGGTAAGCTCCGGCAAACTGGTATAGCCCACACGTATGTCGGTCGGCCCCTGAGTGGGGAAACGGATGGAGGAACTTGGTCCGGCCTTGACCTGATACTGCATTTTAGCGGCATATTCGCTCAGGTACTTCGCCTGCAGCGTTGAAGTCGTAAATTCCCAGACCAGAAAAGCCGCCAATGTCCCGACAATGGCAACACCCGTCCCTGCAACAATATAATAAATGCGTTTGGATGCCATATTCAGCTGTTATTCAGCCAATTCTTTCCGATAATAAAATCGCTATACAAGCGGGCTTCAGGCGTTCCTGCTTCAGGCTGCCATTGGTAGGCCCATTTGGCTACCGGCGGCATGGACATCAAAATGGATTCGGTGCGTCCGTTCGACTGCAAGCCGAACAGGGTGCCGCGATCGTACACCAGATTGAATTCCACGTAGCGGCCACGGCGGAATGCCTGAAATTCGCGTTCGCGTTCAGTATAGGATAAATCCTTGCGCCGCTCTAAGATAGGCACATAAGCCGACAGGAAATGATCGCCGACGCTCTGCATCATCTGGAAACTGTGATCGAAATCGCGTTCGGCGAAATCATCGAAGAAAATACCGCCGATGCCGCGCGGTTCGTTGCGGTGTTTCAGGAAGAAATACTCATCGCACCATTTCTTGAAACGCGGATAATAACTGCTATCGAACGGCGCGAGGGCGTTATGGCACATCTGATGAAAATGCACTGCATCTTCCTCGAAACCGTAATACGGCGTCAGATCCATGCCGCCGCCAAACCACCATACCGGTTCTGCACCGGGCTTGGTCGCCATGAAAAAGCGCACGTTGAAATGCACAGTCGGCACATACGGATTACGCGGATGGAACACCAGCGACACGCCCATCGCTTCAAAACTCCTGCCGGCTACTTCGGGATGGGCGGCTGAGGCCGATGGCGGCAGATTCGCCCCGAACACATGAGAGAAATTCACGCCGCCGCGTTCCAGCACATTACCGTTTTCGATGACGCAACTCATGCCGCCGCCCCCTTCTGCACGCTCCCAGCTATCGCGCACGAAGGATTTGCCATCGACCTGCTCGATACGTTCGACGATGAGCTCCTGCAATTCCAACAGAAATTCCTTGACTGCTATCGCGTCCATTCCGGCACCCCCCATGAATAAAATCTCAATGACGTAAAATCTGGCCGGTCACCAAATCCCTGATAACGCTTGGGCGATCAGCCTTACCGATTTTACCGTGAATCACCCGTACCTGCCGACCAAATACATGCTGTACCTGTCGCGCCTGTTTCAATGAACGCTGTCCGCTCCGATTGGCGCTGGTGGACACCAACGCCGATCCATGTTTCCTGCATAACCGAACCACCGGCTGATGTGCTGTCATGCGGACGGCCAGCGTAGCATGCTGCCCCCTTAACCATGGCGGACACTGTTTCGAAGCTGCCAGCAGCAGGGTAACCGGTCCCGGCCAGAATCCGGATGCCAGCGCGGCCCGCAACGCGTCTTTGGCCACATAACGCGCCAGCTGCCGCGGATGCGATGCAATCAGGATCAGCCCCTTGGCCTGCGGACGCCGCTTAAGTTTTAAAATCTGTAACACTGCCCTCCGCGAACGCGGATCGCACCCCAAGCCGTAACAGGACTCAGTGGGGTAAGCAATAACCTGATGCGACGCCAGATGCTTCAAGACTGTATTTACTTCTTGCGGTCGATCGCACGATAACCGATATCGCGGCGCATCTGGCTACCGGCAAAATGAATCTGTTCTGCAACTTCATATGCGCGCCGCTGCGCGATCTTGACGCTGTCGCCCAGCGCGGTGACGCACAGTACGCGACCGCCGCTGGTCACCACCTGATCGCCCTGCAATTGCGTCCCCGCATGAAACACGTGGAAATCTTCTTCATTTTTCGGCAATCCGCTGATCGCATCGCCGACACGCGGACTATCCGGATAATTGGCAGCCGCCATCACCACACCCAGCGCGGTACGCCTGTCCCATTCAGCTTCGACCGTATCGAGCGTACCATTGACAGCATGCTCCATCAGCATCACCAGATCCGACTTCAGCCGCAACATGATGGGTTGTGTCTCGGGATCACCCATACGGCAGTTAAATTCCAGCACTTTGATATTGTTATCGCTGTCGATCATCAGGCCGGCGTACAGGAATCCGGTATACGGCGTCCCCGCCTGCTTCATTCCGGCCATCACCGGCGCGATCACCTCGCGCAAGGTCTTGGCATAAATCTCCGGCGTCACCACCGGGGCGGGCGAATACGCGCCCATGCCGCCGGTATTGGGGCCGGTATCGCCGTCACCGATACGCTTGTGATCCTGACTGGTCGCCAATGGCAGCACATGCTCGCCATCGCACATCACGATAAAGCTGGCCTCTTCCCCGCTCAGAAACTCCTCGATCACTACGCGTGCACCGGCATCGCCCAGCTGATTGCCTTGCAGCATCATATCTACCGCTTCGTGGGCTTCTGCCGCAGTCTGCGCCACCACCACGCCCTTACCGGCAGCCAGGCCGTCGGCCTTGATCACGATAGGCGCACCATTCGCATCAATATACGCATGGGCGGCAGCAATATCGCTAAAAGTCTGGTATTTTGCGGTAGGAATGCCATGCTGCTGCATGAAGGCCTTGGCAAAATCCTTCGAAGCCTCCAGCTGCGCCGCGGCTTGCGTAGGGCCGAATATTTTAAGGCCTTCGGCACGGAAGGCATCAACGATACCTGCAGCCAATGGCGCTTCAGGGCCCACCACAGTCAACAGGACCTGTTCGCGCCTGGCGAATTCAAGCAGCAACGGTATCGAGGTGACCGGTACATTGGTCAGTTCCTTTTCGCCTGCGGTACCTGCATTACCCGGCGCCACAAACACCTTGGCAATACGCGGCGACTGCGCCAGACGCCATGCCAGCGCGTGTTCGCGTCCACCTGAACCAATAACGAGAATATTCATGAGTATCCTGACTTAATGACGGAAATGCCGATGTCCGGTAAAGACCATGGCGATACCGTGTTCGTTGGCAGCAGCAATCACCTCTGCGTCTTTCACGCTGCCACCCGGCTGGATGACAGCCTTGGCGCCGGCCTCGGCCAAGACGTCCAGACCGTCGCGGAACGGGAAGAAGGCATCCGAAGCGACAGCACAGCCTGCCAATGACAAACCGGCATTAGCCGCCTTGATTACCGCAATTTTGGTGGAGTCGACGCGGCTCATCTGTCCGGCGCCGACACCCAGTGTCTGACCACTGGCAGCGAACACGATGGCATTGGATTTGACGAATTTCGCTACGCGCCACGCAAACAGCATGTCCTGTATCTGCTGCGCGCTGGGATGGATATCCGTCACTACGCGCAAGTCGTCGACTGTGATATTGAAATTATCCGCAGTCTGGACCAGCAACCCGCCGCCCACACGCTTCATTTCCAGTACATTGGTTTCATGAGCCAGCGGCACCGTCAACACCCGCACGTTAGTCTTTCTGGCCAGCACTTCACGTGCCGCCGCACTGTAAGCAGGCGCGATCAGGACTTCCATAAATTGTTGCGACACGGCTTCCGCCGCCACTTCATCAACCTCGCAGTTGAACGCGATAATACCGCCGAATGCGGAGCTGGCATCCGTCGCGAACGCCAGACGGTAAGCGCTTACCGCGTCATGTGCGACAGCGACGCCGCTCGGGTTGGCGTGCTTGACAATCACACATGCGGGCTGATTGAAGGTCTTGACGCATTCCCACGCCGCATCGCTGTCTGCGATATTGTTATAGGACAATTCCTTGCCCTGCAACTGAGTATAGTGCGCCAGGCTGCCTGCAACCGGATTCAGGTCGCGATAGAATGCTGCGGCCTGATGCGGATTTTCGCCATAACGCATGGTTTGCACGCGCTCGAAATTCAGATTCAGTCGGCTCGGGAATGCAGCCTGTTCGCCATCCAGTTCACGTGCGGTCAAATAGTTGGAGATCGCACTGTCGTACTGCGCAGTATGGGAAAAAGCCTTGCACGCCAGATCGTAGCAGGTGCCTGTCGACAGCGAACCGTGATTTGTTTTGAGTTCACCCAGTACCTGTGCGTAATCCGCCGGATCGGTTACCACGGCGACATGCTGATAATTCTTTGCGGCGGAACGTACCATGGTCGGCCCGCCGATATCGATATTCTCTATTGCGTCAGGCAAGGTGCAATCCGGCTTGGCTACGGTCTGGCTGAACGGATACAGATTCACCACCACCAGATCGATGTAACCGATCTCCGCACGCCGCACCGCTTCAGCGTGTTCGGCCAGATCGCGCCGCGCCAGTATGCCACCATGGATTTTGGGATGCAGGGTCTTGACACGGCCGTCCAGCATTTCCGGAAAACCGGTGTAATCGGCCACTTCAGTCACCGGAATACCATGCTCGGCCAGCATTTTTGCTGTACCGCCGGTGGACAGTATTTCGATATTGAATTCGCGTAAACCTTGAGCCAGCGCCAATACACCGGTTTTGTCAGACACACTGATCAGTGCGCGTTCTATGTAAGCCATGTTGGATCCTGAATGATTAAATGATGGGACACAGCAAATTATTCGATGCCGTACTGTGCCATTTTTTTGCGTAAGGTATTGCGATTAATGCCGAGATATTCTGCAGCCCGGGTCTGATTTCCCTGAGAGAAATGCAGAATCTTCTCAATCAGGGGCTGTTCCACACACGCCAACACCATGTCATAGATACCCGTCGGCGTTTCGCCGTCCAGGTCCTGAAAATAGGTGTCCAGGGCGCGCTCCACACACGCCGCGATTTCATTCTCTCTGTTCATTAAGTCCCCTAGCTAGCTTGATTATGCAGCCAGCGTTGTTGCGTCATCGGCAACGTCATCTGCCACATAGTCGAGATGTTTGCCGCGTGCGCGGCATCGCTCAAAAAAATCATCAACAGCGGCCACTTGCTCTTCCAGTGTCTGCAACTGATTCATTGCATGACGGAATATTGCAGAATCATGCAACCCTTTGGTGTACCAGGAAATATGCTTTCGCGCGATACGCACACCGGATTGTTCGCCATAAAAACCATACAGATCATGCATATGATCCGTCAGCACCCGATGTATTTCATCTACTTCAGGAGGCGGCAAGTACGTCCCGGTTTGCAGGAAATGGGCAATCTCGCGAAATATCCATGGACGCCCTTGCGCGGCCCGCCCTATCATCACCGCATCCGCCCCTGTGTATTCAAGCACGAATTTCGCCTTTTCCGGCGTTGTAATATCACCGTTGGCGATAATCGGAATGCGCGCCGCCGCTTTGACTGCAGCAATCGTATCGTATTCGGCTTGTCCGGTATAACCGCAAGCCCGTGTCCGCCCATGCATGGCCAAAGCCTGAATGCCGCTATCCTCGGCGATTTTCAGGATGGTCAATGCGTTTTTATGCTGCCTGTCCCAACCGGTACGGATTTTCAATGTCACTGGCACCCCTGGTACCGCCGCCACGACCGCGGCCAGGATGCGCGCCACCAGCGGTTCGTCCTGTAGCAAAGCCGACCCTGCCATCACATTGCAGATTTTCTTGGCCGGGCAACCCATGTTGATGTCGATGATCTGTGCCCCGCGATCCACGTTATGCCGTGCCGCTTCAGCCATCATCGCCGGATCGGAACCCGCGATCTGCACCGAAATGGGATCGACTTCGCCCTCGTGGTTCGCACGGCGCTGGGTCTTGGCCGAGCCGTACAGCAGCGAATTGGAAGTCACCATTTCCGACACCGCCATCCCTGCGCCCATTTGCTTGCATAACTGCCGGAATGGACGATCGGTCACCCCGGCCATAGGGGCGACAATGAGATTGTTTTTAAGGGTGTGACTACCAATACGCATGGATGGGAGAAACCGTAAAATAGCCGCACATTTTATACGCTAAACCCGTTCCACGCAAAATTGGTGGATAATATCGGCTTTGCAATTTTGATAGGCAATTCATGAATGCGCACCTTCCCACCGCCAAACTCTGGCATCGCTTTGCCGCGATGCTGTATGAAACCCTGCTATTGCTGGCGGTATTATTCATTGCCGATTACCTGTTCATCAGCCTGACGCATAACGCACAATCGCCCTTGTTCAAGGCACTGCTGCAGATTTACCTGATAGTGGTCATGGCTGCGTACTTCAGCTGGTTCTGGATGCGCGGGCAATCCCTGGCGATGAAGACCTGGCGCATACGTGTGGTAAGCGTGGACGGCAGCAAACTCACGCTGCGGCAAGCGCTATTGCGCTTTCTGTTCAGCTGGCTGATCGGCATTACCCAGATATGGGCATTCTTTGATCGCGACGGCCAGTTTCTGCATGACCGGCTTGCAGGCACCCGGCTGGTTACTGACGCTCGACCCGCTTAAGCAATACGATACCCAGCAGCAGGAAGCCGATGGTAGGGACTATCGCGCTCATCAATGCAGGCCAGTCGTTCAGCAAGCCGATATAGGCGAACAGCCGGTTGAACAGATGGTAACCCAGACCCAGCATGATGCCGGCAAACACCCGTGTGCTCACCGATCCGGCGCGCGGGCGGTGATACGCAAAAGGCAGCGCCAGCAAAATCATGACAGGCGCTGCAAACGGATAGATCAACTTGCTCCACAACGCTATTTCATAACGCTTGCTGGGCTGGCGGTTGGCATGCAAATGCTGAATGTATTCCCACAGATTCAGCGCCGACATCTTCTCCGGCGCCACCAGCAGCACGTTCATGATGCTGGGCGTCAGCACCGATTGCCATTGATTCTCCGGATAGTGAGCGACAGTGATCCCGGCCGGGGTAAACCGGGTTTCATCAATCTGCTTTAACTTCCAGACATTGTCGTGCAAAAATTCGCCGCTGGCGGCGCGATAGATCCGCTGCAGACGAAAGTGGTCATCGAACGTATACACGTTGACATCGCGCAACGCCCCATCCGGAGTCACTTCGCGCACATTGATAAAATTGCGGTCGTCGCGCACCCACAGACCGGAACGGAAAGCCTGCGCCACCAGCGCATTGGTGGCCTTAAGCTTCATCTGCTCGGCATAGCGTTCGCTCGCTGGTGCGACGATCTCGCCAAACGCAAAAGTCAGCGCAGTGAACAGCAAGCCTATCAGCATCAGATAAACGGCGATGCGCCGCATCGACAAACCCGACACCAGCATGATGGTGAACTCGGAGTTCTCCACCATCCGCGATAGCGCAACCAGCGTGCCGATCAGCGCGGCCACCGGGAGCAGCTCATACAAATGCCCTGGCACGCTCAAAGTCACATACACCAAAATCTGCCAGAAACCATAAGTGCCCTTGCCCAGCGAATCGAGCTCATTGATCAGATCGAACAGCGCAAACAAAGTCATCAGCGCAGTAAAAACAAATAACGATGCGGTGAGCGCCTCGGTTGCCAGATAGCGGACGATGACTCTCATTTCCACCACCGCAATTTGCGTACCGTTACCCGTTGATAAAACATCAGCGCCATGACGGTGGCCATGATCAGATGCGCACCCAGCAGGCCGGCAATGAACGATATCCGCTGCTGCGCGACCCACGCTTCGATAATGCCCAGCATGTTGTTATAAATGACGAAAATGAGCAGCGAAAGAATCAGGCTGAATGAACGACCCGCACGCGGATTGACGAAACTCAGCGGTATCGCCAGCAACGCCAGGATCACCGCGCTGATCGGGAATCCGCAGCGCCAGACGAATTCCGCCAGATTGACCGCGGTAGGGTTCTGCAGCAATGTCAGGGTAGGCAACGCATTGGCGCCGTAATCGCGATGCAGCGCCACCGTTTGCGGCTCGAGCCGCATCCAGTAGCGCCCGAATTCGGCAAGCTTGTAGTCCGCCTGCCCCGGTACGCCTTCATAGCGGCGCCCGTTTTCCAGCACCAGATAACGTTCACCATCAGGCAATTCGTGATGCTCTCCGGCTTGCGCAACGGTGATGCCCAGCGTGTTGTTTTCCACCGACTGCATAAACACGTTCTTGACGCGCGCGCCGTTGTTTGCCAGACCTTCGATAAAATATACCTTATCCGCCTGCTTGGATTCGGTAAACATGCCGGGAGCGATCACCGACAGCTCATCGCGGCTGTTCAGCAACTGCCTGAATTCGTCCTTTTTACTCAGCGCCCACGGGATCACCGCCAGATTCAATACGCCGATCGCCAGTACCACCGGCAATGCAAAGGTCAGAATGGGACGCACCCATGCAGTCAGGCTCAGCCCCGCACTGAACCACACCACCATCTCGCTCTCGCGGTAAGCGCGCGACACCGCCATGATGATGGAAATAAACAAGGTCAGCGACAGCAGCAACGGCAGAAAACTGAATACGCCGAACCCCAGGAATGCAAGCACGGCCTCGACCGCCAGCTCACCTCGCGCCGCCTCGCCGAGCAAGCGGATAAACAGCGTAGTCAGCGTGATGGTCACCAGCACTAGAAACACGCCGAGATAATTAAAAATGAGTTCACGCAATAATGCGCGGCGAAAAAGCATGATAAATTTTCTTAGTTTTGACTTTTAACAGAAGACTGCAAATAATGGGGGTATTCATTCATGCGCAGGAGCATCTCGTGGAATTTAGCATAAAAAACACCCAACCAGAAAAACAACGCGCTGCCTGTATCGTGGTCGGTGTATTCGAATCCCGTCAATTATCCGCCAGCGGACGCGAATTGGATAGCGCCAGTCAGGGTTATTTATCCAAAATCCTGACGACCGGCGACATGAACGGACGTGTCGGCAGCACCCTGTTACTGCATCATGTGCCGCATCTGGGCAGCGAACGCGTACTGCTGGTTGGACTGGGCAAGGCCGAGGAGTTCAACGCCAAGGCCTTCCTCACCAGCATCAATGCCGCACTAGCCAGCCTGAATGCCACGGGCGCCACCAGCGCCGCGCTGTATTTGCTCAATGAAGTCGTCGACAGCCGCGACATCGCCTGGAAGATCGAACAAACCGTACTGGCCGCCTACGCGCAACGCTTCCAGCCCGGCAAACTGAAAAGCAAAAAGGACGAACCGAAAAACAGCGGCAACGCGCTCAAGAAGCTCATCCTCAACATTGCACCGGCCTATACCAAAGCAGCGGAAACCGCGCTTGCTCATGGCAAGGCCATCGCCGCCGGCGTAGAACTGGCGAAAGACCTCGGCAACCTGCCCGGCAACATCTGCACACCGGCTTATCTGGCGCAGCAGGCACAGGACCTGGCCAAGGCATTCCCGCTCAAATGCGAAGTGCTGGAGCGCAAAGACATGGAAAAACTGGGCATGGGTTCCTTGCTCGCTGTAGCGCAAGGCAGCAACCAGCCGCCGAAACTCATCATCCTGCGCCATAACGGCGGCAAAAAGGGCGCGAAGCCGATCGTGCTGGTCGGCAAGGGCATCACCTTCGACTCCGGCGGCATCTCGCTCAAACCGGGCGCAGAGATGGACGAGATGAAATACGACATGTGCGGTGCAGCCAGCGTGCTCGGCACCTTGCGCGCAGCCGCCGAACTCAAGCTGCCGCTCAACATCATCGGCATCATCCCCAGCAGCGAAAATCTGCCTGACGGCATGGCAGTCAAACCCGGCGACATCGTCACCTCGATGTCCGGCCAGACCATCGAAATCCTCAACACCGATGCAGAAGGCCGCCTGGTGTTATGCGATGCGCTCACTTACGCCGAACGCTTTGACCCCGAAGTCGTCATCGACATCGCCACCCTCACCGGCGCCTGCGTGATTGCGCTTGGGCATCATGCCTCGGGGCTGTTCAGCGGCAATGACGAACTCGCCGCCGAAATCGAACAGGCCGGCGTATCCGCACAGGATCGCGTCTGGCGCATGCCGCTGTGGGACGACTACCAGCCGCAGCTCGACAGCAATTTTGCCGACATCGCCAACATCGGCGGACGCCCCGCCGGCTCGATCACCGCTGCCTGCTTCCTGTCGCGCTTCACCCAAAAATACAATTGGGCGCATCTGGACATTGCCGGCACCGCGTGGAAATCCGGCAAGGACAAAGGCGGCACCGGCCGTCCCGTGCCATTGCTGACGCATTTCCTGACGGCACGCGCAGCAAGCAAATGACGCGGGTAGACTTCTACTCCAACGCGACGGACAAGCTCGAGCTGGCGCGGCTGATCATTCAGAAAGCGCACCGCCAGGGCTTGAGCATCATGGTGCACAGCACCGACCAGCAGGCGCTCGGCGAACTCGACCGGCGCTTGTGGTCCGATCCGGCAACCAGCTTTCTGCCGCACTGCAGCACCGAAGCTGCGCATGCCGCGCAGACGCCGGTGGTGCTGGGTGCGGATATCGGCGATCTGAGCCACAACGATGTGCTCATCAATCTGAATGATACAACGCCCGGTTTTTTTAGCCGCTTCGAGCGCCTGATCGAAATCGTCAGCCTTGACGAAACCGACCGCGAGACCGCCCGGCAGCGCTGGGTGTTCTACAAGCAGCGCGGCTACGCGATGAGCAATCACGACATGAGCAAAAAATAACCGATCATTATGGACGATCCCCTACTCGACAAAATGCAGGCATTGATGGGCAAATACCATGCGCCGGTTGCAGGTGCGCCTGCGACGCACACGGAACCCCTGACGATACCGGATTACGATACCGCACCGGCCTTTCCTATCCTCACCGATATCGTCAAACTGGGCGATGCGGTTTTTCACGATCCGCAATCGATCGCCGCGCTACAAACCGACACCAGTGCGATTTCTGCCGACACCAGTAACCAGATTGCGCAGCAGATTTTGCGTGCCGTCGATGCACAAATGCAGAATCAGGTCACGGCCCTGATCGCACCGCGCTTGCAGCAAGCCATGGACGAAGCCCTGGCCGCATTATTGCCGCAGCTCACGGTCAATATCGAACACATCATCCATGAAACGCTGGTGAAGGAATTCGCCCGTCGCGGGATTCCGCTCAACAAGGACGACGATTCGGTATAATGTCGTGTTTTACCCAACACGACTCTGCATCATGGAACTCGCCAAAAGCTTCGAACCCCAACAAATAGAACAACGCTGGTATCAGCACTGGGAACAATCGGGGTATTTCCGCCCGAGCATGGACAGCCAGCAGCCCGCTTACTGCATCATGCTGCCGCCGCCCAATGTCACCGGCACCTTGCACATGGGGCACGCTTTTCAGCACACCATCATGGACGCGCTGATTCGTTACCATCGCATGCAGGGCGACAACACCCTGTGGCAGCCCGGTACCGACCACGCCGGCATCGCCACGCAGATCGTGGTGGAACGCCAGCTCGACGCCAAACACATTTCCCGCCACGACCTCGGCCGCGACGCCTTTCTCGACAAAGTATGGGAGTGGAAAGCCCACTCCGGTTCCATCATCACCGGGCAGATGCGCCGCCTCGGCACCTCTTGCGACTGGAGCCGCGAGCGCTTTACCATGGACGAAGGACTCTCCACAGCAGTCTCCGAGGTATTCTTCAAACTGTATAACGAAGGCCTCATCTATCGCGGCAAACGCCTGGTGAACTGGGACCCGGTACTGGGTACCGCGGTATCCGACCTGGAAGTCGTCTCCAGCGAAGAAGACGGCTTCATGTGGCATATCCTCTACGCCATCGAAGGCGAGGAAGGCTTTGTCGAAGTCGCCACCACCCGCCCGGAAACCCTGTTCGGCGACGTCGCCGTGGCCGTGCATCCGGAAGACGAACGCTACAGGCACCTGATCGGCCGCCATGTGCGCCTGCCCATCGCCGAACGCAGCATCCCTGTGATTGCCGACGACTATGTCGACCCCGCATTCGGTACCGGCGTGGTCAAGATTACCCCCGCACACGACTTCAACGACTATGCCGTAGGCGCGCGCCATCATCTGGTGCCGATCAGCGTATTGACGCTGGATGCGAAGATGAACGACCTGTGTCCGACCGAATACCAGGGGCTGGACCGTTACGCCGCCCGGGAAAAGCTGCTGGCCGAACTGCATGACAAGGAACAGCTCGCCCATGCCAAACCGCACAAGCTCATGGTGCCGCGCGGCGACCGCACCAATGCGGTGATCGAGCCCATGCTCACCGACCAGTGGTTTGTCGCCATGGCAGAGATGGGCAAACAGGGGCTGGAGGTAGTCAAATCCGGCGAACTCAAGTTCGTACCGGAGAACTGGACTTCCACCTACAACCAGTGGCTGGAAAACATCCAGGACTGGTGCATCTCGCGCCAGCTATGGTGGGGGCACCGCATCCCGGCCTGGTATGACGAAGACGGCAACATCTACGTCGCCCATACCGAAGCCGAAGCACAGCAGCAGGCCGGCGACAAGCTCATCCGCCGCGACGAAGACGTGCTCGACACCTGGTTCTCCTCCGCGCTGTGGCCGTTCTCCACGCTGGGCTGGCCGGAGAAGACACCCGAGCTGGACGCATTCCTGCCCGGCTCGGTGCTGGTCACCGGCTTCGACATCATCTTCTTCTGGGTCGCGCGCATGGTGATGATGTCACTGCATTTCACCGGTAAGGTACCGTTCCGCGAAGTCTATGTCACCGGCCTCGTGCGCGACGCCCATGGCAACAAGATGTCGAAATCCAAAGGCAACGTGATTGACCCGCTCGACCTGATCGATGGCATCGCGCTGGAAGATCTCATCGCAAAGCGCACCACCGGCATGATGAACCCCAAGCAGGCGGCCAGCATCACCAAACAGACCCGCGCCGATTACCCGAACGGCTTTGCCGCATTCGGTACCGACGCGCTGCGCTTCACTTTCGCCAGCCTCGCCACCCACGGCCGTGACATCAAGTTCGACTTGCAGCGAGCCGACGGCTACCGCAATTTCTGCAACAAGCTGTGGAACGCCACACGCTTCGTGATGATGAATTGCGACGGCAAGGATGTCGGCCTCGACGAGACCCTGCCGCTCACCTACAGCGATGCCGACCGCTGGATCATCAGCCGTCTGCAACAGGCCGAACTGGGCATGGCCCAGGCCTTCGCCGACTACCGCTTCGACATGGCGGCGCGCACGGTGTATGAATTCGTCTGGGACGAATACTGCGACTGGTATCTGGAACTGGCCAAGGTGCAACTCCAGGCAGGCGATGAAGCGGCCGCCCGTGCCACGCGCCGTACGCTGGTGCGAGTGCTGGAAACCGCATTACGCCTGGCCCACCCTATCATCCCGTTCATCACCGAAGAGCTGTGGCAGACCGTCGCACCGCTGACCGGCAAGTCCGGTGGCAGCATCATGACCCAGCCTTATCCGCAGGCCGACACCGGCAAGATCGACGACAACGCCAACACCCGCATCGCGTTGCTCAAGGACATCGTCAATGCTACCCGCGGTCTGCGCGGCGAAATGAGCCTATCGCCCGCCCTTAAAGTGCCTCTGGCGATGACCGGCAACGCCGCCATGCTAAACAGCTTCGCGCCTTACATCGCGGCGCTGGCCAAGCTCAGTGAAGTCAAAATCCACAACGAACTGCCGCAAGGCGATGCGCCGGTTGCGATCGTCGGCGACACCAAACTGATGCTGCTGATAGAGATTGACCGCGAAGCCGAGACTGAGCGCCTGAACAAGGAAATCAGTCGCCTGCAGGGCGAGATCGGCAAATGCGAGGCCAAGCTCGGCAACGCCAGCTTCGTCGACCGTGCGCCGGCTGCCGTCGTCGATCAGGAGAAACAGCGTATGCTGGACTTCAAGACAACGCTGGACAAGGTACAGGATCAGCTGCAACGCTTGCTGTCCAATTAACCTATGCCGCGCTGGGACATCTTCTGCGCCGTCATCGACAATTACGGTGACATCGCCGTCACCTGGCGCCTGGCGCGGCAACTGACAGCAGAACACGGCATCAAGGTACGCCTGTGGGTAGACGATTTACGCCCGCTGGCCGCGCTATGCCCGGACGCCGATGCCAGTACCGGCCGGCAAACCATCGATGGCGTGGAAATCCGCCTGTGGGCGGCCGATTTCCCTGCCGTCGACATCGCCGATGTCGTCATCGAAGCCTTTGCCTGCACTATTCCCGACAGCTACATCGCGGCCATGGCCGCCAGCGCCGTCAAACCGCGCTGGTTCAATCTCGAATATCTCAGCGCGGAAGACTGGGTAGCCGGCTGCCACCGCCTGCCTTCCCCGCATCCGCGCCTGTCGCTGGTCAAGCATTTCTTCTTCCCCGGCTTTACTGCCGGCACTGGCGGATTGCTGCGCGAGCATGACCTGCTCGACCGCCGTCATGAGTTCCAGGCATCATCTGCACAACAGGCCGAGTTCTGGGCGCAGCTGGGCATCGCGTCAGACCCCGCCGCATTCAAGATATCCTTGTTCGGTTACGAAAACCCGGCGCTGGCCGAGTTATTGCAAGCCTGGATCGACAACCCCACGCCCATCTGCTGCATGTTGCCCGATAGCCGGCTCACGCCGCAAGTCAGTGAATTTTTCGAGGCAGGCAACACCTGGCAACGCGGCAATCTGCGCGTGCACCGGCTGCCCTTCCTCGATCAGGAACGCTATGATCGGCTATTGTGGGCCTGCGACATGAATTTCGTGCGCGGCGAAGACTCGTTCGTCCGCGCCCTGTGGGCTGGGCGGCCCTTTGTCTGGCATATCTACCCGCAGACGGATAACGCCCATCACGTCAAGCTCGATGCGTTCCTGGCCTTGTACAGACAAGGGCTGGGCAGCCGCAGCGCCGCCGTACTGACCGGCTTCTGGCACAGCTGGAACCAGATCGGTACGCAGCCGCTTGCCTGGCAGGCCTGGCAAGCGGCTTATCCGCAGATCAGGCAGCATCATGAGGCATGGGTGTCCGAACTGGCAAAGCAAACCGACCTGGCGACCAATCTGGTTAAAGCCGCCTGTAACGCCTGATCACGCCAGCACAATAATCCACTCACCGAGTGAGAACAGGCAGCGCCTGCCTGCCCGCCGGCCCTCACCCTTCCGCAGCCGGTCAATCATAAGCGAACCCCGGATTCAGATGCATACCCGTCAGACGCGGCACATTGGGTACATGATTTTTAACCACCGGCGTACTTTTCAGATACTGCTCGACCACGTCCCATATCGGTTCTCCCTCTGACTGCGAGCTGCCTGCTCCCCACTTCGCCACTTTATAGAGCTTGTTGGCCTGCACCGGCTGACCGTGCAATGTCATGTTGCTGATACGCGCATTCATCTCTGCCGCGGGTTCGCACATGTAAATCAGCCCGCCAGTACGCACCATGTCGCCGCCCTGATGCTGATACGGATCGTCATTGAATATCTTGTCGCACAGTTTTTCCAGATGCTGCTTGATCTCGGCCCCGGTCATCTCCGTCACGGAAGTATGAGGATAGGTAATCGCAGTCTGTTCCATCAGATTTTCGCGGGTGATCATCTGTCCGGGCAAAAGCGTGGTACCCCAGCGGAAGCCGGGTGAGAATGCGATCTCGGCGTCCTTGACCTGCATCAGGGCTTCGACGATCAGCTGATCCCAGGTTCCATTGAAATTGCCGCGCCGGTAGAGCAACTCCCGGCTCTCTGCGATGGGTTCCTGCAGGCGCGAGGCGAACGGCGCGCGCACCCGGTCAATGACCGCCTGCATATCCGGGTCGGCAGGCAGCAATTCCGAAAACACCGGTAGCAGATGGTAGCGGTAATCGGCCACCCGCCCGTGCTTGACGTCAAAATCGATTACGGCAAGGAATTTCCCATGAGAGCCGGCATTGGTGACGATGGTCTTGCCGCCCGCATTCCGCACCACGCTCGGCACCGGCACACCGTCGTGGGTGTGACCGCCCAGAATCATGTCGATGCCGGTTATGCGCGTGGCCAGTTTAAGGTCGATATCCATCCCGTTGTGCGAGAGCAGGACGACGACTTGCGCGCCTTTGCTGCGCGCCTGATCGACCACCGCCTGAAGATGCATCTCGTCGATGCCGAAGTCCCAGCCGGGGACGAACTGCTCACCGTTCGCCATCGGTGTATAGGGGAACGCCTGCCCGATGATCGCAACCGGGATACCGTTCTGCTCACGCATGACATACGCATCAAAAACCGGCGAATCATCCTTGCCCGCGATGTTCTGAGCGATGAAAGCGATCTTGTCCTTGAAGTCGTTGCGCACGACATGCAGCACACGCTCTGCGCCATGGCTGAACTCCCAGTGCCCGGTCATGATATCGACGCCCAGCGCCAGCGATGCTTCCACCATATCCTGTCCCGCCGTCCACAGGGCCGTGGCCGATCCCTGCCAGCTGTCGCCCCCGTCCAGCAGCAAAGCCTTGGGGCGGTCGGCCTTGAGGCGCTTGACCAGACTGGCGAGATGCGCGAAACCGCCTACCTTGCCGTAAGCCCGCGCCGCCGCGTCAAAATTCAGATGCGAGAACGCATAAGCCTGCCGGCTGCCGGGCTGAATGCCGTATGCGTCCAGCAGCGGCATGCCGACCAGATGCGGCACTTTCCCCTCGGTGCTGCCGACGCCCAGATTGATGCTGGGTTCGCGATAATAAATGGGCAGCAACTGGGCGTGACAGTCGGTGTAATGCAACAGACTGACGTTGCCGAAAGCAGGAATATCGTAAAGCTGCTCCGCGCTATTGGGCGCGTTCGCATCGGTGGGGACATAAATTTCCATTCTGACTCCTCGTACCGGGAAGGCCGGTTTCAACAGCAGCGCGCGTATGCAATCGCCGCCTGCTCACGCACATTGCGTCATTCATCATCTCCGTCCGTTCGGGCAATACCCTTTTCACTGCGGACGGCACGTTCGAACATTTCATCGCGTTCCAGCATGGTGTATTTGGGTTTCTCGGCCCACGCGCGGAATGCGGACGAAATGAACCATACGCCTGTGAGCAATACAATCAGGACAACGATGGCACCGACAAGCGCTGACATCATGGCTGCCGCCCCGCAGCGGGTTTGAACAGGCTGCGCACGAAGGCACTCACCGCCTGCCTGTCTGCCGGCGCAAGCTGATGCCAGGGCGGCATGCTGGCGCCGGGAACCCCGTTATCCAGCGCATCGAGTATCAGCGCCGTATCAGGCCGGGCTTCGGTAAAATCGGCAGGGCGCGGCAGCAACGCGATGCTGGCGGGGCCGTCACCCTTGCCTTGTTCACCGTGACAGTTCAGGCAATTCTCCGCATAGACCACGGCACCGCGGGACAGCACATTGACCGGCGCCTGCGCCGGATCGTCCGCCCCGGTATGAAACGACTGCACATAAGCCGCCAGACTGGCGAGATCGTTGACGGGGAGATCGCGCCAGGCCGGCATCGCGGAGCCTGGCACGCCATTCCACAAGATATACGCCAGCCCCTTGACTGTAAACTGCTGCCGCCGCAGATCGGCTGGTTTGGGCGACAGCCCCGCTGCAGCCGGTCCATTGCCATCACCATTGCCACCGTGACAGCCTGCGCAATTCTGTGCGAACAGGGTACGTCCGCGTGTGAGCAGCTGCGCGCGCGCCGGTACGCCATTTACCAGATCCGGCGCTACGTCGGCGATCCTTGCCTGATTCGGGTGGATAAAAGGCGTAGCGCAGATGCTCGAAATCTCCATCTGCATGGCCGGATCCAGCCCCTCATCGGTGACAGTGCCTGTCCCCGCACCAGACTGCCGCGCACGACCCAGCGTATGCAGATAAGCCAGCAGATCGGAAGCAGCAGCAGTCGGACGGTCGGGGCGGCCATTGAACAGCCACGGGAACCCCGGCATCACCGAATCGGGAACGATCCAGCGCGGACTATACAGGTGCGTGAGCTGCCAGTCATCGCTGCGGACGCTGGCCTCGCGCGCAAGATCGGGACCTATGCGCCGTGTTCCCCACAGTTGCGGATAATCGTAACCTGTTTCCCATGCTGCCGTGGGCGGCCCCCAGTGCCGCACGTCGGTAAACAGAAAACGCACCTGCTGGGTATGGCACAGCGCACAGCCCAGGCTGGCATAGACGCGGCGGCCGCGAAGTTCGGCGGCAGTGTAATTCGGCATGGGCGCCGGGCCATGCACGCCCATCGTCTTCGCCAGACGCCATCCGGGCAACACCCCCAAGACGACAAACGAGAGCAGGAAGAAACCGATGCCGGCGACGAAAACCAGCAGATACGCCAGGCCGAACCAGCGCTGCGGCTCCAGCCTGGATTGATGGATTGCCATCTCAGCCACCAGCCGCCTGAGGCGCCGCTGCGCCCATGTGAAAACTGCGCTTGCCGGTGCCGGCATGACGATTGACTGCACCGGCGAACATGCCCGCGATAAACGCCGCAAATCCCAGCAGCAAAGGTATTGCAGTGGCTGCGCGGACCAGCCAGTAAATACGCGAATCGCGCACCGAATCCATCCACGGCGCCGTACTGTTCCATAACCTACCCTGCATCAGCCCTGCCATCGTCAGATCGACGAACATGACCCCAAGGCCGAACAGGATCAGCCAGTAAGCGAGATGCATGTAGCCCGAATGATAACGGCAACCCGCACTGCGCTCACAGACATGCGCGATGCCGCCCAGGGCGCCGAAGGTGGCGAAACCCAGCATCGCCAGATGCGAGTGGCCGATGACCCAATCGGTAAAATGAATGTAGCGCTGCATCGGCATCAGCGCCTGAAGCGAGCCTTGCAGGCTGACGACAAGGTAGATCACCACGCTCGTCCATACAAAAAGCAGCGGGGCGTCACGCCTGACCCGCGCACCCTGGCCGCGCAGCGACATCAGCAGATTGAATACCACGATGATCACGTCGATACCCAGAATGACCGATGCGGCGATGGCCGCGCGCTGGGTGTCCATCGGTATGGACGAATAGATGTAGTGATGCGTGCCGTTAAGCGGGTAAACGAAAAACAGCAGCCAGAAACCCAGCATCGAAAGAAAATGGCTGTAGATGGGCTCCCCGGTGCGTACCGGAAATACATAATAGGCGATCGCGACGACCAGGGGTGTCACATACAAGCCGATGGCGTCGTGTATCCATAACCCGCTGAATGCGGCACCAATCGCGCCGGGCACCAGCATCGGCACCAGACTGCCCACCGGAAAAGCGAGAAGGGTGAATACCAGTGCGCCGATGATATACCACGACGTCACATAGATGCCGTCCGGATTAGGCCTGCGCGCCAGCGGCGGGATGAATTGCAACGCCGTCAATATCAGGCAGGCTTCGGTCACCAGATTGACTGCCAGCGGGAATTCCGTCCATTCGAGCGGCTTGATCGCCCACAGATAATCAGGCAGGTTGATGAGGACGACCGCCCAACCCAGCGCGACCACAGCGAGATTCCATAATACGAACAGCCACCATCCCAGCACGCTGCTCATCACCGGGCGCCCGGCCAGACGCGGCACGGCAAAATACAGAAACGCCAGGAACGCATTGCCGAGCCAGCCGAACAGGATGCCCTGGGTATGATCCGCGCGCACCGAACCCCAGGTATCCCACACATGCCCGCTCAGAAAGTCCGGATCGACCAGCTTGATGGCGGCGACCGTGCCGAACAACGCAGCGATCAGCAAACTCGCCACCACTGCATAGGCATGGGCTCGCATCAGGGCAGCCTCGACAGGCGCGACCTTCGCACCCGTCACAAAACTGAGCGACGGCCCGTTCCGATGTCCGGCATCGTGTTGCATCACCTTCTCTTATTATGCGGTGCGCTATTCGGAGTTCCCTTGCCCAGTTGCTGCCCGTTCACCGTAAGTCCGTACATGCTGTCGGGCGAATCGTGATATTTTGCGCGGGTCTCGGCGAGATTGCCGTTGAAACGCGGATCCTGCGGACGTTCGTGACTGTCCATGAAGGTCGCCACATCCCATGCCTGCTGATCGGTCAGCGTACCGCCCAGACCCAGCGGCATATTGGCCTTGATGAAACCCGCTGCATTCTTGATGCTGCCCATGCCGGCACCCCAGTTAAAGGATTTCTCGCCCCATAACGCAGGGAACACGGTCCGGCCGTTGGCATCGACCTGACCGGCCCCGTCCGCGCCGTGACACACGGCACAATGCTGTTCGAACACTTGCTGGCCACGTGCATAATCCCGCGGCAATGGTGGCTTGGCCACCTTGGGATAACCCCGGCCCGGCAGCTTTGAATTGATAGTCGCACCACTCGCCAGCCAGTACGAATAGGTTTCCAGCGCCACCAGCACAGGGTCGCCAAGCGGCGGCGCTTTGCCGTTCATGCTGAATTTAAAGCATCCCTGTATGCGCTCGGCATAGGTATTGACGTGCTTGTTCTTGCTGCGATAGGCGGGGTAAGCGACATAAGCTGCCCACAATGGCGCTGAATTGGCGAGACGGCCCGCGTCCAGATGGCAGCTGGCGCAACGCAGATTGCTGTTCGGACTTACATACTGGCTGGCAGCGCGTCCCGTATTCTCGAAGATATCCTTGCCCATTTGCACGACCTTGCCGAATTCATCCTGGGGCATGTCCTGATCGGCTGGCGGCTGAAACAGGGCCGGTTTGGCATTTGCCGTGGCAGCCGACGGCGCCTGCGGCTTGTGAACCGGAGTGTCGGCAGGATTCCGGGCTGGCAGCGGTTGCGCGGCTCCGGCCGTGAGGATGATGCCGCCTGCAGTGACAGCAAGAGCAGCGACGGTCAATCCGGCAGCTAACTGAGTCTTCATGGCTTAGTCCTCCCATTGGCAGTGCTCACGGGCAATGTTGCGAAGTACGCGGCAACATCACGGATATCGGTCGCGGACAACTTGGATGCGATGACTTTCATCAACCCCAGGGGACCAGGAGCACGCGCGCCCTGCTGCCAGGCATGCAGCTGGTTCTCGATGTATATCGAAGACTGTCCGGCCAGCGCCGGGAAAGTGGCGCCCACGCCCGCCCCGGTCGCGCCGTGACACTGGATGCAGGCCGGCAATCCTTGCGCCCAGCGGCCCTGGAGCGCCAGACGTTCGCCCGCAGGATTCGCGTGAGGCGTTGCACCTGCCGCAGTGGCGGGGGCAGGCAGGCTGGCGTAATAGCCCGCAACCGCGGCCCGCTCCTCCGCGCTCAGGGATTTGGCGATGGGCGACATCACCGGATTGACGCGCTGCCCTTTCGCCAATGCGACAAGCTGAGTCTGCAGATAGCCGGCGTTCATCCCGGCCAGCCGGGGGAACCCGCTTGCGGCCATGCCTTCACCGTTGGCACCGTGGCAGGAAGCGCAGGCCGGCGTACCGTGATCGGTACCACGTTGCGCGATGGCAGCACCGTCGGCAAATGCGGGATTAATCATCCCGGCGGATGCAAGACCGACCAACGAAATGAGAGTCAGATTCGGACGCATGGAAATTCCCTCCTTGACGACAACAATTCATGAAATCCACCTTGCGACATTGCCACTCCGGTTAAGCGCTCCTTCAGGCCCGGATAAACGCCAGCAGATCGGCGCTGAGCTGCGCCTTATGGGTGTCCGTGAGGCCGTGCGGCGCGCCCGGATAAATCTTCAGGGTCGCATTCTTCACCAGCTTCGACGAATGCAGTGCCGACGCGCCGATAGGCACGATCTGGTCATCGTCGCCGTGCACAATCAGCGTCGGCACGTCGATTTTTTTGAGATCTTCGGTGAAATCCGTTTCCGAGAACGCCTTGATGCAATCCAGGGTGTTTTTATGCCCCGCCTGCATGCCCTGTAGCCAGAACGAGGCCATCGTGCCTTCCGAAACCCGCGAACGCGGCCTGTTGGCACCATAGAACGGGCCACTGGCGAGATCCTTGTAGTATTGCGAACGGTCATCGATGGAGTGCTGGCGTATCTCGTCGAACGTCTCCATCGGCAAACCGCCGGGGTTTTCCGGCGTTTTCAGCATCAGCGGCGGCACGGCGGAGACCAGCGCGACCTTGGACACCCGTTTGCTGCCATGCCGGCCGATATAACGTGCAATCTCGCCGCCGCCCGCCGAGAATCCTATCAATACGGCATCCTGCAGATTCAGCGTCTCCATCAGTTCGGCGAGATCATCGGCATAAGTATCCATGTCATTATAATTCCACGACTGGCTCGAGCGGCCGTGGCCGCGGCGATCATGCGCGATGCAGCGATAGCCGTTGGAGGCCAGATAGACCATATGGCCCTCCCAGCTGTCCGCGTTGAGCGGCCAGCCATGACTGAATACCACGGGCTGCCCGACACCCCAATCCTTGTAATAGATGCATGCTCCGTCCTGCGTTGTGATTCTGCTCATTCTCGCTTCCTTGTTCATTTATCGGAAAGGCCGCCCTTCCCTGTCTCCGTTCATATTTACGATATGCCCTTACAGTGGCTACGCCAGAATTCGTACCGACTTTTCCCGGGCCCATTGCCGCGTTTTTGCCGCAGCGATGAATGCATCGATATCGCTGGCCGCCACGACGCCGGCGTCCGCTTTGATATTCGCCATTTTCACAAGCGCTTGGCCGCCTTTGTCAAAGACAATGGCCTTGAGATGACCATACGCATCGCGTATGAAGTCGATGGCGGCAGCTTCCCCCGCCAGGGTTTTTGCGCCCTCGTCGGAAAGAATGACGCCGACTGCATCAAACAGCACCGAAGGCGTGCCTGCAAGCTGTCCGTCTGCCGCGAGCATCGAGCCATCGGCCAGCTTCGCGCCGCCCACTTTGAGCGCAACGATCCTGACAGTAGCACCGGCATCGGTCGCAGCCTTTTTGAGCTTGCTGACTGCGGCAGCATCGGAACCATCCGCGACAAGGATGCCGATGACGCGCCCCATCAGCGTATCTTTCATCTTGCCAATGGTCCGCAAGGCAGGCGAAGGCGGCAGCTTCAGGATCGGCGCTGCGGTCGGCGGCGCCTCCGGCATTGCGTCCAGCGCCAGACCTCCAGCAACGCGTCTGGCGAGATCGGCGTCGATATGCAGCAAGTGGCCGACCATCGCCTTGCGTACATGTACATGCTCGACCTTGGAGAGCTCGAACACCAACGCCGAGGCGATATGGGTCTGTTCATGCGGGGTCTGGCTGATATAGAACTGACGCGCCTGACTGTAATGATCGGCAAAACGCTCGGGCCGGATGCGGCCTTTCTCGCCGGTTTCGGTAACCGCAGCGCTGCGGAACCCCTGCGGCGTTTCACGCGGCGAGTCCCCCGACAGGGAATTCGGTTCGTACGCCACGCGGCCGGCCGGTTGCGTCATCTGCATGTGGCCGTCGCGCTGCTGATTGGCGAACGGGCATTTGGGCATATTGACCGGAATCTGGTGAAAATTGGGCGAGCCCAGACGCGAGAGCTGGGTATCGAGATAGGAAAACAGCCGCCCCTGCAGTAACGGATCATTGGAGAAATCGATGCCGGGCACGATATTGGCCGGGCAGTAAGCCACCTGTTCGGTCTCGGCAAAGAAATTGTCGGGCCAGCGATCCAGCACCATGCGCCCGATTACCTGCAAGGGCACCAGTTCTTCCGGAATCAGCTTGGTCGCGTCCAGATGATCGAAGGGGAATTTGCCCGCTTCTTCCTCGGTAAAAAGCTGGACCGCCAGTTCCCACTCGGGATAATGGCCGGCCTCGATCGCTTCGAACATGTCACGGCGATGGAAATCCTGATCGGCGCCTGAAATCTTGACGGTCTCGTCCCAGACAGTCGACTGCAGGCCGAGCTTGGGACGCCAGTGGAATTTGACGAAAGTCGATTCGCCGGCTGCGTTGATCAAACGGAAACTATGGATGCCGAAACCCTCGATCATGCGCAGCGAGCGCGGCAGCGTACGGTCCGACATGATCCACATTACCATGTGCATGGCTTCGGGCGTGAGCGACATGTAATCCCAGAACGTGTCATGCGCGGTTGCCGACTGCGGATAACCGCGGTCGGGTTCCATCTTTACCGCGTGGATGAGGTCGGGAAACTTGATCGCATCCTGAATGAAAAACACCGGGATGTTATTGCCGACCAGATCCCAGTTGCCTTCCCTGGTGTAAAACTTGACCGCAAACCCGCGTACGTCGCGCGGCGTGTCGACCGAACCCGCTCCGCCGGCGACTGTTGATATGCGCGTAAATACAGGCGTCTTTTCGCCCACCTCGGTGAGGATGCGTGCAGTGGTGTACTGCTGCAGTGAGGCAGTCAGCTCGAAATACCCGTGCACGCCGGTCGCACGCGCATGGACGATACGCTCGGGAATGCGCTCATGATCGAAATGAGTGATCTTTTCGCGGAGGATAAAATCCTCCAGCAACACCGGCCCGCGCACACCGGCTTTAAGCGAATTCTGGTTATCGGCAACCTCGACACCCTGATTCGTGGTGAGAGGCGGATGCTCGCCGCCCGCCAACTGATGCAACTCGCCGCTTGGCGCTGATTGCGAATTCTCAAGGGAAACCGGATTCTTTGACTGCCTTCCGGAACGGCCCGCTACCTTTTGATTTTCTTTGCTCAAGATTCATCTCCTTGATAAGCACATCGGTTTAGCCGTTCCTGCAACGAAAAAGACGATGCGCCGAATCGAATAATTCCCGTTTAAGCCCGCCAACAGGAAGAAGGTATTAAGCGCTACCTTAATTCTGTCCTCCCAGGCCGTCTGTACGGTGGCGTACATTTTTAACGTACGCCACCGTACAGAACTGCATCTTTATCAGGTCTATCTTGAAGCTGTCACCTACTTCGGTACAGGCAGCTAAATGACGGTTCGTCAGCCTGACCGGATTTTTTAATCATTTACAAGGAGTTCAATCATGAACAAGGATCAAATCAAAGGCGCCGCAAAAGACATTGCCGGCAAAACGCAGGAAGAGGTCGGCAAACTGACCGGAAGCAAGACGCAGCAAGTCAAAGGGCTTGAGAAACAAGTCTCGGGCAAGTTACAAAAAGGCGTAGGTGACGCCAAAGAATTCATCAAGGATGCAAACAAATGAATTCCGGCATGAATCCTGATGCGATCCAGTCAAATCTGACTGGATTTTTCGGGGCAGATGCAGATATTGGCTACAGACCCCTGTAGTCAGTATCTATGGGGAGCTTATACCATGATGCAATCAATCGCCGTCCGGCAGACCCGCGCCAGACTCATGGCAGTGGCCGTATTCATTTCATTCGCCACGGTCTCGAGCATGAGCAATGCCGCATCATGCGGCAAGGGTGCAGGCATAAGCGCCAATGCACAACCGCGCAAATTTTCCAGAGTAGCGGATTGCCATAATGCGGAACAGAATCTGGAGAAAAGGCCCGTATTCGACCTGAGAAACCTTCCCCCACAAAAGAAATCACACTGGACTTGAGAAGGTATCAATACAAGCGATTCGCTTTACTATAAGCTGACAAGACCACTCAATCCTTATCGCCGGCCTTAATCCATTAAGGCATATCCACCTGCGGTGGCCCTGAAACCAACTACCTCGGCGCACCGCCGCAAGCCATAACGGCAACCCTCGTCCAGCCGCAGGATCGCGATTCATAGACTGATTACGCATGACGCCGCAATGACTGAGCCGATAAACTTGCATGCCATGTTGGCTGGCGGTAGAGTTCACCCACGCCACCGCCCATTACAGACAACCTGGTGGCCGCCAATGCCAGCCTATACTTACGGATTAATTCATGAATGCCCCAGACAAAATAATAACCGATGCGCCCAAAGCCATTCTGTTAAAAGACTACGCCGCACCGCCCTACCTGATCGATACGGCAGACCTGCACTTCGATCTGTTTGACGACCATGCCCGCGTTACTTCGCGCATGGTCTTGACTCGCAATGCCGCTGCTGCCGAGCCTCTGGTACTGCAGGGCGAGCAGCTGAAACTGCTGTCGCTAAAACTCGACGATCAGACTGTACCTGCCGGGCAATACCGGATCACCGATGCAACCCTGTCTATTGCCGGCGTTCCGGCATCGTTCGTCCTGGAGATCGTCACCGAGATCAGGCCGCAGGACAACAAGGCGCTGGAAGGTCTGTATAAATCCGGCGACCATTTCTGTACCCAGTGCGAGGCGGAGGGCTTCCGCAAGATCACCCACTTCCTCGACCGGCCGGACGTGATGGCAAAATACACGACGACCATCGTCGCCGACCGTAAATACACGCAACTGCTGTCCAACGGCAATCTGGTGGCTCAGGGCGAGCTGGAAGGCGGCAGGCACTGGGCAAAATGGGTGGACCCGTTCAGAAAACCCAGCTACCTGTTCGCGCTGGTGGCCGGGGATCTGGCGGTTGTGGACGACACCTTCGTCACCTGCTCCGGTCGCAGCGTCGCCTTGCGCATTTATGTCGAGCATCACAATCTGGATAAAACCGCGCACGCGATGCAATCCCTGAAACGCGCGATGCGCTGGGATGAGGAAACGTTCGGCCTGGAATACGATCTGGATATTTACATGGTCGTGGCCGTCGACGACTTCAATATGGGCGCGATGGAAAACAAGGGGCTGAACCTGTTCAATTCAAAATATGTGCTGGCCAAGCCGGAAACCGCTACCGATGCGGATTTTGACGGCATCGAGAGCGTGATCGGCCACGAATATTTCCACAACTGGACCGGCAACCGCGTCACCTGCCGCGACTGGTTCCAGCTCAGCCTGAAAGAAGGACTCACCGTATTCCGCGATCAGGAATTCTCCGCCGACATGTCCTCGCGCGCGGTGAAGCGTATCAACGACGTACGCTCGCTGCGCACCGTGCAGTTTCCGGAAGACGGCGGGCCGATGGCGCATGCAGTACGCCCCGACTCCTATATCGAGATCGGCAATTTCTACACCAGCACCATCTATAACAAAGGCGCCGAAGTCATCCGCATGATGCACACCCTGCTCGGGGCGAACGGCTTCCGCAAGGGCATGGATTTGTACTTCGAACGCCACGACGGCCAAGCGGTCACCACGGACGATTTCGTCCGTGCCATGGAAGACGCCAACCAGCGCGATCTCACCCAGTTCCGGCGCTGGTACACCCAGGCCGGGACACCCGGGATCAGTGCAACCGGTCATTATGACGCGGCCGCCCAAGTCTACACGCTGACGCTCAGGCAAACCTGCCCGCCCACGCCGGGGCAGCCGCATAAAGCGCCGTTCCATCTGCCCGTCGCCATGGGACTGCTGGATGCGCAAGGAATGGATATGCCGCTGCAACTCGAAGGCGAAAGCGCTGCGACGGGAACGACACGCGTGCTCGAATTACGCGAGGCTCAACAGGAATTCCGCTTCATCAATGTCGCGCAGCCGCCGCTGCCATCGCTGCTGCGCGGTTTTTCCGCACCGGTCAAACTGCATACGGATACCACGCGTGAACAGCTGGCATTTCTGCTGGCACACGACAGCGATGCCTTTAACCGCTGGGAAGCCGGCCAGCGTCTCGCCGGGGAGATCATTCTGGAACTGGTCGCCATCCACCGTAACGGCAAGGAAATGCACCTCGAGGACACTTTCGTGCAGGCGCTTGCCAAGGCGCTGGGAAGCGATCTCGACCCGGCGCTGGTGGCGCAGCTGCTGAGCTTGCCGAGCGAACTCTATCTGGCGGAGGCGATGGATGTAGTCGATGTGGACGGCATCCATCTGGCGCGGGAATTCGTGCGCCAGACACTGGCCGAACGCCTGCGCGGCGCATTTGAGGCCGCCTATCATGCCAACTCCACCAGCGGCACTTACCGCTTTGATTCCGTACACGTCGCCAGACGCAGCCTGAAGAATCTCGCCCTCGGCTACCTGATGACATTGAACGACTCCGTGTCGCGCAAGCTGTGCCTGCAGCAATTCGAACACGCGGACAACATGACCGACAGCATCGCCGCGCTGGCTGCACTGACCAATGCCGACTGTGCGGAACGCGCGCCTGCACTGGCGGCGTTTTATGCCAAATGGCAACATGACCCGCTGGTACTGGATAAATGGTTCGGGCTGCAAGCCACGTCCAAGCTGCCAGAGACGCTCGCAGAAGTCCGTACGTTAACCACGCATCCGGCATTCGAAATCACGAACCCGAACAAGGTCTATTCGCTGATAGGCGCATTCGCGCGCGCCAACCCGGTGCGCTTCCATGAAGCCTCCGGAGAGGGTTATCAGTTCCTGGCCGATAAGGTATTGCAGCTCGATGCGTTCAATCCTTCCGTGGCGGCGCGCATGCTGAGCACGCTCAGCCGCTGGCGCAAATATGACACGAAGCGTCAGGCGCTGATGCAAGCGCAACTGCAACGCATCCTGACCCACCCGGGATTATCCAGAGACGCCTATGAAATAGCGTCGAAGAGCCTGGCATAGATCAGGGCGTGACTAACTGGCCAATGCACAGCGCTCAGTTGAAAATCAGAAAAACGTCGCCATATCCGACGCTTGAAGTAGCCTATTTTTCAACGAGTTTGGTGAAATTTGCCAGTATCGGTTAAAATGCCCGATTATTTATTTACCTAATACCCAATCGCAGGAATATCAGATGAAAACAGCACAAGAGCTACGCGCAGGTAACGTATTCATGGTCGGCAACGACCCAATGGTGGTACAGAAGGCCGAATTCAGCAAATCCGGGCGTAATGCTTCGGTGGTGAAAATGAAGATGAAGAATCTGCTTACCGGTGCGACCGCAGAAGCCGTGTACAAGGCAGATGAAAAATTCGAAACCGTGCAACTGGATTACAAGGATTGCACCTACTCCTATTTTGCCGATCCCATGTACGTGTTCATGGACGGTGAATACAACCAGTATGAAATCGAAGCCGACAACATGGGCGACGCGCTGAACTATCTGGAAGACGCAATGCCGCTGGAAGTGATGTTCTACAATGGCAAAGCCATCTCCGTAGAAATGCCTACCACGGTTGTGCGCGAAGTGATTTACACCGAGCCTGCCGTACGTGGCGACACTTCGGGTAAAGTGCTGAAGCCTGCAAAAATCTCTACCGGCTTTGAAATCCCGGTGGCTGCCTTTGTCGAAATCGGCGATAAAATCGAGATCGATACCCGCACCAACGAATTCAAGCGTCGCGTTAACTGATGCAGATTAACCATTCGCTACAACCGCGGATGGTTAATCGGTAGCAAAGCAGCTTCGGCTGCTTTTTTATTTTCAAGGAGCATGCCGTGCTGACTGCAGATCAACTGTTAAGCGAATTACTGGATCGCGCCCGCGCTTTGACCGCAACCGAGACCCTGCCGACCGAGGCTGCCGGCGGACGCGTACTGGCGGCTGCCCAGGTGTCCGCCATCACCGTACCGCCGCTGGACAACAGCGCAATGGACGGCTATGCGGTACGCGCCGCAGAATGCCATGGCGGCCAGCCTTTACTGGTCTCGCAGCGCATCGCGGCCGGCCATATGGGCGAGCCGCTGCAGATCGCCAGTGCGGCGCGCATTTTCACTGGCGCACCGATCCCGCCGGGTGCCGACGCGGTGGTAATGCAGGAACATTGCACGGTCGACGGCAACACCATCCATGTACAACGCCCGGTCAAACCCGGCGACAATATCCGCCGTGCGGGCGAAGACATCATGGCCGGCGCCGAGATACTGCCGCCCGGCACCCGTATCGGCGCAGCCCACATGGGGCTGGCCGCATCGGTCGGACTGGCGACGCTGCCGGTATACCGCCGTCTGAAAGTGGCAAGCTTTTCCACCGGCGACGAATTGGCACAGCCCGGCACCGCGCTGCAACCCGGACAGATTTACAACTCCAACCGCTATACGCTGACCGGCCTGGTGCAGGCACTGGAATGCGAATGGATAGATATGGGCGCGATTCCCGACACGCTGAGCGACACCATAGCCACCCTACACCGCGCAGCCACCCTGGCTGACGTCATCATCACCAGCGGCGGCGTCTCGGTCGGCGAAGAAGACCATGTCAAAGCCGCCGTCAGCCAACTGGGGACGATAGACTTGTGGAAAGTCGCGATGAAGCCGGGCAAACCAGTGGCTTTTGGTCGTATCGGTGAAGCCGATTTCATCGGCTTGCCCGGCAATCCGGTATCGGCATTTGCAACATTCAGCCTGTTTGCCCGGCCGTTCCTGCTCAAACGCATGGGCGCAACGCAATTGCGCCCAACGATTTATCGCGTACGTGCCGCCAGCGAATGGCTGAAATCCGGCGATCGCCGCGAGTTCCTGCGCGGCCGCACCCGGATTGCCGACGACGGCGAGCTCGAAGTTCAGCTCTATCCGAACCAGAGTTCGGGCGTGCTCAATTCCACCGTCTGGGCCAATGGCTTCGTCGATCTGGAAATCGGGCAAACCATCCGGATTGGTGATATGGTTAGATTCATCCCTTTTAGCGAAGTGCTGCAATGAACGTCAAAGTACTCTATTTCGCCAGATTGCGTGAACAGTTCGGCATCAGCGAAGAAACCGTAGCGCTGCCGGATAACGCCGTGATGGTAGCGATGCTGCTGGATGTGCTGCGTGCCCGCGGCGGCGTATGGGCCGAACAGTTGGCGGCCGGCAAGGCGTATCGCGTGGCAGTCAATCAGGGGCTGGTCGATCAGGTCGCGCCGATCGAGGCCGGCGACGAAGTCGCCATCTTCCCGCCGGTGACCGGAGGTTAAATGAAAATCGCGGTTCAAAGCGAAGATTTCGATCTCAGCACCGAAGTCGCCGCCATGCGTGCCAACCAGCCGCAAATCGGCGCGATAGCGAGTTTTGTCGGCCTGGTACGCGACATCAACGACGGCAGCTCCGTTGCCGCGATGAGTCTGGAGCATTATCCGGCAATGACGGAAAAGGCCTTGCGCGCGATCGCAGCCGAAGCTGCACAACGCTGGCAGATCATCGACGCTACCATCATCCATCGTATCGGCGACTTGTATCCGAGCGACCAGATCGTACTGGTCACAGTGGCTTCCATGCATCGCCATGACGCGTTCGCCGCTTGCGAATTCATCATGGATTTTTTGAAGACGAGCGCACCGTTCTGGAAAAAGGAACTTACTCCGCAAGGCGCGCGCTGGGTGGATGCACGCGAGACCGACGAAAATGCCACGCAGCGCTGGGTTAAGCCATCATCGCGTTAAACTCGGCGGTCAGCGTCTGCAGCATCTGCGCATGCTGCGATTCCATTTTTTCAAACGCAGCAATCACCTGATGGGCTTTCAGAGTCAGTTGCGCCCCGCCGCCGCCTTTACCGCCAGTGCTAGTGGTGACCACGGCCTGACCGAAGGCATTTCCCATCGCATCTACCGCATCCCACGCCGCCTTGTAGCTCATCTTCATCGATTTGGCGGCTTTCGAGATCGAACCCATTTCGCCGATCTTCTTTAGCAGTTCCACACGCCCGCGCCCAATGAAATTTCTACCATTGCGCGTTATCCATACTCTGCCCCATACTTGCGTGTCAGATAGTGTTGTCATTTGCGTGTACTCATAATGCAAAAATTATTACTAATGTTATCGAGGAGGTGCAGCATGAAAACGATTCTAACCGGCCTGGTCTTGCTCATACTGGGCATCAACCTGCCTGCCATTGCGGCGGACACCAGCGGATTCAGCAAAATCTACACGGTCAAGGGCGATTTCGACAGCGTACGCGATTCTCTGGTCACCGCTGTGGAAGGACGCGGTTTGAAAATCAATCATATCAATCATATCAGTGAGATGCTCGACCGTACCGGAAAAGACCTGGGCGCGACCCAGCAAATCTATCTGAATGCGGAACAAATAGAGTTTTGCAGCGCGGTGCTTTCGCGCAAGATGATGGCAGCCAATCCGGCCAATATTCTGATGTGCCCGTACAGCATCGCCGTGTATAACCTGCCAGCCCAGCCGAACACCATTTACGTCGCCTATCGCATCCCGCCTGCCGTCAGTGACAAGACATCCGCAGCAGTTTTCCTCGAAGTCAAAAAGTTGCTTAACGACATCATCCAGGAAGGTATTTCCCTGGCGATGTAATCCGTATCCGCAGGCACGCGCCCGGCTTGTCTGCCGGGGTTTACTTGAACTTGTAGTACTGCTGATTCAGATACGCGGCAACGTGCGCCTCATCTTCGGGGAACCAGCCTGTTCCGGTATTGGCATTGCAAGCGCTGATGCGTGCAGCCAATTGTTGCGGGGTTTTAACCTTGTGATCCGGACGGGTATAGATTCTGGAGGCATCACCGCCGAACATCGACGCATGGCAGCTCTGACAGGACTTATCAACCAGGGCTTTGCCGATCTTCGGGTCACCTTTCTCAAAGGGCGCGGCCAGAGACGTGCTGGAAATGCTCACCAGCGCTAATGCGACAAGTAGTTGTTTCATATCCACTCCTTCAAAAAATGATTGCTTCATTATGCACCGAAGAAGATAAACGCGCTACCCGCTGCTGGGCATTCGGATGTGAATCGTAAAACAATGAATATAAGCTGTCAGGCGTCAGCGTTGCTGCATTATCACGATAAAGCTTGATCAGTGCACTAATCAGATTGCCAGCCTCGGCATGCTGCGCTGCATACTGATCCGCCTCGAATTCGTGCTTACGCGAATACACGCTGGAAAGCGGCTGCAACGGTAAAGTGAAAATGGGCAATACCAGAAAGAACAGCACGAAGCCGGCGCCGGCACCAATTTGCGAGACATTCAGACCGGCGAAAAACCACGGGCTGGTCATCAGCATATTGAGCACCCACAGGAATGCCAGACTCATGCCGAATATCCACACCATGCGTTTCATCACATGCCGGTGATGGAAATGCCCCAACTCATGCGCCAGGACCGCTTCTATCTCGCTGGACTGCAGGTGCTTGAGCAGCGTGTCGAACAATACGATACGCTTACTCTTGCCAAACCCGGTAAAGTAAGCATTGCCGTGACGGCTGCGCTTGGAGCCATCCATCACAAACAAACCTTGCGCGGCAAAACCGCATTTCTGCAGCAGCTGAGAGATGCGCTGTTTCAGCTCACCGTCGGGCAGCGGCTCGAACTTGTTGAATAGCGGCGCAATAAAATTGGGATAGATCGCCAGTATCAGCAAATTGAATCCGACCCAGAGCAGCCAGGCATACAGCCACCAGTAGACACCTGCCGATGCGATGATCCACAGCACCGCAAACAATAACGGCAAGCCCAATACCGCGCCCAGCACCAGCTGCATTATCATATCGGTGAGGAACTGCCGCATTGTCATGGTATTAAAACCGAAGCGCTGCTCCAGCCTGAATTTCCGGTATATCTCCAACGGCAGTTCCGCCAGCCCGCTCAGCACGATTACACTGGCAATGAGCGCGACATTCGCCACGATCATGCGGTCCGCATGCCCGGACCAGAACCGGGCCAGCCAGTCGACGCCACCCGCCAGCGTAAAGCCCAATACCAGCAGTACTTCCAGCGTTATTTGCAGCAGCGAGAAACGGCTCTTGGCGACAGTATAATCGGCTGCTTTCCGGTGCTGTTCCAGACTGATCCGGTCAGTAAAAGCAGCGGGAACGCTATCGCGATGTTGCCGGACATGCCGAATCTGCCGCATTGCCAACCAGACTCGTAACCCTGTGGTCAGCGCCAGTGCGCTCAGGAAAATCAAAGTAAATGTATTCATGCTCAGGATTATGCCACAATCTGGGTTTTAACCGTTGGAAGCGAAATGGCACAAGATCAAAACAACCTCATCTGGATAGACATGGAAATGTCCGGCTTACTCCCCGATACCGACCGTATTCTGGAAATCGCGCTGGTAGTGACCGATTCCCAGTTCAACACGATAGCCGAGGCCCCAGTGCTGGTTGTGCATCAGTGCGATGCCGTACTCGATGGCATGGATTCGTGGAATAAAGGCACGCACGGCAAATCCGGCCTGATTGACAAAGTGAAGGCATCGACGCTGAACGAAACTACTGTCGAACAGCAAATGCTGGATTTTCTGAAGCAGTATGTCCCTGCCCGCATTTCGCCGATGTGCGGCAATTCGATTTGTCAGGACCGCCGCTTTCTGGCGCGTTACATGCCGAAACTGGAGGAATATTTCCACTACCGCAACCTCGATGTCAGCACACTCAAGGAACTCGCCAAGCGCTGGAAACCGGAGATCGTCAAAAACTTCACCAAGAACAGCAAACACGAGGCGCTATCGGATATTTACGACTCCATCGCCGAGATGAACCATTACCGCGAACTCTTTATCCGGCTGGATTAAGCCAGCGAGTCGGCAGCGGAAGGTTCGCTGCCCTGAATGATGCCGCCGCCGAGGCACACATCGCCCTGATACAGCACCACGGATTGCCCCGGCGTTACCGCCCATTGCGGTGAGTCGAAAGCAATCGTCACGGCATTGGCGGTGACCTGCACCAACCTGCACGGCGCGTCTGACTGCCGGTAACGGGTTTTGGCGGCATAAGCCTGCGCGCTATCGGGTGCCGTGCCCGCGGCCCAGCTCAGATCAGCAGCAAACAGCCGCGAACTGTAGAGCAACGGATGATCATGGCCTTGCACGACAATGAGCTCGTTGCGGACGATGTCCTTGCCGGCAACGAACCATGGCTCGCCGGCGCCGCCAATACCCAGTCCCTGACGCTGTCCGATGGTGTGATACATCAGACCCTGATGCCGGCCCATTACCCGACCTTCCGGGGTGCGCATGTCGCCAGGCTGTATCGGCAAATAGCGCTGCAAAAACTCGCGGAACGGACGTTCGCCGATGAAGCAGATGCCGGTGCTGTCTTTTTTCGCCGCATTGGGCAAACCGGCTTGTTCAGCGATTCTGCGCACTTCGGTTTTATGCAGCTCTCCCAGCGGGAACATGGATCTGGAGAGTTGCGCCTGGTTCAGACGATACAGGAAATAGCTCTGATCCTTGCTCGAATCGACAGCCTTATGCAACTCGAAAAAGCCATCACGCTCATGCAAGCGCGCGTAATGCCCGGTCGCGATTTTTTCAGCGCCCAGTCCTATCGCATAATCGAGAAAAGCCTTGAACTTGATTTCAGCATTGCAGAGCACATCAGGGTTCGGAGTGCGTCCCGCCTGATATTCCCGCAGAAAGTAACTGAACACGCGATCCTTGTATTCGGCACTGAAATTCACCGCTTCCACTTCGATACCGATCATCTCGGCGACAGCCAGCACATCGAGAAAATCCTGACGCGCCGGGCAGTTTTCGTCTTCATCGTCCTCCCAGTTTTTCATGAAGACACCGGTGACGCGGTAGCCCTGCTGCTTTAACAGCAAGGCGGTCACGGCGGAATCGACACCGCCGGACATGCCGACGACAATATGGGGGTTTGCTTTATTCATCAGGTGAGGTGCCACGAAGCCAGTCTTGTAAAGGATAAATTACTGCAGGTGCGCCATTATCGCGGAACCACGAGTCGACGACAAATTTTCGTCCGCTGGCAAACTCTTCAATTTGCGCGCCCCAATGCACATTGACCACGAATGGCGCACGCTCGACGGGCGGCAGCACATCATGAAATGACAAGAATCCGAAACGCTGGAGCAGATGCAGATAAGCAGTGGTATTGCGGGAATGATCGATACAGTCCATGCGCCCGTCACGCCCGTCATCAGCCACATTGCCGCCCTTGTCATTACCGGTCGGCGTTTGTTCGGCTGCATAGGATTCGAGCAGACCGATTCCCAGTGAGATAGCGGCGCGCTCTTGCGGCGGAGTAACCGCATCCCTGAACAGCTCGCGCACATTCCGCATCTGCGTACTGGTCAGCGCCACTTTGGCATGGACGGCACAGCCGTAATTGTAACAAATATCGACTGTCACCGCCCCGCTTGCGGCAGGCCACAGCCATAGCAGTGCCAGTACGAATTTCATCCGTAATGGCGTAATAGTGTAAGCGGATAGCGCACGCCGCCGAGATAATCGTCAACGCAGTCGCTCACCAAAGGGCTGCGATGACGCTGCCGCGATGCACGGATATCTTCCGGCGCCTGCCATACCGCCCGGATAATGCCAGCATCCAATGCCCGCCCCGGCTCATGGCCGGTAATTCGGCCAGCGAAAGCAAAACGTAAATAAGTACGGTCATGTGCAGGCTGGTGCCACTGATAAATCCCGATCAGCGACTCCGGTACGAAATGGTAAGCGGTTTCCTCCAGCGTCTCGCGGATCACCGCGGCAATAATGGATTCGCCGGCATCAAGATGACCCGCGGGCTGATTGAATAAAACGCCATCAGAGGTATTCTCTTCCACCAGCAGAAATTTTCCTGCCTGTTCAATCACGGCGGCAACCGTTACATGGGGTTTCCAGATCATTGTTCGCGCACAAAAAACTGATTCTACCCTGTGCATGGCATCATGCAAAACCCGGTCAACAAAAAAGGCAGGAATAAACCCTGCCTTTTTAATGTTGCAAATTAATTACTTGGCAGCTGGAGCGGCTTCGTCTTTTTTGGTTTCTTCTTTTTTAGCAGCAGCTTTTTTCTTGGCGTGATGCTTTTTAACTTTGTGCTTGGCTGGTGCAGCCATTTCAGCTTTAGGTGCTTCAGCAGCTGGTGCAGCAGCATCAGCTGCAACAGCGGAGAACGAAACAGCGGCAAAAGCGGCAGCGATGATAGCAGATAACAGTTTGTTCATTTTGATATCCTTAAAGTTAAAATAAAAAATCAGTAAGTGGCTTGACGACAAAAATCATCATCGTCACAGCAACTAACGCGGTCGGGTTAACGCCGGTTGACAGGTTCCTGCAAAATATTTGCAATCTCATTTGCATCCACAGAGCGATATTGTCCGGGTGCGAGTTGATCGAGTATGAATCCTCCGATCCGGGCACGAATCAGACGCAGTGTCGGATAACCGGTTTTGGCGGTCATCCGCCTTACTTGCCGATTCTTGCCTTCGGTGATGGTCAGTGCAATCCAGCTCGTCGGAATATGCTTCCGATAACGCACGGGCGGCGTGCGCGTCCACAACCCTGCTGGCTCGGCGATATGTTCCGCACACGCAGGCTGGGTTACGAAGTCGCCCAAATCAACGCCTTGCGCCAGAGTTTGCAACGCGGTATCGGTAATCTCCCCTTCCACCTGCACCCAATAAGTTTTGGGTAATTTGTGCATGGGATGAGCGAGTTGATGCTGTAACCGACCATCATCGGTTAAAATAAGCAAACCTTCACTGTCGGTATCAAGCCGACCGGCAGCATAGATGTCAGCAATCGGAATGAAGTCTTTCAGGGTGGGATGCCTGCCATCAGGACTGAACTGGCAAACCACGCCATAGGGTTTATTGAACAGGATAACTTGCCGCATACTGGATTTACTTTTTTGACTTGAGATTAGGAAGAATTATGTCTTATCAACACATACAATTACCGGCATTCGGCGAAAAAATCACGGTCAACGCCGATGCAACACTGAATGTGCCCGACCAGCCCATTATCCCATTTATTGAAGGTGACGGTACCGGCGTTGATATCACCCCGGTAATGTGCAAAGTCGTTGATGCCGCAGTTGCCAAAGCCTATCAGGGCCAGCGCAAAATCGCCTGGATGGAAACCTATGCCGGCGAAAAAGCAGTCAAGGTCTACGGCAACGACATCTGGCTGCCTGAAGAAACCGTAGAGGCCGTACGCGAATACGTCGTATCCATCAAGGGTCCACTGACCACTCCGACTTCCGGCGGCATGCGCTCACTGAACGTGGCATTGCGGCAAATGCTGGATTTATACGTATGCTTGCGTCCGGTACGCTATTTCCAGGGCGTACCCAGCCCGGTCAAGGCGCCGGAAAAAGTGGACATGGTCATCTTCCGTGAAAATACTGAAGACATCTATGCCGGCATCGAATGGGAAGCCGGTTCGGCTGAGGTCAAAAAAGTCATTGCCTTTTTGCAGAAGAAAATGGGCGTCAAAAAAATCCGTTTCCCTGAATCTTCTGCGATCGGTATCAAGCCGGTGTCCATCGAAGGCAGCGAGCGCCTGATTCGCCGTGCGATCCAATACGCCATCGACAATGGCCGCCGCTCAGTGACCCTGGTGCACAAAGGCAATATCATGAAGTTCACCGAAGGCGGCTTCAAGAAATGGGGTTACGAATTAGCCAAACGCGAATTCGGCGCGGTAGAGATCGACGGCGGCCCGTGGTGTCAGTTGCCCAACGGCATCGTGATCAAGGACGTCATTGCCGACGCGTTCCTGCAGCAGATCCTGTTACGCCCGGATGAGTATGATGTGATTGCCACACTCAATCTCAATGGCGATTATATTTCCGACGCCCTGGCCGCTGAAGTTGGCGGTATCGGCATCGCTCCGGGCGCAAACCTGTCCGACTCGGTTGCCATGTTTGAAGCCACTCATGGCACCGCACCGAAATATGCCGGCAAGGATTATGTGAATCCGGGTTCGATCATCTTGTCTGCCGAAATGATGTTGCGGCATTTGGGCTGGGTTGAAGCGGCCGATCTGATTATCGACGCGATGCAGGGCGCTATCGCCGACAAAACGGTAACTTACGATTTTGCACGGTTGATGGATGGCGCAACGCAGGTGTCATGTTCGGCATTTGGTGACGCAATGATTGCACAGATGCGGTAATTGCAATTAAAGCAGGCGATTGGCTGGCATGGCTTGTCACCGTGCCGGTCACGCCGCTGCAGTAGCTGGCTAAAAGTACAAATAATAAAAAAGGCGCGGATAAACTCCGCGCCTTTTAAAGTTCAGTACAGCTAATTAAGCAGGCTGAATATTTGAAGCTTGTTTGCCTTTAGGTCCTTGGGAGACTTCGAAGCTGACTTTTTGGCCTTCTTTAAGGGTTTTGAAACCACCCATATTGATTGCGGAAAAATGTGCGAAAAGATCTTCGCTTCCGTCGTCAGGAGTAATAAAACCGAAACCTTTAGAATCGTTGAACCATTTAACTGTGCCAGTTGCCATTGTTACATTCCTTGATAAAAAACAGGCCAAAAACGGCCATGGACTGTTTGAGAACCAAGATCGCACAACGGCAATACCAGACTTGCAAAAACCTTGATATCAAACTCCAGTGCACTTTTTACTCCTGAAAAAATTTTTTAGCAAGCACTAAGTGAATATTTTTAATTATTTGCAAAGGAATACTTGAAAAATTCGCTCGAGACGTCAAAATGAATACCTGACAGGTTAACAAACAAAGTGAACAGATGGCTACGCGACAACGTGACGACACACTATTGGCGCCCAGCAAGGCAAAACTTGAGCCACCCCCTTTGCATAAAGTAATGCTGCTCAACGACGATTACACGCCAATGGATTTCGTAGTGCATGTGGTCCAGCATTTTTTTCACAAAACTCATGAACAAGCGACACAAATTATGCTCAAAGTACATACTGAAGGTCGCGGAGTTTGCGGTTTGTATCCCGCCGATGTCGCCGCCACTAAAGTCGCTCAGGTGATCGCGTTTGCTCGCCAGCATCAACATCCGCTTCAATGCGTGATGGAGGAAAATTAAATGATCGCTCAAGAATTGGAAGTCAGTTTGCATTTGGCCTTTATGGACGCACGACAGAAGCGCCACGAATTCATTACCGTGGAGCATCTGCTGTTCGCCATGCTGGACAACCCTTCCGCTGCCGAAGTGTTGCGCGCTTGTGCGATCAACATTGAAACCCTGCGCCAGCAACTGGGCGATTTCATTACCGAACATACGCCTACCGTCGCCGGCACCGAAGACATCGATACCCAGCCTACGCTCGGTTTCCAGCGCGTCATTCAGCGCGCGATACTGCATGTGCAATCCTCCGGCAAGAAAGAAGTCACCGGAGCAAATGTGCTCGTTGCGATTTTCGGCGAAAAGGATTCGCATGCGGTGTACTTCCTGACCCAGCAAGGACTGACTCGCCTCGATGTCGTCAATTACATCTCGCACGGCACGACCAAAACCACGCAAACCGAATCGCAACGCAGCGACACTGCGACGGAAAATGCTGAAGAAGCGGCGCCTGCATCGGCGCTGGACAGCTACACTTCGAATCTCAATGCGCAGGCACTGGCAGGCAAGATCGACCCGCTCATCGGACGCGAGGCAGAACTGGAACGGGTGATCCAGACCCTGTGCCGTCGTCGCAAAAACAATCCGTTGCTGGTGGGTGAAGCCGGTGTCGGCAAAACCGCCATTGCCGAAGGTCTGGCTCGCCGCATCATCGAAGGCGATGTGCCCGACATACTGGAAGACAGCACCGTCTATTCCCTGGATATGGGCGCATTACTGGCCGGCACCAAATATCGCGGCGATTTCGAACAACGCCTCAAAGCGGTGTTAAAGCAGCTCAACGCCGACAACAATGCCATTTTATTCATCGATGAAATCCACACACTGATTGGCGCGGGTGCCGCATCGGGCGGCACACTGGACGCCTCCAACCTGCTAAAGCCTGCGTTGTCGTCCGGACAGCTCAAATGCATCGGCGCGACCACCTATACCGAATATCGCGGTATTTTTGAAAAAGACCACGCGCTGTCACGCCGCTTCCAGAAGATCGACGTGAACGAACCGAGCGTCGATGAAACCGTAGCGATCCTGCGCGGCTTGAAGTCACGATTCGAAGCTCACCACGGCGTGAAATACACTGCTTCGGCATTAACCACGGCGGCCGAATTGTCTGCGCGTTACATCAACGACCGGCATTTGCCGGACAAGGCCATCGACGTCATCGACGAAGCCGGCGCTGCGCAACGCATCCTGCCCAAGTCAAAGCAAAAGAAAATCATCAGCAAACGCGAGATCGAGGAGATTATCGCCAAAATCGCCCGCATCCCGTCCAAGCATGTCAACAGCGATGACCGCGATGCGTTGAAAACTCTGGATCGCGATCTCAAAGCCGTGGTCTTCGGCCAGGACAATGCGATCGCCGCGCTGTCTTCCGCCATCAAAATGGCACGTAGCGGTCTCGGCAATCCGCAAAAGCCTATCGGTTCGTTCCTGTTTTCCGGTCCGACCGGCGTCGGCAAGACCGAAGTTGCACGGCAGTTGGCCTATACGATGGGCATAGAGCTGATCCGCTTCGATATGTCGGAATACATGGAACGCCACGCCGTATCGCGCCTGATCGGTGCGCCGCCGGGCTATGTCGGTTTCGATCAGGGCGGATTGCTCACCGAAGCCATTACCAAAACGCCGTACGCAGTCTTGTTGCTGGACGAGATCGAAAAAGCACATCCCGATGTATTTAATGTGCTGCTGCAGGTGATGGATCACGGAACGCTTACCGACAACAATGGCCGCAAAGCCGATTTCCGCAATGTGGTGATCGTCATGACCACCAATGCCGGGGCCGAATCACTGACCAAAACCAGCATTGGCTTTACCGCCGCCAGCCAGACGGGCGATGAAATGGCCGATATCAAGCGGCTGTTTACACCGGAATTCCGCAACCGGCTGGATGCGATCATTTCCTTTGCGCCATTATCGCAGGACATTATTCTACGTGTCGTCGATAAATTCCTGATGCAGCTGGAAGATCAGCTCCACGAGAAAAAAGTGGATGCTCATTTCACCGATGCACTCAAAGCCTACCTCGGCAAAAAAGGTTTTGATCCGCTGATGGGTGCACGGCCGATGGCGCGCCTGATTCAGGATACCATTCGTCGGGCGCTGGCCGATGAACTGCTGTTTGGCCGTCTGGCTAATGGCGGCTCGGTCACAGTCGACATTGACGAAAACGACAATGTGAAGCTGAGCTTTAGCGAGGAACTGGCTGTTGTTTAGTCGGTTCCGGCACATCCCGATCATTTTCAAAAACACCTGAATATGTCATGCTGTAGTAAAAACTACACATGACATATCGGTGTTTGTCTGTCAAAAATCCCAAGACTGTAGTAAAATGGCAACATGACTATTGAATAATCAAAACTGTTTATGCCGCAGTGGTTGGGGTATTTTTAACCCGACTTTCATTTTTAAAGAGATGACACATGATTTTAGTTACTGGTGGTGCAGGTTTTATTGGAGCGAATTTCGTTCTGGACTGGTTAAAGACGACGGATGAGCCCGTCATCAATCTGGACAAACTCACTTATGCAGGCAATTTACAAAACCTGGCGAGCATCTCATCGGATACTCGCCATATTTTTGTGCAAGGCGATATTGGCGATCAAAATCTGATAGCCCGGCTATTACGCGAATACCAACCGCGTGCCATCATCAATTTCGCAGCGGAAAGCCATGTCGACCGCTCCATCCACGGCCCGGAAGACTTCATCCAGACCAACGTAGTCGGCACTTTCCATTTGCTGGAAGCCGTACGCGACCACTGGAACAATTTGCATGAGACGGCCCGGTCGCAGTTTCGTTTCCTCCATGTTTCCACCGATGAGGTATACGGCTCCCTCGGCTCGGCTGATGCACCATTCACCGAAACCACTGCCTACGCGCCCAACAGCCCGTATTCCGCATCCAAAGCCGCCTCCGACCATTTGGTCCGGGCCTACCACCACACTTACGGCTTGCCGGTACTCACCACCAATTGCTCCAACAATTACGGTCCTTACCAGTTCCCTGAAAAGCTGATTCCGCTGGTAATGATGAACGCAGTGGCAGGCAAGCCCCTGCCCATTTACGGCGATGGCCTGAACGTACGCGACTGGCTCTACGTCGGCGATCATTGCAGCGCGATACGCACCGTTCTTGCAAACGGTACAGCCGGCGAAGTCTATAACATCGGCGGCTGGAATGAAAAAGCCAATATCGACGTAGTCAAAACCATCTGTGCGATACTCGACGAGTTGCATCCCGGTTCGCCAGTCACCCCCCATGCCGAATTGATCACTTACGTAAAAGACCGTGCAGGACATGATCGCCGCTATGCCATCGATGCAAGCAAGATCGAGCGCGAACTGGGCTGGCGGCCAGCGGAGACCTTCGAAACCGGCATCCGCAAAACGGTCGCCTGGTACCTGAACAATCAGGACTGGGTCGCCAACATCGCCAGCGGCGAATATCGTCACTGGATAGAAAAACAATACGGGAGCGTAGCATGAACGCACGCAGAGGCATCATCCTGGCAGGCGGCTCCGGTACCCGCTTATATCCGGTTACCCAGGCAGTCTCCAAACAACTGCTGCCGGTGTACGACAAACCAATGATCTACTATCCGCTGACCACGCTGATGCTGGCGGGGATACGCGATATCCTGATCATTTCCACCCCGCAAGACACGCCGCGCTTCGAACAACTGCTCGGCGACGGCAAGCAATGGGGCATTAACCTCAGTTATGCAATCCAGGCCTCGCCGGACGGTCTGGCACAAGCCTTCATCATCGGCGCCGACTTCATCGGCAATGCCAACAGCGCTTTGGTGCTGGGCGACAATATTTTTTACGGACACGACTTTTCCGACGATCTGCGCACGGCCTCCGCCAAAACAAGCGGCGCGTCCGTATTCGCCTACCCGGTACATGATCCGGAGCGTTACGGCGTAGTCGAGTTTGATGCCGCAGGCAATGCCGTCAGCCTGGAAGAAAAACCGTTCAAGCCCAAATCGCGCTACGCGGTCACCGGTCTCTATTTCTATGACAATCAGGTCATCGATATCGCCCGCAACCTCAAGCCCTCGCCGCGTGGCGAACTGGAAATAACCGACGTGAACCGGCATTATCTGCATATGGAACAACTGCATGTGGAAGTGATGGGACGTGGCCATGCATGGCTGGATACCGGCACCCATGAATCGCTGCTCGAAGCATCGACCTTTATCCAGACCATCGAAAAACGCCAGGGTCTCAAAATCTCCTGCCCGGAAGAAATCGCCTACCGTCAGGGCTACATCGATGCCGCCCAACTGGAAAAACTCGCACAACCGCTGGCAAAGAACGGCTACGGCCAGTACCTCATCGCGATGCTGAATGAACGGCTGTTTTAATCATGAATATCATTCCTACCCGCATCCCTGATGTCCTCGTCATCGAACCCAAGGTGTTCGGCGACGAGCGCGGCTTCTTTTATGAAAGCTACAATCGCCGAGTAATGACCGAAGCCGGCATTCCTGATGATTTCGTGCAGGATAACCATTCACGCTCGGCCAAAGGCGTGCTGCGCGGTTTGCATTACCAGATCCGGCAAACCCAGGGCAAGCTGGTGCGCGTCATTTCCGGCAGCGTGTATGACGTCGCGGTCGATCTGCGCAAATCCTCGCCTACCTTTGGACAGTGGGTAGGCATGGAACTGTCCGCGGATAACAAGCGCATGGCATGGATCCCCAAAGGCTTCGCCCACGGTTTTGTAGTGACCTCCGATACTGCTGAATTTTTATACAAAACAACGGATTACTGGGCACCGCAATTCGAACGCAGCTTGCTCTGGAATGACCCGGCCCTGGGCATCACCTGGCCACTCGACATGCAGCCGATCATCGCCGCCAAGGATGCAGCCGGTCTGCCGCTGGTTCAGTGCGAGGTATTCGCATGAACATCCTGCTCACCGGCGTCAATGGCCAGGTCGGCTGGGAGCTGCGCCGCACCCTTGCCACACTCGGTACCGTGACGGCCCCGGCCCGGCAACAACTGGACCTGACCGATGAACAGGCGTTGCGGCAGTTCATACGCACTACACGCCCTCAACTGATCGTTAATCCTGCAGCGCATACCGCAGTGGACAAAGCCGAATCCGAGCCGGAACCGGCCCGCACCCTTAATGCAATCGCTCCCGCCATCATGGCCGAAGAAGCCGCCCGACTTGGCGCGGCCATGGTGCATTATTCGACAGATTATGTATTCGACGGCAGCAAAAGCGGCGCCTATACGGAAACCGACACCCCAAACCCGCTAGGAGTATATGGTGCCACCAAACTCGCCGGCGAGCAGGCGATTGCGGCAGCGGGTATCCCGCATCTGATTTTACGTACCAGCTGGGTCTACGGACTGCGCGGCGGCAATTTCCTGCTGACCATGCAACGCCTGTTCCAGGAACGGGAACAGCTTAACATCGTTGCCGATCAATTCGGCGCGCCGACCTGGTCACGCATGATTGCGGAAGCAACTGCACAGATACTGGCGCAACGCCCTTTCGAGCAACAATCCTTATCAGGGATTTACAATCTCACCAGTGCGGGCACAACCAGCTGGCATGCGTTTGCCGCGGCCATCCTGGAGCGGACCGCCTTGGAAAAATCCGTCACACTCAATCCGATTCCGGCCACCCGGTATCCTACACCTGCCACACGCCCGGCCAATTCAGTCTTGAGTAGCGACAAACTCTACAAGGTTTTCGGTATTGCCTTGCCGCACTGGGAAACTGCGCTTGCCTTGTGTCTGGACAAGCCATAAGGCGAACCCTACAACTGCCCGGCATGCATTAATGCCGCATATTCGTCCGCAGACACCGGCTTGCTGTACAAATAGCCCTGCAACACGTCGCAACCGTACTTCAACAAAAAATCACGCTGCTGTTCGGTCTCTACGCCTTCGGCGACAACGGACAGACTCATCGCATGCGCCATCCGGATGGTCGCCATGACAATGGCAGCATCGTCACTATCCGGTTCAAGTTCCTGAATGAACGAACGGTCTATCTTCACCGCATCGATCGGGAAGCGTTTCAGATAACTCAAGCTGGAATAGCCGGTCCCAAAATCGTCGATGGAAATATTCACGCCGCGCTGTTTTAATGCGGTCAGGGTTTCCACAGTCTGCCTGGCGTTGCTCATCGCCACGCTTTCCGTGATTTCCAGCCCGAGGTAGCTGGCATCCATTTGACTATCCGCCAGCGCTTTATCCACGACCGCCAACAAATCCGGTTGCAGGAACTGACGCATGGATAAATTAACCGCCACCCGCTGCAACGGCAGACCCTGTTGCTGCCAGCGGTGCATTTGCTGGCAGGCCTCGCGTAACGCCCATGCCCCCACCGGAATAATCAAGCCGATGGACTCCACCACCTCGATAAACTCTTCCGGCTGAATCAGGCCATACACCGGATGGCGCCAGCGCAGCAAGGCTTCGCAGCCAACGATCTTGCCGGATTTGCCGGCCACCTTGGCCTGATAATACAGCTCGAATTCCTGATTTTCCAGCGCCCGCCGCAACGAGTTTTCCAAACGCAATTGCGACTTGCTGTTGCTGTCCATATTGATATTGAAAAACATGAAGCCGGTGCCTTGTCGTTTTGCACGATACATCGCGGTATCAGCCTGCCGCATCAGCTCCTGCGTCGAGTCTGCCAAATCGTTGCCCAGGGTTTGAGACACTGCGCCATTGAACGCTGCGATGCCGATACTGCCGGATACCACGTATTCGTGGCCTTGCAGCAATACCGGCATGCGCATCGCGTCGAGGACTTTTTGGGCGACAGCTGCCGCAGACTGCGTAGCATGGTCGCCTTGCAGCAACACGGTAAATTCATCACCGCCGAGGCGGGCAACGAAATCCTCCTGACGCACGCTATTACGAATGCGCTGGGCGAATTCCTGCAGCAGCTTATCGCCCATGGCATGACCCAATGTGTCGTTGATATTCTTGAACCGGTCAAGATCCATAAATAACAGGGCAACCTCAGTCCTGCGCCGCTCTGCATTGGCAACCGCATAATCCAGTTCCTCAAACAAGGCATTCCGGTTAGCCAGCCCGGTCAGGCTGTCATAGCGTGCCAACTGCTCGAATTTGTTCTCGGCATGCTTGTGCTCGGTTAACGCAGCTGCGATCAGAAACCCCGACACACTCATGATAGCCAGCAATATCTGCAAATTGGCGACTACCGCATAAGGCACCTGAATGCCTACCAGCCTTGCTTCGCCCATTACCAGCCCGACTGCCATGGATGCACCTACCAGCACGATGATCGCCGTCCCTGCTGCGCCCAGACGTAATGCAGCCCATACCACAAAAGGAAACAGCAGCAGGAATTGCGGATCGAAGTTGACGATACCGAACCAGTGCAAATGCGATGCGCCCATGAGCCATACCATGGACGCAAGCAAAATGAGCATTTCGATTAACTGCGCTCGGCTGGGTTTTAACATGCGGCTGGCATAGCCGACCATCAAGGCGGGTGCGACCACCAGATTACCCATCATATTGCCTAGCCACCATACCGACCAGGCACTGGTCTCGCGCTCGACCGGCAGCAAATGCCAGAACACCAACGTCGTCGCACCGATAGTTGCACTTGTCAGTGCAGCCAGCGGTGCAGCCAGCATGGTCAGCTTGACGATCTCGGACACGCGATCCAGCCGCGGCCGGAACTGCTCATTACGGCTTAATAGCCAGTAGGCCGATAAGGCCGCCAGCGTATCGCCGATGCCGAACATCAAGGCGATATAAACCGGCACGACACTGAGACTGGACCAGAACGCCCCGATCAGAATGCCTGGCCAGTAGCGCTTGCCGAACAGTACCAGCACGGCGATCGCCAGGCCGCTTGCCGGCCAGATCGCGCTGACACTGCTGTGTACGAAGGGGGCAATCCATAAACCGAATTTGGCGAACAGATAGTAGACGCAGGAGAATGCGAGGACACCCAACCAATAATCGCCCGAATATTTTCTGACAGTATGGATGGACGCCATGTTCATAGCTATACCGATTAGATAACGATTCGCAACTGGGGTGCGAACTTTCCGGGGTATCCGGACAAAAGGAACGACATTTGTATCTTAAGGAACCTGTATCTGTGCTTTCACCGCATTAAGCGCATCCTGCAGCGTATCTTCCGTCAGCTCGTTCAAGGACTCAGCCAGCATTTCGGCCGCTTCCAGCGTAACTGCCGGCAATTTTTCGCTGTCCAGCTCGGCAACGAAGACTGCCGCTGCGCCACTGACTCTTAATAGACCATCGCGCTCTCGCATCAACATTTCGATCTCGTCACGCAGCATGGAAACTTCCTGTAGGGTTTGTGGCATAGTGCGTTTTCCTAATAAAAAACTAAATAAACAAAGTCAGTACGCCGGTATAGCCGTACATACGATCATGGGATATTTCGCCGTTGGCAAAAAAACCGACCAGCGGCACGTCGCCCAATACCTGCTGTATCAATTCCAGTTCGGCAGATTTGGCGCCAAACAAGCTTTCGCCTCGCCCCAAGCAAGAATAATACACTGCACCACGCGGTGCTGCTGGCAAACTTGCTTGCAAATCCTGCAACATATTGAGCATGTCGGTCTGTGCCGCCCCTGCATCCCGCCGGCAAAACAGCACCTCGGCTAGCGGCGGTACGATCTCGCTGATGGCGACCAGCCGTTCAGCGGTATCGGCTCCGATTAAATTGCGCACCAGATAATCGCGGCTGTCACTTCCCGGAATACTTAACGCGACAAAGATATATCCCGCCGCCCGGCTTAAATCACGCGCCAGGATCTCGCCGATATCCTCATACAGCACATCCAGCGCCGGACGCCCGTCCAGGCTAATCAGGATATTCTCATGGTTCGCGGTCACCGTGTGGCGCGGCCCTATTGGCGTGACGCCTTGCGAGAGCCGGGTCATCACCGTCACCGCATCTGTAAACATCACCCCGGACAAGCCGCCGTACACTACCTCATCCGCAACTTGCAATGACTGGAAGCGCGAACTGCTGATACCCCCTGTCGCAAAACCGGTCGCCATGCCAGCCGCGACCAACCGAACCAGTTCGGGGATCTCCGGATTGCGCGCATCGCCATGAACCAGAGCATAGTGCGCGGGCTTGCCATGCACCATAAAGCCATCCAGAGCCGAGGCCACCTGATCGGCGGCCGTCACTGGCGCAAATACCCGAAACGAATCGGCCGGGAATTCACCTAACATGACGACGACGGCGGACTCATCCAGATATTCATGCCCGGTGGCACAAACCCCGATACCTACCGAACCGACCCATTCCGCAATACCAGTTTGCTCGCGCAGCTGCGCCAGCATTTCGGTCAGGCGGTTGGCATATAAATCGGTAACGTACACAAATCCCAGATTCGCCGCAGAACGTACCGGCGATAATTGCTGGACGCAATCCTGTATCGCCTCGCTCCATTGTCCCAGAGAAGAATGCGCCCAGGCAAACGGCTTGCTCATCAGCCTTTCGCTCCCGGCCATTTCGCGTCCAGCACCTTGCGCATACGTGCAGCTGCCTGTGCACTGATGCCCGCCACCTGTGTCAGCGCCTCTGCTTCGGCAGCAAACACCGCCGCTGCACTGCCGAAATGATCCAGCAACGCCTTCGCCATCACTTCATTGATACCCGGCAAACCTTCCACCAGATAACGCTGGCCATTGACCGGATCAAACGGCTTGCCATTGCGCATCACCACGGGATGGCCGAGGCCATGTTGTGCCTGCGACGCCATCGTGAACAGGATTTCGGCAGTGAAGCCTTCACCCGGACTCGGCACCAAAGGCACGCCCTGCATCACCGTCAGCCAGGCGATAGCTTCGCGGATGACGATCGGATCGGTATGAAAACGCCCGCCATAGATATCGCCTTCGACGATATACACAGGCTGGTCGTAGCTGGATTTGAGCTTGCCGACTTCGCCGAACAGGCGTTTATCCATGATCGCCAAGGTAAAATCGGTCGCCGACTTGCGCTCGACCACCACCCCGCCGCCCAGATCGTAATCGCCGCAATCCAGTTCGGCGGTCTGAGTCGACAAACCTTTGAAACTGCCCGGATAGGTTTGCCAATGCTGCAGAACTGCCGTTTTTTCTTCACGCGGATGGTAGGTGATAATCGTCGTTGTATCGGTCATAATCATGCACTCAAGGTAAAGACTCGGAACCACTATTCTACGGAGTTCGACATCATGCGCCTATGGGTATTTCTCCTCGCACTTATCATCAGCCATTCCAGCCATGCTGGATTCGACCCCAGCGGCGAAGCTGTCGAATGGGCCGGCCAGATCGTCAGCCAGTATCGTTCTGGTGATGATACCTGTTTTGAATTACAGCGACACCAGGCCAGCCCGAACAAATTCAAGACCTGCGTGTTCGGCTATTACGACCCGGCACAATTCGGGCCGGGCAAATGGCTGAAGGTCGCGGGTACGCTGCAACCCCGTGCTGCCGACACCCTGCCTCTGGTGCTGGGTGCCCAGGTTACGCTGATTCCGGCCCCGTTGCCGCCCAGACGCTATTACGGCGACCCTTGGTATAATCCGTACCACGATCCTTTCTTCGACCCGTATCACCCCTATTATTGGTAAACCGACATGCTTAATCAAGATCTGGTGGGCCTTGCGGCCGGCAGCCTGACAACCATCTCTTTCGTGCCCCAGGTCATACAGATCTGGCGCACCAAACATGCTGACGACATTTCCACCAGCATGTTCGTCATTTTCATGGCCGGCGTTGGACTCTGGCTGCTCTACGGTATTTATCTCGACGCGCTGCCGGTTATCATCGCCAACTCGATCACCTTGCTGCTCGCCGCTACTGTGCTGATCCTGAAATTCCATTTCCACAGAACCAGACCGTGAGCTGGCAACCCGACTGGCTGCAGCGCTCTCCGTTATTCGCTCCACTGATGGCGTTACCGCAAGCGCTTACTCGAGACGACGACTGGATCGACCTCGACCTGCTCAACCAGTATGCCACTGCACACAACATCACCAATGCATCCGGCCAGACCATACAATTCACTGCATCCGACACCGGTCAGGCTTACGAAACCCGGATTGCCGAAACCAGCCAGGTTCCGACCCGCGTCAACAACTGGCACGACTATTTCAATGCGCTGGCCTGGCTGATCTGGCCGCACAGTAAAGCCGCGCTCAATCAGTTGCACATCGCCGCCGGCATCACCGCGCAGCGCGACCGGCGCCGTGACGCCCTGACCCTGCTCGATGAAAGCGGTGTCATCGTCGCCTGCGCCGATCCAGCACTATGGCAACTGCTGCAGCAACATCAATGGAGCGAATTATTTGTCGGACAACGCGAACGCATAGAAAAGGAAATGGCATTCCATCTGATCGGCCATGCGCTGTATGAAAAAGCGCTGCAGCCCTACCCGGCGATGACCGGGAAGTGCCAGGTAATCATGGTGCAGGCGGAGTTTTTCACACTGGAACCCGCCCAGCGCCAGCAACAGCTCGACCGGCTGCTGGCGCAGCAACTACTGCAACATCCACCGCTCACACCCGGCGAATTTGCAGCGCTGCCGGTATTGGGCATTCCCGGCGTCACAGCAGAAAATAGTGATCCCTCGTATTATCAGAATACGAGGGTGTTCAGACCGTAGGCTTATTCCGCGCGCATCTGCGGGAACAGAATCACGTCGCGGATACTGGCGCTGTCGGTCAGCAACATCACCAAACGGTCAATACCGATGCCGCAACCGCCGGTCGGCGGTAGGCCGTATTCCAGCGCACGGATATAGTCCGCGTCGTAATGCATCGCTTCCTCGTCGCCCGCCTCCTTCTGCCGCACCTGCTCCATGAAACGTTCGGCCTGATCTTCCGGGTCGTTCAACTCGGAGAAACCGTTGGCCATTTCGCGTCCGGTGATGAACAGCTCGAAGCGCTCGGTAATCTCGGGCTGGCTGTCGGAACGCCGTGCCAGCGGCGACACTTCGGCCGGGTAATCAATGATGAAAGTCGGCTGTATCAACTGGGTTTCCGTGGTTTCCTCAAAGAAACTCAGCTGCAAACCGCCCACACCGTCGGTCGCCCGGTACTTGCCCTTGTTGCTCTCGAACCAGCTAATAAGCCAGGCGCGGTCGTTGAGCTGGGCTTCGGTGTATTGCGGATTGTATTTGCGCACCGCCTGCACAATGGTGAGGCGGTCGAACGGCTTGCCCAGATCGATGATCTCGCCGTTATAGCTGACCTGCTCACTGCCGGTGGCTACACGCGCGGTTTCGCGCAGCAGCGATTCGGTAAAATCCATCAGATAGCGATAATCCCGGTACGCCTCGTAGAATTCCATCATGGTGAATTCCGGGTTATGCCGGGTCGACAGTCCTTCGTTACGGAAATTACGGTTGATTTCGAATACCTTTTCCATGCCGCCCACCACCAGCCGCTTCAGATACAGCTCAGGCGCGATGCGCAGGAACATATCCATGTCCAGCGCATTATGATGGGTCACGAACGGCTTGGCCGCAGCACCGCCGGGAATCGGATGCATCATCGGCGTTTCCACTTCAAGGAAACCATGGCCCATCATGAACTGGCGAATCGCCTGCACGATCCTGGAACGGGTCATGAATACGTTACGGGCATCGTCGTTGGTCATCAGATCGACGTAACGCTGACGGTATTTCTGTTCCTGATCGGTAAGACCGTGGAATTTCTCCGGCAATGGCCGCAGGGATTTCGACAACAGCCGCACGCTGTGCGCCTGCACGGTCAGTTCGCCGGTCTTGGTTCTGAACAGCACACCCGTTGCAGCGACGATATCGCCCAGATCCCAGTGTTTGAAAGCCTGATGAATTTCCTCTCCGACCAGATCGTTGCTCAGATAAATCTGCAGGCGCCCGCTCATGTCCTGCAGGGTAGCGAAACTGGCCTTGCCCATCACCCGTTTCAGCATCATGCGCCCGGCAAACTGCACGCTCACCGGCTGCTCGGCAAGCGCCTCCTTGCTGGTCTCGGCATGTTGCGCATGGATATCGCCGGCAAAATCCTTGCGCTCGAAATCGTTGGGGAAAGCCACACCGGCTTCGCGCAATGCGGCCAGCTTGGCGCGCCGCTCGGCGATGATCTGGTTTTCGTCCTGATGTTCGGCTGGAATAATCTCGGTCATGCTTAAACCCCTTGTTTCAAACTGGCTTGGATAAACTCATCCAGATCGCCGTCGAGGACTTTCTGGGTATTGGATATTTCAACGTTGGTGCGCAGATCCTTGATGCGCGACTGATCAAGCACATAGGAGCGGATCTGATGCCCCCAGCCCACATCGGATTTTCCCGCTTCCAGCTTGTCCTGCTCGGCCTGGCGCTTGCGCAACTCGGCTTCGTACATGCGCGACTTGAGCATCGACATCGCTTCGGCACGGTTCTTGTGCTGCGAACGGTCGTTCTGGCACTGCACCACGATACCGGTCGGAATATGCGTAATACGCACCGCAGAATCGGTTTTGTTGATGTGCTGGCCACCGGCACCGCTGGCGCGGTAGGTATCGACACGCAGATCCGCCGGATTGATATCGACCTCGATCGAATCATCCACTTCGGGATACACGAATACGCTGGCAAACGAGGTATGACGGCCGCCGGACGAATCGAACGGCGATTTGCGCACCAGCCGGTGCACCCCGGTCTCGGTACGCAGGAAGCCGTAGGCGTATTCGCCATCCACCTTGATACTGGCGGATTTCACCCCGGCCACGTCACCATCGGAGACTTCCAGCACCTCGGTCTTGAAGCCCTTGCGTTCGCAATAGCGCAAATACTGGCGCAGCAGCATCGACGCCCAGTCGCAAGCCTCAGTACCGCCGGCACCAGACTGGATATCAATAAAGCAGTTGTTGGGGTCCATCGGGTTGGCGAACATGCGGCGGAATTCCATGCCTTCGACGGTTTTTTCCAGCGCCGCAACGTCTTCGCCGACGGCTTCCAGCGTGTCGTCGTCGTTTTCTTCACGCGCCATGTCGAACAGGTCGCGGCCATCGCGCAAGCCCTGATCGAGGCTTTGCAGCGTCAACACCACGTTTTCCAGGAATTTCTTTTCGCGCCCCAGTTCCTGCGCGCGTTTCGGGTCGTTCCAGATCGCCGGATCCTCGGCGAGAACGTTGACTTCTTCCAGGCGATTCGACTTGGAGTCGAAGTCAAAGATACCTCCGAAGTTCTACGGTACGTTGAGCCAAGTCGGTCAACAGGGAATCAATCTGATTAAGGCGTTCGGCTTCCATGATAAGGGGCAATATGCTTAAAACCGTGAATTATAACATCGTCATGGCCTTTACTTCACGCGTAGAATACCGACTTTGCTCTTCGTCACCGTTAAAACCATGAAAAAAACCGACCTCTATAAAAATCTGGGACTCAAAGTCAACAGCCAAATGAAGCAAGCCGATACGCCCGGACGTTTCGCGGCAGAGGCTGCCGCCCTGCCCGACCGCCGCGAACAGCGCAAACTCAACCAGGCCCAGGGTCTGATTCCGTTCGCCGTCAAACTCAATGTGAACCTGGTCGCGCAATTACACGAACTGGCCAAAACCCGGAACATCGGCATCAATGAACTTACCGCCGAATTACTTCGAACTGCATTGTCACGGTAATGCGTTAACCGTGCCCGCACGGCTGTTCTCTTGCAAAATTCCGGAATTAAGTATTTAATTTAATTGTCATATTGGGATATCGCTAAAAAGAAGCTCAAGAATGAGAACGCATTACCCAGAACGGCAATCACCGACAAACTCTGCTGTTTGGATATGGCGATCGTCCTCCAACATACCTAATCAAGACGAAATTAGAGGGTGCTGCCATGCTTGATACCGATGAGATCAGCTTACAGGCTGCGCTAAAGCAGTTGAAGCAAGCCATTTACAATCATGAGTTGTGGCACAAGGATCTCACCCGCACCATCATCGGCCGCCTGCCCTGCGATCAGCGCGATGTAGCCAAGGATGCTCACCGTCACTGCTGCCTGGGACTATGGTTTTATCAGCAAGCTCCGACGACCCTGCGTGACCACCCGGCATTCGCCCCATTGAGAAACTCGCACCGGCACCTGCATGAACTCGCCGCGCAATTGCTGACAAAACTGACCACGGAAACGTCCATCACCCTGGCCGACTACGACGAATTCAATACCGGCCTCGACCAGTTCCGCCTCGAAGTCAAAACGCTGGAACGCGAGATAGAAGGCATACTCTACAACCACGATCCGCTGACCGGCGCCGAAACCCAGCTTGCGATGGCGACCGAGCTCAACAAACTGGCGGAACAGGTGCAGCAGAATATACAGACCTGCTCTATCGCCATCATGAATCTCGACCATCTGAAACACCTCAACGATACCTATGGCCATGACACCGGCGACCGGGCGCTTTCAGTGGCGGTACGTTATGTGGTGGAACAGTTGCGGCCCTATGACCGGGTATTCCGCTATAATCACGAAAAGTTCCTGATCTCGATGCCGGGCACCGATTTGCAGACGAGTTACCGGGTAATCGAGCGCATACGCCAGAAACTGCACGCGATCGCCGTCGCTTATGAAGGTCCACAGCCGATTTTCATCACTGCCTCGTTCGGACTTGCGCTGCTGGAAGCGAACATCAGCCCGGAACAATGCATCCATCACGCTGATCAGGCCATGTATGCGGCAAAATCCGCCGGGCGCAACTGCACGCGCATCTGGGATGCCGCCATCGACGACGACTAAAAGCCCAGCGGACACGCACCTCCGGCACAGGTGAGGGACAACCGCTCTTACATCTCGCGCAGCGTCACCAGCGGCGGCACCCGACTGATACCCCACAGCCCCAATACACCGGCAATCGCCACACCCGCGCCGCCCGCCCCCGTTGCAATCAACCACAGCAGCGGATCGAAATGATAAGGCAACTTGAATACCTCGCTGCTCAATCCCCAGCCGATGGCACTTGCCCCCGCAGCCGCCAGCAACCCTGCCAGCAGGCCTATCGCGGCGAATTCGGTGACCTGCGCCAGCCACAATTGCCGCCGTTGCGCACCGAGCACGCGCCACAGTGCGGTTTCCTGCGCACGCTCATCGCGGGTAGCAGCGAGCGCGGCGTATAACACCACCAGACCGGAAGCGAGACTGAAGACGAATACAAACTGCACCGCTGCCGACACCCGATCCAGCATATCCTGCACCGTCTGCATGATGGCCGAGACGTCGATCACGGTCAGATTGGGATAGGCCCTGACCATGTCGTTCAGCAGCGCGACTTTCGAGGCAGGCAGATAGAAACTGGTGATATAGCTGGCGGCAGTATGCTGCAACAGCGCTGCATTGGCGACCACGAAAAAATTCACCTTGAAGCTGTCCCAGTTAACCTTGCGCAAGCTGGTAATCCGTGCGGAAACCGGCGTCCCGCCCACGTCGAAACGCAAGGTATCGCCGAGCTTGAGATGCAGCCTGTCCGCGATCCCCTGTTCTACCGAAAATTGCGCAGAAGGGTGGGCCCCATGCCAGCCCTTGCCCGCAACAAAAACGGTGTCGGGATTCAGTTCGTCGGCGTAGGACAGATTGAATTCGCGGTCCAGCAGGCGCTGGGTTTGCTGATCGGCATAGCTGGCACTGTTCACCTCATGCCCGTTAATCGCCGTTAGCCGTCCGCGTATCATCGGATACAATCCGACCTCCAGATCGCGCTGACGCAAAAACGCCTGCAAAGGCGCCACCTGATCCGGTTGAATATTGATCACGAAACGATTCGGCGCCGTGGCAGGCAGCGTAGCGTGCCAATTGTCCAGCAGATCGCCGCGCACCACGGTCAGCAACAGCAATGCCAGCATGCCCAGCGTAAACGCCGAAATCTGGATGACGCTGCCGCCTGCACGGCGCCGCAGGTTGAGCAGCCCCTGCCGCCAGCTGCCATGACTGTACGCGCCCAGCCAACCCGCAGCCAGGACCAGCAACCACGACAATGCCACCGTCACCAGCAGTGTCACCGCCAGCCCCGCCAGCACCATGAGCGTCAGCTGTACATCACGCACCTGCCACAACAGCAATGCCGCCATCGCCCCCACTCCGGCCAGATAACTTGCCGCACCCAGCGCATCGAATGCTGCCGCATCGCGCCGCAGGATACGCAATGCCGGCGTATGCCGGAGCATGAACAGTGTCGGCAGACTGAAACCCGCCAGCAGCACCAGTCCTGCCAGCGCCGCCTGCACAAACGGCAATATCGCCGCCGGCGGCAGCTCAAGGTGCGCGAGCTTGCCCAGCATGGCCGCCAGCACCGCCTGTCCGGCATAACCCAGCACTACGCCGGCCACAGCGGCCAGCAGGCCCAGAGCGGCGATCTGCAACACATACAAAGTCACAATGGTGCGCTGACTGGCACCGAAACAGCGCAGCAGCGCGCATGCATCCAGATGACGGCGCAGGAAATGCCGGGTCGACAATAACACTGCCGTAGCTGCAAGCAGCACTGCCAGCAGTACCGCCAACCCCAGATAACGCTCTGCCTTGTCCAGCACATCGCGGATTTCCGGCCGGGCATCGCGCACGCTCAGCAAACGTTGCCCGCGTGCAAGATGCGCTGCGAGCACAGCACGATAATTATCGACGGCGCTGCCGCTGCCTGCTATCAGCAAGCGGTAATTGACCCGGCTGCCAAGCGTGACCAGCCCGGTAGCTGCCACATCAGTCTGATTCATCAGCAAACGCGGCGCGAGATTAAAAAAATCGCCGCCGCGGTCGGGCTCATTGGTCAGGATCGCTGTTACCTTGAGCTGGCTGTAACCGATCTGGATCATGTCGCCCGGCTTGAGCTGCAAGGCATTCGCCAGCCGTGCTTCGAGCCATACCGTGCCCGGACGCGGCACGGCCTGAACCGGATGATCGGCAGCCGATGCGCTGTCGGCGATGCGCAATGTGCCGCGCAACGGGTAAGTGCTGGTCACCGCTTTGATCTCGGCAAGCTGGCTCGCGTTCGCCGTACTCACCATACTGGGAAATTGCATGGTTTGGGCAGTAAGCAAGTTGCGCCGCTGCGCTTCGGCCTGCAATACAGGAGCAGGCGCATGATCCGACGCCAGTACCAGATCCGCGCCGAGCAAGCGGTTACTCTCCTGACTCAGCGCCAGCTGCATGCGTGCGGTAAAGGCATTGACCGAAGCCAGCCCCGCCACCGCGATCAGCACCGCCAGCACCAGCACGCGCAACTCACCCGCACGCCATTCGCGTAACAGCATACGCAGCGCGAGCGTTACGATATTCATGTCCGGCTTTCCAGATGCCCGGCACGCAATGCCAGACGCCGGCCGCAACTAGCGGCAAGCTGATCGTCATGCGTCACCAGCACCAGCGTCGTGCCCTGCTCACGATTGAGTTCGAACAGCAATTCGATCACCCTCGCACCGGTTTCCGAATCCAGATTGCCGGTAGGCTCGTCCGCCAGCAGTAACGCCGGATTCACTGCAAACGCACGGGCAATGGCGACACGCTGCTGCTCGCCGCCCGACAATTGCTGGGCGCGGTGCTGCTGGCGATCGACCAGCCCGACCCGCTCCAGCCAGTACTGTGCACGCTTGCGCGCATCGGCTACCGCATTCAGTTCCAGCGGCAACATCACATTCTCCACGGCGGTCAGCATCGGCAATAACTGAAACGACTGGAATACGAAGCCGATCAGCTCGCCGCGCAATCTGGCACGACCGTCCTCGTCCATCGCCGCGAGCGATTGTCCCGCCAGCCATACTTCGCCCTGGCTGGGCAGGTCCAACCCGGCCAGCAGGCCGAGCAGCGTCGACTTTCCCGATCCGGATGCGCCCACGATGGCAACCGATTCGCCCCGCAGGATGTCGAAACTGGTAGGATGCAGTATCGTCAGCGCAGCGCCATTCAGGGTCACTTGCTTGGCAAGATCGACGACATGCAAAATGGGATTTTGGGCGGGAGTAGTCATGAGCTTAAGAAAGTTTTTACTGTTGTTGTGTTTCATGATATCCGGTACGGCGCACGCTGCACAGGTGATACTGGTATTCGGCGACAGCCTGTCGGCAGGCTACGGCCTCGCCGCCCATCAGGCATGGCCTGATTTGTTGCAACAGCGGCTGGATGCCCGGCAACCCAAAAAATGGCAGGTAATCAACGCCAGTATCAGCGGTGAAACCAGCGCAGGCGGCCTGACCCGTCTGCCTGCTGCATTGGCTCAGTACGAACCCGCTATCGTCATCCTTGCCCTCGGTGCCAACGACGGGCTGCGCGGTTTGCCGCTCACCTCCATGCAGAGCAATCTCGGCGCCATGATCGCAGACATCAAGAAAAATGGCGCGCGTACGCTGCTGGTCGGCACTCGTCTGCCGCCCAATTATGGCATAGCCTATACCGAAAAGTTTCAGCAGTCCTTTGTCGCGCTCGCGCACCAGCACCATGTGGCCTTACTGCCGTCATTGCTGACTGGCATAGAAACCCGGTCGGAGCTGTTCCAGGCCGACGGCCTGCATCCCATCGCAGCAGCAGAAAATCAGGTAGTGGAGAATATTTGGGGGGCATTGCTGCCGCTGTTAACGGCAGCAAGCAGGAAGCATTAGTGCTTGCGCAGAAACGGCAGCATGCGTGCCATGCATCATCACCCTGTACAAAATACTGCTTGAGCACAGTTGCAGTATGTAGCGCAATCAGCGCCAATAAAAATTGGCCGGAGTTTCATGACTTCGGAGTACACTATTAAACAGCAAGTAAAACGGTGGAAAATCATGAGCGTACGGCAAAAGTACGATATTGCAATGCAAGATCCAAACTTGAAGTTCGTAGCATGCATCGACGTTGGCGCCAACCCCTGTATCGTCAAGAGCAGTTTCGACTGAAGCACACTCCTTGAGGTGACCTGGAGGCTGTTATGAAGCTTCAAATCCCTGGCTCCAGGTTTCCGGCCTCCCTGCACACCCGCTTCGCCCTTGGTCTGGGTGCCGTGCTGCTGCCGTTTCTGGTGGCTGCAGCTGTAGGCCAGTTCTATCTGCTGCCACGGCTGATCGAACCGCTCAACGACATCGTACGAGAGCTCACCGAAGAAATGGCACCGATGATGCGCCTGCAGATGGTGCTGCTCCAAGCCACCAAGCCGGTCGACGACTACATGATCCACGGCGATCCAGATGAGCGCCGGCAGTTCGCGCAACAGAGCCGACGGGTGGAGCAGATCTTCAAGGAATCCTCGCCCGAGCAGTTCACGTTGAGCGAAGAACGCTCGTTGATCAAATCCGCGCATGCGGAATGGGAACAGGCTCTGTACCTGGGCGAGCAGTTGCTGCGACTCACCGATCCAGTGGGAAATGCGGAGGCGGCGCACGACATGGAGCGGTTCAATGCACATATCGAGCGGGCCGTGACTATTCTTGATGACGCGCACGATTATTTCCATCAAGTAATTGAACAGGATCGCGCGCAGGCCGATGCCGCCCGCACGAAAGCACTGTGGGTGACTTTTGCTGCTTTCGTATTGGCTACTGCGGTATCCATTTTTGCTGGCATAGCCCTGGCACGTTCCGTCACCAATCCTGTGGACACGTTGCGGCAGGGCACGACAAGTCTGGCAGAAGGCAAGCTGTCGTACCGGGTAGCCATCCATAATAATGACGAGCTGGGTGAGCTGGCCGCGGCTTTCAACGCGATGGCCGAGCGTCTCCAGGCGAATCAGGCAATGCTCGAGGAGTTTGCGACCTGCGATGGTCTTACCAAACTCTACAACCACCGCACATTCTACGTGCTGCTCACCGACGAACTCACGCGTGCGCGACGCTCCGGGCGGCCGGTCTCACTACTGCTGCTCGACATCGATTACTTCAAGCGCGTCAACGATACGCACGGACACCTGGCGGGAGATGCTGTTCTCAAGGTGCTGAGCGAGCTATTGCGCCGCGAGGCACGTGCCATCGACCGCGTGTGCCGCTACGGCGGCGAGGAAATCACTATTATCCTGCCAGAGACCGATCTCGAGGCTGCCGCCAATATCGCCGAACGCCTGCGTGCGACGGTAGAGGCGCAGGCGTTCGATGTCGATATCGACACGCCGCTACACATTACCGTCAGCATCGGGATCGCATCCTGGCCAGCGCACGCGGATAACGCCCAGGCATTGGTCGCGGCTGCAGACACTGCGCTGTACGCGGCCAAGCAGAGTGGCAGAAACCGGATAATTCGCTATGAACCGGCGCTCGGTCAACCGCCGACTCAGGGATGAATGAACACGGGATTGCGCGGCCGCGTTCCGCGTTTCCCAATGGATGCGCTGGTAAACATTGCAACAGCAATGGGTTGCCGTGTGCATCCGCTTGACCGACTCAAATCCGCATGGATCAACACCAGCATGACTTATACAGAATTACTCGCAGCCCTGCAAAATCGCACCCATTATCAACTCATACCCGTACCGGCGGACGATTTTTTAGCTGAAGTCAGCACCATGATATATAACTGGTGCGCCCTCACCAGCCCGCAATCACAGGTGGAACGGACTGCGGTGGTCAATGCACTGGGACCGTTACGGCGACGTTTTATGGCAGGCGAAGGTGCAGCGCAGGATTTCTTGCGTCTGAATCAGATAATAGAAGCCATCGATGCGGTATTTGATAACGCGGCTACTCGGCCTCGACCTTGAGCCATACGCTACGTTGAGTCATACTGGTTTGATTATTGCCGCCGAATAGCTGGCGGCTTTGCCTGTTGGTTGAGGTACCCGCACCACCTATCTGCACCCACTCCCCCAGCCTGGTTTGTACTGTGGTATACAGCCGTTGTACCGCTTGCGTGCCATAAACACCATACTGCGGACTATTTTGCTGCGGACTGATGTCAATGCTGACACGTTCGCCCATGAGGCGTGGTGTCGCATAAAACCCTGATGCCAGATCCTGATACACTGTGGATTCCGTAATCACGGCACCTGTCGAACTCAAATATACGCTGCGCATGGGTATCGGTACAGACACACCGGCACTGATGTAGGCACTGCCGCCATCCATCACCCGCACCATCTGATCTGCGGCATCCTGACTCCGGCGCTGGCGATCCTGCACATTGATATCAACGGAGGAAGTTTGCGGACGCACGGTGCGCGGCCCATGACCGGAATCGAGAACTGGCTGGCTGATACTCGCGCCATTTCCCAGCACCACTGTCCCTGTTGCATTGATCCCGCGCTGCTGGCGGTCCTGTGTCATGCTCTGCCGCACGTAAATCACCAGCTGGCGCGACGCCTGATCCAGCGTCGCCAGCACTTTTTTGATCTCGGCGCGATTGCGATCCGATGCCCGCAATATCAACTGGTCGTTCATGCCCGTCAGCGTAGCGCCCGGTTCCAGCAAGGGCTGCAACACGGGCAATACTTCGCTGACGCTGCGATTTTGCAGCTGTATCACTTCCAGCTCACCAGCCCGGCTTTGCAGCGACAGGCAGACCAGCAATATCCAGCCAAGACGTCTCATTGCGCGAGCGATTCTTTCTCCATTAACAGATAGGTATTATAGGCATTCTGGCGATTAGCCTGCTCAAACGCCGGCAGCCTGGCATATTTGCTCCAGTCGGTATGCGCATAGGCTTCGTCGAACGGCTCCAGATTCGCTACGGCCTGTCCCATCGATTTGCGCAGGAATTCCAGATAATCCCGGGTAAATTCCAGATCTTGCTGCGGTTTGAGCGAGGCGGCGCCATGCCCAGCCACCATCACGCGCGGCTTCAGCGCAATCAGCTTATTCAATGCCGTCAGCCAGGCTTTGCTGTCCGCATCGCCGACAAACGGTACCCGCCCCCGAAACACCAGGTCGCCGGTATAGAGCACGCCGTCTTCCTTCACCAGCATCGCCATATCTTCCGCGGTATGCGCAGGACCGACATAGCGCAACAGGAAATGCACACCGCCCATTTCAAAATCGGTATCGCCATCCAGCCATTTGTCAGCCGGTAACAATTTGGTGTTTTCATCGACCCACGGGAACAAGGTTTCGCGGCGCTGTGTCAGCCGCTCGGCAGCGGCTTCGGAATCCACCGCGCCTTGTCCGTTCTTGTGCGCCCAGGATTCCGCGCCCAGTTCCTTGAATACCTGCAGGCCGTAAAAATGGTCAGCATGATAATGACTGATGATTACGCGTTTGATAGGCAACGGAGTGATTTCACGTATTTTCTTCACCAGTTCCGCCGCCAGCGAAGGCGTTCCCAATGTATCGAACACCAGCACCGAGTCCTTGGTCACCACGAATCCGGCATTCGACATAAAGCCCTGATTTGCCGACGACGCGGCGCCTGCCATTCCTTGCACATAATAACTATGCTTGCCGACCTTGATCGGCACCATGGGTACGCTCACTGCGGCATATTCGCTCGCATGCGCACTACCTAGCCAGAACAGGCACATCATTGCTAATAATTTAATCATTGCTATCTCCCATTTATTGTCCGTTTTAACATTGTAACCGCGACAAGCCGCGCCGGGATATGGTATCTTTCCACCGTATTAAATCGCTCATTACCTCGTGGAGTCCCCTTGATCAAGAAAAATTGGCTAGCGTTCGTTTCTGCATTCATTCTACCGATACTGCTGACATTCTGGTGGTGGGGCGGGTTCAATCACGCTACGATTCAGGAAGTGCAAAGCGAGCCCCTGCATTATGCCTATAGTGAATATTACGGCGATTACGGTAATCTGACAGACGTGCAACAGAAAGTATTCGCTGCGTTGCGTGCACAGCAGATCGAGCCGGGCAACTCGATTACGATACTCTACGCTGACCCGCGTACGACCAAAAAGCACGATCAGCATGCCCGTATCGGCTACCTGATAGCGCCCACCGCGCAAGTCAAGGAGCCGATCAAGACCGATGATTTGCCGTCCAGACAGGTACTGCGCGCGGAAGTACAAGCCAGCATGCTGTTAGCGCCGGGCATGGCTTATCAGGCATTACATGATTATCTGAAACCGATGGGCAAGGATATCCGCATGCCATCGGTGGAAGTCTATACCGCAGGCACTTCCATTAGCCAAATGGGGGTATTGACTGTGGACATCCCTAACTGACACAGACTGAGGCGATGACATTTTTTGCCATATTAGCCGCCCTCCTGCTGGAACACTTCCGACCACTGGCCAAGATCTGGTCAGCCAGACTTGCGCGCCCGCTGCAGTTTCTGGCACATCACCTCAACGCCGGCGCGCACCAGCACGGCATCCTCGCCTGGCTGATTTCGGTCGTGCCGGCGCTCCTTGTCACCGGCACAATCTACTTCATGCTGAGTTCCGCCAGCTTGTGGCTGGCATGGTTCTGGAATATCACCGTACTCTACCTGAGCATCCGTTTTAAATCCTGTACGCTGGCCGCGGAATCCATCAATCGTGCGCTGACCGAAAACGACTTGCCGCGTGCACAAGGCCTGTTTGACGCATGGCGCGGCGGCGAGCGCGTACCCGAATCATCAGCCGGCCTGTTGCGCGCCACGATGGAATCGCTGGTGACCGATGCGCAACAGCACCTGTTCGGCGTGATTTTCTGGTTCGTGCTCCTGGCCCCGCTGGGTCCGGTCGGCGCGGTACTGTATCGTCTGACCTGCATCATCGCCGAGCAATGGCATACCGACACATTGGGCGAATTCGCCCATTTTTCCCAGCGCATGCTGCATATCCTGGACTGGCTGCCGACGCGCATCACTGCACTGAGCTTCGCCATCGCCGGCGATTTCGAAGACGCGGTTTTCTGCTGGCGCAGCCAGGCAGCGGACTGGGCAAACCACAATCAGGGCATCCTGCTCGCCAGCGCAGCTGGCGCCCTGGGCGTTAAACTGGGGCTGCCGCTACAGCACGCCCAGGGCGAAGTCTGGCGGCCCGAACTGGGGCTGGGAGACGAAGCCGACAGCAGCTATCTCAACAGCACCATCAGCCTGATCTGGCGTGCACTCACTATCTGGCTATTGCTGCTGCTGTTGATGGCGCTTGCCAAACAGGCGGGTTAACGCCGCACATGCTGAATTTCATCTGGATAGGTTTTTTTCTCGTTGCCTTCTGCTTCGCCAGCTTCAATTGGCTGGTACTGGGTCACACCGACAGCTACAGCCTGATCATGCAGGCGATATTCGTCGCAGCCAAAGGCGCGTTCGAAATCGCACTCGGCCTGGTCGGCATCATGGCGCTATGGCTGGGCATCATGCGCGTCGGCGAACGCGCCGGTTTTCTGCAAGGCCTGACCTGGCTGATGTCTCCTCTGTTCCGCCGCCTGTTCCCCGACGTGCCGGCCAATCACCCGGCGCTCGGCGCGATCACCATGAACATGGCCGCCAACATGCTGGGGCTGGATAACGCAGCGACGCCCATCGGCATCAAGGCCATGCAGGAACTGCAGACGCTCAACACGGACAAGACCACGGCTTCCGACGCACAAATCCTGTTTATGGTCATCAATGCCTCATCGGTCACCTTGCTGCCGGTCACGATCTTCACTTACCGCGCTCAGGCGGGCGCGCATGACCCTACCGACGTGTTCATCCCCATCCTCATCGCTACCTATTGCTCGACCATGGCCGGTTTGCTGGCTACGGCATTCTTTCAGCGCATCAACTTGCTGGACAAGGTGGTGCTGGGCTATCTGGCTGCCATTAGCGCACTGGTATTCGGACTGGTGGCTTATTTTGCCCGCCTGCCCGCCGACGAAATGGTGCGCCAATCCGGGCTGATCAGCAATTTCCTGCTGTTCGGCTTGATTACCGCTTTCATCGGCGCAGCCGCTTTCAAACGTGTCAACGCCTATGAGGCATTTATCGAAGGCGCCAAGGAAGGGTTTCACACTGCGGTCACCATCATCCCCTATCTCGTTGCCATGCTCGTCGCCATCGCTGTATTTCGGGCCAGCGGTGCGCTAGACCTGGTTCTGAACGGCATTCGCCATGTCGTCGTCATGCTCGGCTGGGATACCCGATTTGTCGATGCACTGCCTACTGCCTTGATGAAACCGCTGTCGGGCAGCGGCTCGCGGGCGATAATGATCGACACCATGCACACTTTTGGCGCCGACTCGTTTGCCGGCAGGCTCGCTGCGGTGATTCAGGGCAGCACTGAAACCACATTTTATGTCCTGGCCGTATACTTCGGCGCGGTCGGCATCCAGCGGGTACGCCATGCGGTCACCTGCGGGTTGATCGCCGATCTGGGCGGGCTGCTCGCTGCCATTGCCGTGACCTACTTATTTTTTGGCTGATCCTTTATGAATGAATACACCACACTGGCCGCCGTGGATCTTGGTTCCAACAGTTTCAAACTCCAGGTCGCCCGCGTTGTAGACGACCAGATTTATCCGCTGGATGCGCTCAAGGAACCGGTGCGTCTGACTGCGGGCATCGGCGCCGACAAACTGCTGGACGATGCCTCCCAGGCCCGCGGGCTGGCCTGTTTGAGCCGTTTTAGCGAGCGCTTGCGCGGCTTGCCACAGGGTGCAGTACGTTGTGTCGGTACCAGCGCGTTGCGCGTCGCAGAAAATTCCGAGGCGTTTTTGCAGCAAGCCGAAGCCATTCTGGGCTACCCCATCGAAATCATTGCCGGTCGCGAAGAAGCCCGGCTGGTCTACATTGGCGTCGCCCACAGCCTGCCCGCTGCCGAACACCCACGCCTCATCATTGACATCGGCGGCGGCTCCACCGAATGCGTGATTGGCGAAGGCATGACGCCGCAATTGATGGAAAGCCTGCATCTGGGCTGCGTCAATTTCACCCAGCGGTTTTTTGCAGACGGACAAATCAACAAAGACAATCTGGCGCAGGCCGAGATCGTGGCGCGTTCCCAGGCGCAGACCATTGCCGCCAGTTACGCCGGCAAATGGCAGGAAGCCGTGGGCTCCAGCGGCACCGCACGGGTAATCAGCGATGTGCTGATTCAGAATGGCTGGGCAGAACACGGCATCACCCGCGCAGGACTCGCGCACCTGCGCGAACACATGATCATGGTCGGCAACCAGAACAAGCTGGACCTTGCCGGCATGAAAGCCGACCGCAAACCGGTATTCGCCGGCGGGGTGGCGGTGATGAGCGGCATCTTTGCGGAATTCGGCATCGAGCAGATGACCATTGCCGACGGCGCATTACGCGAAGGCGTGCTGTACGATCTGCTGGGGCGCTTCCACCATCGCGACATGCGTGCCGCAACGGTCAGCCAGTTCATGCGGCGCTACCACGTTGATCACAAGCAGGCGCGCCGCGTCGCTGACATTGCCTCCCAGCTGTTCAAACAGATCGAACCCGGGCTGGCTGCCGCCCACGAGCTCAAGCCCTATCTGCTGTGGGCTGCGCAATTGCATGAGATCGGCATTTCCATCGCCCATTCCGGTTACCACAAGCATGGCGCTTACATTCTGGCCCATGCCGACATGCCCGGCTTCTCGCAAAAGGATCAGGCGCGTATCGCTACGCTGGTACGCACCCAGCGCGGCGGACTGGACAAGCTCAGCGACACGGCTCCCATCCCGGCGATGCTGCAACCGCTGGTATTGATCCTGCGCCTGGCCGTACTTTTCTGCCGTAGCCGCAGCCCCATCAGTCTCGGCAAGTTCATCTTGAAGCTCAATCCGAACGCGGCACAGATCGAACTCGACGAAAACTGGCTGGGCGCCAATCCGCTCACGGCCACGGCACTGGCCGACGAGAGTCGCGCCTGGAAGCAGGTCGGCTATAAATTCACCGTGCTTGCAATCGCATAACTTACTTAATTCAGGATATTTTACTCATGAATACGACCAGCCAAACAATCAAAGTATGGGATTTTCCTGTACGCCTGTTCCACTGGAGCCTGGTGCTCTGCTTTGCGGTTTCCTGGGCAAGCGCCGACCTGTTTGACGCGATGCAGGTCCATTTCTATGCCGGCTATACCATGCTCGCGCTGGTGCTGTTTCGCATCATCTGGGGATTCGCAGGCAGCACTACAGCGCGTTTTTCGCATTTCCTCACCGGGCTGCGCCCTACGCTCGCTTATGCCGCTACGCTGTTCAAACCGCGGCCGAGCAATTATATCGGGCACAATCCGCTCGGCGGCTGGGCCGTAGTCATCATGCTGGCTTTATTGGCATTCCAGGCCATTACCGGCCTGTTCTCCAATGACGAGCTGCTTGCCAGCGGACCGCTGGCACACTGGGTCAGCGGGGATATGAGCGACACCATTAGCGACATCCACCATGAAGCATTCGATTTCTTGCTGACGGTGGCGGGCATCCATATCGCCGCAGTACTGTTTTACCGCTTTTTCAAACACACTAACCTGATAGCCACGATGATTACCGGGTATAAATCCCTGCCTAACACCCTCCCCACTTCCAGTTTGCGTTTCGGCAGCAACTGGCGTGCACTGGCAATCTTTGCGCTAGTCGCTGCCGGCGTCAGCGCGCTGGTCATTTACAGTTAAAGCAGGACACCATGGCGCTCAAATCCACAATTTTCAAAGCTGCACTCCAGATCGCAAACATGGATCAGCATTATTATCAGGATCATGCCCTGACCATCGCGCGCCACCCGTCGGAAACCGATGAACGCATGATGGTACGTTTGCTGGCCTTTGCACTCCACGCCAACGACGCACTGAATTTCGGCAATGGCATCATCAACGATGACGAACCAGATTTGTGGCACAAGGATTTGACCGGCGCAATCAAAACCTGGATAGATGTCGGCTTGCCGGACGAGAAAATGGTGCGCAAAGCCTGCGGTCGCGCCAATCATGTCATCATTTACAGTTATGGCGGACGTACTGCGGATATGTGGTGGGATCAGGCAAGCGGCAGGCTGGCAAAGATCAAAAACCTGGATGTGTATAACATTCCGCTCGAAACCACGCGCGCGCTCGGCAAACTGGCTGAACGCAACATGCAGCTGAATTTCACATTACAGGAAGGTCATATCTGGCTGGCCAATCAGCATGACTCGGTTGAAGTTGCAGTGACAACAGTTAACGCGCCCCCAAACAAAACCGGCGCATGATTACTGCGCCAGCGCTTTGAGCACCTGGGCAACATCGCCGTGCTGTCCACCGGCAGGCTTGTCTTCAAACTTGTCCACCACCGCCGAAACCAGCAGCGATACCACGGTAGCCAGAACGAACACCAGCGTGTTCCGGGTCATGCCGCGGTTGATGCCCTGTTCATCGAGATAACGCCGTATCCAGAAAGCGGCGGCAAAAAAAGCAAGCGTGGACAGGGCGAAATCGAGCATCGCCTTGCCTTAGTGCGGGATACCGCGGAACTGCTGATGGCAAGCCTTGCAGCTGTCTTCAACGGCATGGAAGTCGTGACGAATCACATCCAGATCGCCTGTTTTGGCCGAGGCAGCCAGTTTTGCCGTCGCATCAACGAATTTCTGCTGCGCCTGCTTGAATTCTACCGGCTTACCCCACACGTCGGGTTTGGCTCGCGTCGGCGAATAATTGCTGTCCGGGGTAAAATATTGCCAGGGCTGGGTGCTCAAAGTCTGCAATGTCAGCGCATGCTGCAAGAACTGGTCTTTATCGTAAGGACGGCGTCCGCGCACCGCCATGCCCATAGGCTCAAAAGACTGCAGGATTTCCTTGAACATCTGCTTGCGCTTGGTAACCGGCTGCCCCTGATGAGTATCCACTTCACTGTGTCCACACGACGCCAGCGTCAAACAGGCAAGCAGCAATAACGGCAGTCTTCTAATCATCATTTTCCTTCAAAATTAATTCATTAGCATTTTATGATGCCACCACTCAACTGACGCCGAGCTGACCGGGAGCATTTTCATAAACCGGGATCAACGCTTGTCTGAATGTTGCACGGTGATGGATAACCGGCATACAATCGGAACGTCCTGTCCCTACCGGACTATCAATTGTCGATTATCTCATGGATTACACCCCCGAATTCCTTGAACGCGCCTTGAAGCGCATGGCCAGCCAGCCGGCTGATAGTGATGGCGCATTAATCAGGCGGATATTCTTTCTGTTAAGACCGCAGAACAGCAGCGATGTGGCGATCGCGTCGCGCCATCTCGCCGACCTGTTAGGCCTCATTGAACGTCACCCTGCCTACGCCGAGGGCTTGCGCGAACATTTGCTGACCCTGCTCAGCCACAAGCGCATCGGCGAGTTATTAATGTCTGCAGGCATCCTGCCCACCCAGAGTTTCGCCAGCGAGCTATCGCGCCGCATCCGCTATAAGCTGTTGCCGCCATTGTCTCAGGCCGATTCGCTGCGCGACTGGCTGGATAACACGCTGGCAACCGATGATGGCGACTGGATAAGCGGGGTTCCCTCTGAACTGTGGCAACGCCTGCTCATCGCCCTGAAATTCGATCCGGCCCACCCTGCCATTATCGGCCTGGCTCAAAAATACAGGGAAGCCATCAACGGCCTGTCGCATCGCATTGCGGCAGCCGGACTCGAACCGGAGCTACTGGAAACCAATCCCGAATTGCAGCTGCATGCATCGCCCTTCCTGGCGCAGCATGAAGAGATCGCACGGCAAATCCTGAACCTGGGCGCAGCCCCCGATATCGCCCATGCCCAGGTACTCATCACCCAGTGCCGTGATGTGCTGGCACGCATCGGACGCAATGCGGCCCATCAAGGCACCAGCATCGAACTCACCCATGTGCGCGTGCGCCTGCAGCAACAACTGGAACGGCTCGATCTCTTGCTGCGCATACTCAATGCCAGCGAGCTTGATCAATTCAATCTGATCATTACATTATTTGTCAGCCTCAGCGCCAGTTCACGCGAACGTTACAGCGTACGCCGATTGTTGCGCAGCACGACCCAGCAACTTGCCTACCAGATCACTCAGCATGCCGGCCATACCGGTGAGCACTATGTGGCAGAGAACCGTGCCGCGCTCTTCGCCATGTTCCGTTCGGCAGCCGGTGCCGGGGTGATTGTCGCCGGCATGGCCTTGCTCAAGATCCTCATCACCCAGACGCATTTTTTACCGTTACAGGAAGCCGCACTGGTCAGCCTCAACTACGCTTTGGGTTTTGTGCTGATATACATGCTGGGATTGACTATTGCCACCAAACAGCCCGCGATGACCGCGAGCTGGATGGCAAAGACGCTTGCGCAATTACGTTCGGAGTCCAGCCAATTCAAGGCTCTGCGATCATTTGTCGGCCAGGTGTTCCGTAGCCAGCTCATGTCGATCCTGGGTAATTTGATTCTGGCTTTCGCCACTGCGCTTGCGATTATCAGCATGGCGGGATATTTCTGGCATTGGCAACCAATTTCACCGGCCAAAGCCCAAAGTCTGCTTAATGAAGTCTCGCTTATCGCCCCGATGAACTGGCTGTATGCCGCCATCGCTGCAATCGGCCTGTTTTTGTCCGGCGTAGTCAGCGGCTATTACGACAACAAGAACATTTATGAAAAGATCCCGCAACGCCTCGCCATGCTGACATGGCCGCCCCGTATCCTGAGCGGACGCGTATGGCGCGCCATCATCCGTTACATTGAAAATCATCTGGGTTCGCTGGCCGGTAATTTCTTCTTTGGCCTGTATCTGGGGTTGGTGTCCGCATTCGGACATTTATCCGGCCTGCCGCTCGACATCCGGCATATTTCCTTTGGCGCCGCTAATCTGGCCTACGCACTGTTTGCGCTGGACTGGCATATCGGCTGGCTGAACATGCTATGGGGCGGGCTGGGCGTGCTGGCGATAGGCCTCATCAACCTGACGGTCAGTTTTTCACTGGCATTTTATCTGGCATTACGCGCTTCGCGCATGTCGCACCGGGATGCGCGCCGCTGGCTGGGTCATGCGGTAACGGACATGCTGGCCGCACCCTGGCGCTTGATTCTCAGAATGTTTAAATCTTGATATTCAATGAAATGCCCTAAAATTAGCATTGGTTAATGTACAATAACGCAATATTCATTTTTTCAGGAGTGTTCACTATGCCTATCTATGCATACAAATGCGCTGCCTGCGGTTTTGAGCAGGATGTGATGCAAAAAATGGCCGATGCCGAATTAAGCGTCTGCCCGCAATGCAACAAAGACAGCTTCGGCAAACAGCTTACTGCCGCAGGTTTCCAGCTTAAAGGCAACGGCTATTATGCGACCGATTTCAAAAACGGCAGCACCGGTAAGCAGGATGCCGCGCCCTCGCCCGCGTGCGGCACCGGCGCATGCCCGGCCTGCGTATAAATCGCGACGCCATAGCTGATTATTCATGAAACGTTATTTCATCACCGGTCTGCTGATTTGGGTGCCTCTGGGGATCACCATATGGGCGCTCAATCTGATCATTTCGACTCTGGATCAGAGCCTGTTGTTACTGCCCATGCACTGGCGGCCGGAAGCCTGGCTGGGGATGAGAATCCCTGGCCTCGGCGTGATTTTGACGATCGCAGTAATCTTCCTGAGCGGCCTGGTTACAGCGAATATGCTGGGGCAGCGCCTGCTGCAATTCTGGGAAGCCCTGTTATCGCGCATCCCTGTCGTCAAGTCGATTTACTATAGCGTCAAACAGGTATCGGATTCCCTGTTTTCCGGCAACGGCGATGCCTTTCGCAAGGTACTGCTGGTGCGGTATCCGCATCCGCAAGCGTGGTCAATCGCCTTTCAGACCAACCTGCCCGGCGAAGTGGGGCAGCATCTGGATGCCGAACATGTCGCCGTATTTATTCCCACCACCCCCAGCCCGGTAAACGGCTTTTATTTTTTCGTCAAAAAAAGTGAAACCATCGAACTCGATATCAGTGTCGATTCGGCGTTAAAATACATCGTTTCCATGGGCGTGGTCAGTTCACCAGAAAAACCTGCCATTCCTGCTCATTCTTAACATTTATCATTTCCCATATCACCATGCGTACTCATTATTGCGGCTCGGTTAACCGTGCTCATCTGGATCAAACTATAACTATCACTGGCTGGGCACATCGTCGCCGCGATCACGGCGGAGTCATTTTCATTGACTTGCGTGACCGCGAAGGCATGATCCAGGTCGTATGCGACCCTGATCGGGTGGACACCTTCAAAATCGCCGAAGAAATCCGCAGCGAATACGTGCTGAAAATCACCGGACGCGTGCGCGCACGTCCGAAGGCACCACCAATGCCAATCTGGCGACCGGCGAAATCGAAGTACTTGCACTGGACATCGAAGTGCTCAATGCTTCGGCGACACCACCGTTCCAGCTGGACGACGAGAACCTGTCTGAAAACGTACGCCTGACCCACCGTTATCTGGATCTGCGTCGTCCGGTCATGCAAGCCAACATGCGCTTGCGCTATCGCGTTTCCAAGACCTTGCGCGATTATCTGGACAGCAACGGCTTCATGGAAATCGAAACGCCGATGCTGACCCGCTCCACCCCGGAAGGTGCGCGCGACTATCTGGTGCCGTCACGGGTTCATGCCGGACAATTCTACGCATTGCCGCAATCGCCCCAGCTGTTCAAACAGCTGTTGATGGTATCCGGCTTCGATCGCTACTTCCAGATCACCAAATGCTTCCGCGACGAAGACTTGCGCGCCGACCGTCAGCCCGAATTCACCCAGGTCGATATCGAAACCTCGTTCATGTCCGAGGAGCAGATCATGGATCTGGTCGAAGACATGATCCGCCAGATGTTCAAACAGGTAATGGATGTCGATCTGCCGGCACCATTCCCGCGCATGCCGTATTCCGAAGCAATGAACCGCTACGGCTCCGACAAGCCGGACATGCGCGTTGCACTGGAACTGATCGAACTTACCGACCTGATGAAAACCGTCGACTTCAAGGTATTCCGCGGCGCGGCTGACATGGAAAGCGGCCGCGTTGCCGCGATGAACGTACCCGGTGGCGCCAGCCTGTCGCGCAAGGAAATCGACGACTATACCGATTTCGTCAAAATCTACGGCGCCAAAGGTCTAGCCTACATCAAGGTCAACGATGCCAGCCAGGTAACCGAACCCGGCCTGCAATCTCCCATCGTCAAATTCCTGCCGGAAGCCGCATTGACCGAAATCATCAAGCGTACCGGCGCGAAAAACGGCGACCTGATATTCTTCGGCGCGGACAAGGCCAAAATCGTCAACGATGCACTGGGCGCTTTACGCATCAAGGTCGGTCACGCGCACGGCCATGCCGTCAAGGAATGGCGCCCGTTATGGGTCGTCGACTTCCCGATGTTCGAGTACAACGAAGATGAAAAACGCTGGGATGCGCTGCACCATCCGTTCACCGCGCCCAAGATCGGCCACGAGACTCTGCTGGAAACCAACCCCGGCGCCGCGCTGTCGCGCGCCTACGACATGGTCTTGAACGGCTGGGAAGTGGGCGGTGGTTCCGTCCGTATCCACCAGCAGCACGTACAGGATATCGTGTTCCGCGCACTGGGCATCAGCGAAGAGCAGGCGCGCGAAAAATTCGGCTTCCTGCTCGATGCGCTACAATTCGGCGCACCGCCGCACGGCGGCCTGGCATTCGGTCTGGACCGGCTGGTCGCGCTGATGGCCGGTGCCGAATCCATCCGCGATGTCATCGCCTTCCCCAAGACCCAGCGCGCCAACGATCTGATGACGCAAGCGCCAAACAGCGTCGACGAGAAGCAATTGCGCGAACTGCACATCCGTTTGCGCAATCTGGAAATCAACAAGGCTTAAACTGCACGCAGCCGCAAAAAAGCCCAGGTCATGCCTGGGCTTTTTTTTATCAGTGCGGTTAAAATCAAACGACCTGGGGGTCAGGCAAATCCGCAAAACACGTCACGCATCAGACTGATCAGACGCAAAGTGCGCGTATCGCCGACACGGTAATAGACGCGGTTGGCATCCTTGCGCGTGCGCAACACACCCTTATCGCGCAGGATGGCCAGATGCTGGGAAATATTGCTCTGTGAGGTGCCGACATTATCCACGATATCCTGCACACTGACTTCACGATCCCCGAGCACACATAAAATCTTGAGTCTGAGCGGATGAGACATTGCTTTCATTGCACGCGAGGCTTGCTCGATATGCTCGTCTTTGTCGATTAAATCAACGTGTTCAAGATTAAGTGGGGATTCGGACATCGTTAACCAGGATAATTACATGACGATATTATTATAATGCATCACAGCCTAAAATATACTAAAATCACCGCAACCACAAAGAATATAATCCTACAGCTAATCCGCGTACAGCGCACAGAAAGAACACCGCCGTGACCCCAGCATTATTGATCATTCTTGATGGTTTCGGTTGCCGTAAATGCAACACCGACAACGCCATCGCTCAAGCCAATAAACCCAATTGGGACCGCTACTGGAAACAATACCCGCATACCCTGATACAGGCATCAGAATCGGCGGTTGGTCTGCCTTCCGGGCAAATGGGCAATTCGGAAGTAGGGCATCTGAATATCGGTGCGGGACGTGTGGTATATCAGGAATTTACCCGTATCGATCTGGCCATCAAGGAAGGATCCTTCTTCACCAATCCCGCACTCAAGCACACGATTGAAGTTGCCAAACAAAATGACAAGGCCCTGCATATTCTGGGCCTGCTCTCCGATGGCGGCGTACACAGCCATGAACGTCATATCCATGCCATACTGGAAATGGCAGCCAATGAAGGCTTGAAAAAAGTCTATGTGCATATCTTCCTGGATGGGCGCGATACCGCGCCGAAGAGTGCTGACGTTTTCATCGCCAATCTGCAGGCCAGAATCGACGAATTGCACACCGGCCGGATCGGCTCGATGATCGGGCGCTACTACGCCATGGACCGGGACAGTCGCTGGCAGCGCGTGAAAGCGGCTTATGACCTCATCACCCAGGGCAAAGGCGAATTCAGCGCGCCAGATGCGATGACCGGGCTCGATATGGCCTATGCCCGCGGCGAAACCGACGAATTCATCAAGGCGACCAGTATCGTTCCGCCCGGTACCTCGCCCATCCGCGTAGAGGACGGCGACAGCATGGTATTCATGAATTTCCGTTCGGATCGCGCGCGGCAGATTTCCCGTACATTCATCGAACCGGATTTCAACGAATTCGAACGCGAATATCAACCCAAGCTGGCTGATTTCTGCACGCTGACCGGGTACAGCGACGAATTCAACGTCTCTGTCGCCTTCCCGCCCGAGCGCATCCGCAACGGCTTTGGCGAATACATCGCACAACTGGGATTAAAACAGCTGCGTATCGCCGAGACTGAAAAATACCCGCATGTCACGTTTTTCTTCAATGGCGGCGAAGAAACTGTCTATGAAGGGGAAGAACGCATCATGGTGGCCTCGCCGGATGTCGCCACTTATGACATGAAACCGGAAATGAGCGCTTTTGAACTGACCGACAGATTAGTGGAATCCATAGAGCGCCGCCAGTTCGATGCCATCATCTGCAATTACGCGAATGCGGACATGGTCGGACATACCGGCAATCTGGAAGCGGCGATCAAGGCTATCGAAGCGCTGGACCAATGTCTGGGACGGGTTATTCCGGCGATGCTGGCGACGGGTGGCGAAATCCTGATTACCGCCGATCACGGCAATGCCGAACTCATGCTGGATGAATCCACGCGTCAAGCCTACACTGCCCATACCACCAATCTGGTTCCGCTGCTGTATATCGGCAACCGCAGTGCATCACTGGCTGACAACGGTGCGCTGGAAGACATCAGCCCAACACTGCTCAATATCATGGATGTGGCGCAACCTGCTGAAATGACAGGCCAGTCACTAATTACGTTCGAGTGAATCCACGCCACCTCATTGTCGGTATGGCATTCGCGCTGCACTTGCTCAGCGTGAATGCTTACGGCGCACAAGATGCAGCCGAGCTAGCCACAATACGCTCCAAGATTCAGCAATTGCGCGAGCAGAATCATGTGGCCGAAACCAATCGCAACCGGGCGGCAGATGCGCTGAAGCAATCCGAACGGGCCATCAGCGATGCCAACCGTACCCTGTTCGAGCTGAATCAGCAGCGCAATGACACCGAACTCGCGCTGACACAACTGCGCAACCGCAGCCAAACCACGCATAACGCCATAGACCGGCAGCAGCAGGAATTGATGAAGCTTATCCGGCAACAGTATTTTTCCGGACAATCCGACACCGCAAAACTGCTGATGAACGGCGGCAATCCCAATCAGATGGCGCGCAACCTGACTTACTTCAGCTACATCAGCCGTGCTCGCAATCAGCTGATCAGCGCATTGCAACAGAATCTCAATCAACTGGATCAGCTCACGCAGGCACAGCAACAGCAACAAGCGCGGCTGGATCAGATTCGTCAGCAGCATCAGCAACAACGGCAAGTATTACAGCAACAACGCCAGATAAAACAGCAAGTCGTACAGCAGCTCGGTTCCGAAATCCAGCAACAGCGCCAGCAAATCGCCACGCTGGAACAGAATGAAAAACGCATCACCAAACTGATGCAGGATCTGGCGAGGGCAATAGCAAAAAGAAAGGCCAGAGAAGCCGCCGAGGCGCGCAAAGCAAGGCCCATTGCACCTCATGGCGGCCCGGTCAGACAGCTGGCTCAACCCTTTACGCCGGATACTGGTCTGGGGCGCCTCAAAGGCCGCCTGATTATGCCGACCCGGGGGGAACTTATCCACCGCTTCGGCACTCCACGTGAACAGGGTGGAACTTTGTGGAAAGGCTTATTCATCAAAGCCCCCGCCGGCCAACCGGTTCATAGCGTCGCCAACGGACAAGTCGTCTTTGCCGACTGGCTACGCGGCTTCGGCAACCTGATTATCATCGATCACGGCGGCGGTTATATGAGTCTGTACAGCAATAATGAAACCCTGTATAAACAGGTTGGTAGTAGCGTCAAAGCTGGCGATACTATCGCCAGCGTAGGTAACACCGGCGGGAATAGCGAGACGGGTTTATATTTCGAATTACGCTACCAAAGTCAAGCATTTGACCCCAGTAATTGGTTAGCGAGGTAAACAAGGATGCCAGTAATGCGTAACAAACTACAAAAAATAAGTTTAGTCGGGTCCGGTATTGTCATCGGCGTCGCACTCTCGCTAAACCTGCCTGCCATCGCCGATCGCGAAGCAACCCAACCCTTGCCGCTCGATGAACTGCGTGCATTTACCGAGGTCTTCGGCAAAATCAAAAGCGATTACGTCGAACCTGTCGGAGACAAAAAACTCATCGATTCGGCGATCAACGGCATGTTATCCGGACTCGACCCCCACTCCGCCTACATGGATGCAGATGCCTTCAAGGATCTGCAAGTCGGCACCCAGGGTGAATTCGGCGGATTGGGCATAGAAGTCGGCATGGAAGACGGCTTTGTCAAGGTCGTCTCGCCCATAGAAGACACGCCGGCCCAGAAAGCCGGGCTGAAAAGCGGCGACCTCATCATCAAACTCGACGACACCCCGGTCAAAGGCCTGACGATTAACGATGCCGTGAAACGCATGCGCGGCAAACCCAACACGCCCATTACCTTGACCATCATACGCAAGGGCGTCAGCAAGCCTTTTACCGTCACCCTGATTCGCGCCGTTATCAAAGTCAAGAGCGTGAAATACAAATTGGTTGAACCCAACTTCGGTTACATTCGCATCACGCAGTTCCAGGAACACACCGGCGAAAATATGGTTCAAGCCATAGACGCCTTGCAAAAGGAAAACAAAGGTGCACTGAAAGGCGTAGTGCTGGATCTGCGCAACGACCCGGGTGGCCTGCTCAATGGCGCGGTGGGCGTATCCGCTGCATTTCTTAAACCCGATAGCCTCGTGGTATATACCGATGGCCGTGCAGAAGATTCCAAAATGAAACTGACCGCCTCGCCCGATTTCTACTTGCGCGGCAATCAGGCTGACTACCTCAAGAACTTGCCGGCCTGGGTAAAAACCGTGCCTATGGTGGTGCTCGTCAATGCCGGCTCGGCTTCCGCTTCGGAAATTGTCGCAGGTGCGTTACAGGACCATAAACGTGCCATCGTGCTTGGCACCCAGTCCTTCGGCAAGGGCTCGGTACAGACGATACTGCCATTGGGCAACGGCACTGGCATCAAATTGACCACTGCGCGTTATTTCACACCTAGCGGGCGTTCGATTCAGAACAAAGGTATCACGCCGGATATCATTGTCGAGGAAGGCAAAGTCGTTGGCAGCGATCAACAGGATGGATTCGGCGTACGCGAAGCCGATCTGGAAAATCATCTGAGCAACCCGAATAGCCCGGCCGATACGGGTACTCTCGTTCCGCCGAAAATTGTCGCCCCGCAAAAAACCGATGACAAATCCGGCAAACCGGCCAAAGGCAACAAACTGGAACCAGGCGAAATTGTTTCCAAGGATGATTTCCAGCTCAATCAGGCACTCAGCTTGTTAAAGGGGATCAACATCCTTAAGAATGCTGACGCATCGACGAAAGCCGTTGAAAGCAGCACTGCAAAACAGTAACCATGCAAGATGCTGACCTGCTTCGTTACAGCCGGCATATCCTGCTCAACGATATCGGCATAACAGGTCAGCAAGCCATTCTCGATGCTCGCGTCCTCATTATCGGCGCGGGCGGTCTGGGTTCCCCGGTTGCCCTCTATCTGGCCGCCAGTGGTGTCGGTCACATCACTATCGCCGACAACGACAGCGTCGACTGCAGTAATCTGCAGCGACAAATCATTCATGACGATGCCGCCATCGGGCAAAACAAGGCGGTCTCCGCGGCTGCCAGCATCCACAGGCTCAATCCGCGCGTGCACGTCACGCCTGTTTGCGAGCGACTGTCTGGCACACTGCTCGAGCATCACGTTGCCGCGCATGACGTCATTATTGATGCCAGCGACAACTTCGCCACGCGCCATGCCATCAACCGCGCTTGCCTTGCGCATCGCAAACCGCTGGTTTCAGGGGCAGCGGTTCGCTTTGACGGGCAAGTCAGCATCTTTGACATGCGCCGGCCTGACAGTCCGTGCTATCACTGCCTGTATCCGGAAAACAGCGATGCTGATGAAGTGAGATGTGCAGAAAACGGCGTGTTTTCACCGCTGGTCGGCATCATCGGCGCGACGCAAGCCGCCGAAGCACTCAAACTCATCTGCGGCGCGGGAAAAACATTGAATGGTCGTCTGTTACTGCTGGATGCGCTTGATATGCAGTGGCGCAGCATCAAACTTACACGCGATTCGGAATGCGATGTATGCGGCCAATACCAGCCGACCGCCGATTCCGAATCGGCAGCTAACTGACGCCTGCAATCTAAATTGCCGTCCGCAGGACCAGCCACAACCCGGCAAAATCGGCATTCGGCAGTCGTTTGAAACCGCTCTTGGCAAATTGCTGCCACTTGCCGATCACAATGCAAAGCAGCATGTTAGCGGCAATATTCGCATCGACTGTGGTTTCGGCTTGCGTCACGGCGATACGCAGACTTTGGCGCAATGTCGCTTCCAGACGGTCGTGCAATTGCGTGATACGCGCCTGCAAGCGGTCATTCTCGTTGACCAGCGCATCGCCGATCAGCACACGCGTCATGCCGGGGTTGGTTTCGGCAAAGCCTAACAATACCTTGGTAATTGCCTCCAGCTGTGCGATGCCGCTTTCCTGGCTGGAGGTGATTTTATTGATCAGCCCGAATACGGATTGTTCGATAAACTCGATCAAGCCTTCGAACATCTGCGCCTTGCTGGCAAAATGCCGGTACAGCGCTGCTTCCGATACTTGCAAACGGGCTGCCAATGACGCCGTCGTGATTTTCTCTGCGGCGGGCATTTCCAACATTTCAGCCAGTGTTTGCAATATTTGTAATTTTCTCTCTCCCGGTACTGACACTGCTACTCCCCTTATTAAATCTGCGGATGCGCTCGTTCCAATTTATTATACAAGCCGTTTAACGCATCCAGATAGGCCTCAGCTGAAGCCACTACGATATCGGTATCCGCACCCTGCCCATTGACGATCCGTCCGGCTTTGGACAGGCGCACGGTCACTTCTCCCTGGGCATCAGTGCCAGTGGTGATGTTATTCACCGAATACAACTGCAATTCCGCGCTGCTGTTCACTATCTGCTCCAGCGCCTTGAAAGTTGCGTCAACCGGACCGCCGCCCGCGGAGCTGGCGGTTTTTTCCTCGCCATGTGCGCTGATCACAACCTTGGCAAAAGGAATCTCGCCCGTTTCCGAGCACACCTTGAGCGATACCAATTTGTAGGCTTCAACTGCGTTAGCAGCAGCTTCTTCACTGACTAAAGCGTGCAGATCCTCATCGAAAATCTCGTGTTTCTTGTCGGCCAATTCCTTGAAACGGGAAAAAGCGGCGTTAACGGCTTCTTCCGTACCCAAATCGATGCCAAGTTCGGTCAGACGGGTACGGAACGCATTGCGTCCGGAATGCTTGCCCAGCACCATTTTATTGGCGCTCCAGCCGACATCTTCCGCGCGCATGATTTCATAGGTCTCGCGATGCTTGAGCACGCCATCCTGATGGATACCGGACTCATGTGCAAACGCATTGGCGCCGACGATGGCTTTGTTCGGCTGCACGGCGAATCCGGTAATGCTAGCCACCAAGCGCGACGCGGGCACTATCTGCGTGGTGTCGATGCGGGTAGCGCAGTGGAACACATCCGAACGCGTACGCACCGCCATGACGATTTCTTCCAGCGCCGCATTGCCCGCACGCTCACCCAAGCCATTGACAGTACACTCGACCTGACGCGCGCCATTCATCACCGCTGACAGGGAATTCGCCACTGCCAGCCCCAGGTCGTTGTGACAATGCACCGAAAATATGGCCTTGTCCGAATTCGGAATACGTTCGCGCAAGTTGCGGATGAGCGTGCCGAATTGCTCAGGTACGCTGTAACCGACTGTATCCGGGATATTCAAAGTACGCGCGCCGGCATCGATCACCGCCTCCAGTACGCGGCACAGGAAATCCTGATCCGAGCGCCCGGCATCTTCCGGTGAGAACTCGACGTTATCCGTGTATTGCCGTGCCCAGGTCACCGCTTTGACAGCCTGCTCGATGACCTGATCGGGCGACATGCGCAGCTTCTTCTCCATGTGGATTGGGCTGGTAGCAATAAAGGTATGGATACGCGAGGAATTGGCGCCGCGCAACGCTTCGCCGGCGCGCTGGATATCACGTTCCAGGGCGCGTGCCAGACCACAGACGGTACTGTCCTTGACCGCATCGGCGACTGCCTTGACCGATTCAAAATCACCGTTCGAGGCGGCCGGGAAACCGGCCTCGATGATGTCCACCCGCATGCGCTCCAGTTGCCGCGCGATACGGACCTTTTCCTCGCGCGTCATCGACGCGCCGGGGCTCTGCTCGCCATCGCGCAAAGTTGTATCAAATATAATCAAATGGTCGCTGCTCATGGTTTACTCCATGCTAAATATCACTGAACTGGTTTGCCTGCAAACAGATGATTGCCAGGCACGAATGTCACGAAGAGGAAAGGGGGTTTATTATTAGCGCGCCAAGCGCAGCAGCCGGACGGATAGCAGCATACTGAATGAATTGTTCGTAAGCATGCATAAGTACTCTGTTCACAATTGACAAGAAAATTGTTATTGCGGCTTGATTTTGTTTCTGCGTAACCATGCCCAGGCACTGCTCGCATAACCCGATAACGCGTACAGCGTCACGATGGCGAACAGGATTTCAGGCGGACTGTACGCGACCAGCACGAATCCCATTGCAATCAGAAACACGACGACAAAAGGTACGCTGCGCCGCAAGTTGATATCCTTGCCGCTGTAATAGCGCACATTGCTCACCATCGTCAAACCGGCGAACAGTGTCACAAAAAATGCCAGCCATCTGACATCGTTCCCGGCGATGCCGTATTCATTCATCACCCACACCAGGCCAGCGACCAGCGCCGCCGCTGCCGGGCTGGGCAAGCCCTGGAAATAACGCTTATCTGCCACATCCAGTTGCGTATTGAAGCGTGCAAGGCGCAATGCAGCGCCGACGCAATACACGAACGCCGCCATCCATCCCAGCTTCCCCATGCCTTTCAACGCCCAGACATAGGCGATCAGGGCCGGCGCAACGCCAAATGACACCATATCCGACAAGGAATCATACTCGGCACCGAATGCACTTTGCGTATGGGTCAAACGAGCCACACGACCGTCCAGCCCGTCCAGCACCATCGCCACGAATATTGCCACCGCCGCCAGTTCGAAACGACCATTCATGGCCTGCACGATGGCATAGAAGCCGGCAAACAGCGCTGCTGTGGTAAACAGGTTTGGCAGCAGGTAAATTCCACGCCGCTGCGATTGCTTACCGATTAACGGTTTGTAACTATGATGTTCTGACATAGGTTTATCTGGCATTGGATTTAGGCTGGTGCAAAAGCGTTACTATTGCCCTTACATGATCCGAACGTAAACGATGTCTCAACGAATGTTTTTGTATCGATTTCTCATCGCTGGCAAGCATCGGATTACGTTTGGCAGGTACCAAACAAAACGAGGTCTGCGACCTCGTTTTGGCTTTATCATCAGTTCTTGGTTTGATCCACTAACTTGTTTTGCTTGATCCACGGCATCATGCCACGCAGTTTTTCACCGACAATTTCGATCGGATGTTCTGCATTCTGACGACGCTTGGCATGCATACCGGCAGCACCGGCCTTGTTTTCCAGAATGAAGCTTTTGGCGTATTCGCCGTTCTGGATGTTGGCCAGCGCCTGCTTCATTGCGGCGCGCGCCTGATCAGCGATCACAGCCGGGCCGGTCACGTACTCGCCGTATTCTGCGTTATTGGAGATCGAATAATTCATGTTGGCGATGCCGCCTTCGTACATCAGGTCGACGATCAGTTTCAATTCGTGCAGGCATTCAAAATAAGCCATTTCAGGTGCATAACCTGCTTCAGTCAGCGTCTCGAAACCGGCTTTGACCAGCTCTACGCAACCGCCGCACAACACAGCCTGCTCGCCGAACAAGTCAGTTTCGGTTTCTTCACGGAACGAAGTCTCGATCACGCCGCCTTTGGTGCCGCCGTTGGCCGCAGCATAAGACAATGCCAGATCGCGCGCCTTGCCGGAGTTATCCTGATGTATCGCGATCAGCGAAGGTACGCCGCCACCCTGTTTGTAGGTAGAACGCACCAGATGGCCCGGGCCTTTAGGCGCAATCATCACCACATCCACATCCTTGCGCGGGGTGATCTGGCCATAATGGATATTGAAACCATGCGCAAAAGCCAGGGTCGCACCCGCTTTCAGATTAGGCGCAATATCGTTTTTGTAAACATCAGGTTGCTGTTCGTCAGGCACCAGGATCATGATCAAATCGGCATTTTTTACCGCTGCGCCTACTTCTTGCACTTTCAGGCCTGCGGCTTCAGCCTTGCTCCAGGATGCGCCGTCTTTGCGCAAGCCGACAATCACGTTAACGCCGGAATCCTTGAGGTTGTTAGCGTGCGCATGGCCTTGCGAGCCATAGCCGATGATCGCTACGGTCTTGCCCTTGATCAGCGAAAGGTCGGCGTCTTTGTCGTAATAAACATTCATGTAAAACTTCCTTATACAAGTAAAAATCAAAATGCGACCACACACGTATTGCGTGCGCAGTCTTAAACTTTAAGTATGCGTTCGCCGCGACCGATACCGGAAGCCCCGGTACGCACGGTTTCCAAAATCGCCACAGGGTCGATCGCCTCGATAAAGGCATCCAGTTTCGTTCCCGGGCCGGTTAATTCGATAGTGTAGGTTTTTTCAGTGACATCAATAATGCGGCCACGGAAAATATCCGCCATGCGCTTCATTTCCTCGCGGTCCTTACCGAACGCGCGCACCTTGACCAGCATGAGTTCGCGTTCGATATGGCTGCCATCCGACAAATCCAGAATTTTAACCACATCAATCAACTTGTTGAGTTGCTTGACGATTTGTTCGATCACGTCCTCCGAACCACGGGTGACGATGGTCATGCGTGACAGCGTGACGTCTTCGGTAGGCGCAACAGTCAACGACTCGATATTATAACCGCGCGCCGAGAACAATCCGGCGACACGCGATAGGGCACCGGCTTCATTTTCCATCAATATAGAAATAATATGGCGCATGTTCAAAGCTCCTCTGCCAAAATCATTTCAGTAATACCTGCGCCGCCCGGTACCATAGGGAACACGTTTTCAGTCTGGTCGGTGATGAAATCCATAAACACCAGACGATCCTTGAGCGCAAATGCTTCGCGCAGAGCGGGTTCGACGTCTTCCGGTTTTTCGATCTTCATGCCCACATGGCCATACGCCTCGGCGAGCTTGACAAAGTCAGGCAAGGAATCCATGTAGGATTCGGCATAACGATTGCCATAGAAGAACTCCTGCCATTGCCGCACCATACCCATGTAGCGGTTATTCAGATTCACGATTTTAAGCGGGATATGGTACTGGCGACAGGTAGATAACTCCTGTATACACATCTGTATGCTCGATTCACCGGTAATACACGCCACATCACGATGCGGATGCGCCAGCTGCACGCCCATCGCTGCCGGCAAACCGAATCCCATGGTGCCCAGGCCGCCGGAAGTCACCCAACGGCGCGGCTGGTCGAATTTATAGAACTGCGCCGCCCACATTTGATGCTGACCGACGTCGGTGGTGACAAAGGCATCGCCCTTGGTCACTTCCCACAGTTTCTCCACCACATACTGCGGCTTGATGATATTGCTCTTGCGATCGAATTTGAGGCAGTCCTTGCTGCGCCAATCCTCGATCTGCGACCACCATGCGCCCAGCGCGGCTTCATCACGACGTTCCTTGCCGGTTTTGATCAGTTTGATCAATTCATCCAGTACCGCCGCCACGTCACCCACGATAGGCACATCCACTTTCACGCGTTTGGAAATGGAAGAAGGATCGATATCGATATGAATGATGCGGCGCGCTTCACGCGCAAAGTGATCGGGCGAACCGATCACGCGATCGTCAAAACGTGCGCCTACGGCCAGCAATACGTCACAGTGCTGCATCGCCATATTGGCTTCGTAGGTGCCATGCATGCCCAGCATGCCGACGAATTGCTTGTCAGTCGCCGGATAGGCGCCCAGGCCCATCAGCGTATTGGTGCACGGAAAACCCAGCATCCGGGTCAGCTCGATCAGCTGTTTCGACGCATTGCCCAGCACCACGCCGCCGCCGCTGTATATCATCGGGCGTTTGGCCTCGAACAGCATTTGCGCGGCTTTCTTGATTTGCCCGGTATGCCCCTTGACCACCGGGGTGTAGGAACGCATGGTTACCGTTTCAGGGTAAAAATATGCGAATGACTGGCCGGTGATATCCTTGGGAATATCCACCAGCACCGGACCAGGGCGACCGGTAGAGGCGATATAGAATGCCTTTTTCATGGTTTCGGCCAGATCCTTGATGTCCTTGACCAGAAAATTGTGTTTCACACACGGACGCGTGATACCCACAGTATCCACTTCCTGGAACGCATCCATGCCGATAGCGCCGGTCGGCACTTGGCCACTGATCACCACCATCGGAATGGAATCCATGTAGGCCGTGGCGATACCGGTCACGGCGTTGGTCAAACCCGGGCCTGAGGTTACCAGCGCCACCCCGACCTTGCCGGTCGAACGAGCATAGCCGTCAGCTGCATGTACCGCCGCCTGCTCATGGCGTACCAGCACATGCTTGAACTTGTCTTGTTTGAAAATCGCGTCGTATATATTGAGCACCGCGCCGCCAGGGTAGCCGAATACAAATTCGACGCCTTCATCTGCCAAGCAACGTACGGTAATCTCAGCGCCTGTTAATTCCATTTGCGGTTGCCAATCCATTTAATCCGAAGAACATTCAATACTAAAGCTAAACAGGCTTTAGGTCAAAAAAATTACCTTTTTGCAGCTAAATATAGCGGCATCACCCGCTCTGAATATACCGCCAGATCCTGCATGCGCGTATCCGGGCTGGGATGGGTACTGAGGAACTCGGGCGGATTCCCCCCCAGCTTGCTCATTTTCTGCCACAGACCGATCGCTGCGCGCGGATCGTAACCTGCCCGTGCTGCCAGCTCCACCCCCATCCGGTCAGCTTCGGTTTCATGCAGGCGGCTATGCGGCAAGCCGACCCCGACCTGATACAGCTGCCCGGCTGCATTCACCGTGCCGCGACCGACACCGCCTATCTGTGCACCCAGCATACCCAATTGCAGCAAACTCTGTTCGGATGCCTGCTCGCGCGCATGCTCACGCACTGCGTGAGCGATTTCATGGCCCATTACGGCGGCAATCTCGTCGTCGCTTAACTTGAGCTTGTCGATAATGCCGGTATAAATCGCAATCTTGCCGCCAGGCATGCACCATGCGTTCACTTCCGGCGAGCGGATGACATTCACCTCCCATTTCCAGCTCAAGGCATCGGGACGAAACACGGCGGTTTGCGGAATCAGCCGGTTGACGATCGCGCGCACTCGTGCAGTTTGCGCCGGGTTCGGGTTCAAATCGCCTTGCCGCGCCTCTTTACCCAGCAGATTGCTGTAGGTCAGGGTCGCCTGCTGCATCAAAGACTGGCTGGAAACCAGCTGCGACATCGTTTGCGGGCGGTTTATCCCCACCGCTCCGCCATTCGTTGTATTCACCGTCTGACACCCTGTGACTGTCAACGTACCGATCAAAATGATTGCAAATCGCCTGAATCGCATTATTCTCACCTCTGTCAATTCAAATTCCTGCAACCCGTTTTAATGAGCCGCTTCCCAATTTTTGCCGACACCGAAACCTATCTTCAGCGGCACTTTCAATTCTGCCACACGACACATCAGATCCGATAAATTCGCCCGCACCTGATTCAACTCGGATTCAGGCACTTCCAGCACCAGTTCGTCATGCACCTGCATGATGATGCGGGTTTGCAGATGCTCGCGCGCCAGCCAGCCGGATACCGCGATCATCGCCAGCTTGATCAGATCAGCTGCGGTACCCTGCATCGGCGCATTAATGGCGGCACGTTCTGCGCCGTCACGACGCTGCTTGTTGCTGCTCCTGATTTCCGGCAGCCACAGACGTCGCCCGAATACCGTTTCCACATAGCCCTGACTGCGCGCACTCTCGCGGGTACGCCGCATGTATTCGGCCACGCCGGGATAACGCACGAAATAGCGGTCGATATAGGCTTGCGCGGCCGCCCGCTCCAGTCCAAGCTGACTCGCCAGACCGAACGCGGACATGCCGTAAATCAGACCGAAATTAATCACTTTGGCCACCCGGCGCTGGTCTGCATTCACTTCGACCTGCGGCACGTTGAATATCTCCGCCGCTGTAGCGCGATGCACATCAGCATCCTCGGTAAAAGCCTTGAGCAGGCTGACGTCATCCGACAAATGCGCCATGATGCGCAATTCGATTTGCGAATAATCGGCAGAGACGATCACGCATCCCGGCGCTGCGATAAACGCTTCGCGGATACGCCGGCCTTCCGCCGTGCGCACCGGAATATTCTGCAGGTTCGGCTCGACACTGGACAGACGCCCGGTCACCGCCACCGCCTGAGAATAACTGGTATGCACGCGCCCGGTGGCCTTGTTCACCATTTTCGGCAATTTGTCGGTGTAGGTGGATTTCAGCTTGGTCAAGCTGCGATATTCCAGCAGCAACTTGGGCAACGGATAATCTGCCGCCAGTTGCGACAACACATCCTCGTCAGTGGACGGCACACCGCTCGGCGTTTTCTTGATCACGGGCAATTTGAGCTGATCGAACAGTATGGCCTGAATCTGCTTGGGCGAATTGAGATTGAACGGCTGTCCGGCGAGTTCGAACGCGCGCTGCTCCAGACCGAGCATGGCCAGACCCAGTTCGCGACTCTGCTCATCCAGCAAAACGCTGTCCAGCAGCACGCCATTGCGCTCGATTTGCCACAAGATCGGCAACAGTGGCATTTCGATCTGGCCATACACGTAATTCAAGCCAGCATTGACATTCAAGCGCGGGTACAACGTTTGATGCAATTGCAGGGTGATGTCGGCATCTTCGGCTGCGTATTCTGCCGCACGGCTCAGCTCGACCTGATCGAAACCGATTTGCGACGCGCCTTTCCCTGTGACCTGTTCGTAGCTGATGGTGTCCACACCCAGATGCCGCTGCGCCAGACTATCCATATTGCGCGGCAAATGCGATTCCAGGATGTACGCCTGCAGCATGGTGTCGTGCGCCACGCCGGCCAGACGTATGCCGTGATTGGCCAGCACATGCATGTCGTATTTCAGATTCTGGCCGACCTTGAGACAGCTCGCATCCTCCAGCCAGGGTTTCAGGCGTGCCAGAGCGGTATCGAAATCGAGCTGTTGCGGCACATCAGGGCCGGTATGCGCCAGAGGCAGATAGGCGGCATGATGCGGCGTGATCGCCAGCGATACGCCAACCAGGCGGGCTTGCATGGGGTCGAGACTGGTTGTCTCGGTATCCACGCTGACCACCTCCGCACCCGCCACCTTTGCCATCCACTCATCCAGCTGCGCCAACGTCAGCAAGGTCTCGTACTGACGGGTCGGCTGCGGCAATGACGCGAACAGACTGCCCTGCGCTTCACCGTCCGCAGGCACCTCGGGCGAAGCGGCGGACAATTCGCGCAGCCATGTCCGAAAATGGTAACGCGTAAACAGCTCCAGCAAAGCCGTCCTGTCCTGCGCACGCATGACCAGATCCGTCACCGCGACATCCAGCGGCACATCGGTACGGATGGTAATGAGTTTGCGCGCCATCGGCAGCCAGTCCAGCACCTTGCGCAGATTGTCCCCGACCGCACCGGTAATTTCGTCGGCATGGACGATCAGCTGCTCCAGCGTATCGAATTGCGCCAGCCACTTCACCGCCGTTTTCGGGCCGACTTTCTCCACACCGGGGACGTTATCCACGGCATCGCCGACGAGGCACAGATAATCCACGATACGATTCGGCGGCACACCGAACTTGACCGGCACCGCCGCTTCATCCAGCGCCTCATTCGACATGGTGTTAATCAGCGTGATATGACTGTCGACCAGCTGCGCCATATCCTTGTCGCCAGTCGAGATCACCGCCTCTATGCCCTGCTCCCTGGCCTGACATGCCAATGTTCCGATCACATCGTCGGCTTCCACCCCATCCACCATCAATAGCGGCCAGCCCATCGCGCGTATCGCGTCATGCAGGGGCGCGATCTGGCATGCCAGATCCGCCGGCATGGACGGGCGATTCGCTTTATATTCGGGATACCAGTCGTCACGGAAGGTTTTTCCTTTTGCATCAAACACGCAGGCGTTATAATCAGCGGCAATGTCTTTTTGCAACCGGCGCAGCATATTCAGCACCCCGTAGATCGCGTTGGTCGGCTCACCGGCCGGGTTACGCATATCGGGCAGCGCATGGAACGCACGATATAAATAGGAAGATCCATCTACTAACAGCAACTTTTTAGCCACGAACTTACCTCAATATGCATAAAGAAAAATTACCCCCGCTCGCCGATCCCGAACTGGCCGCGCATGCCAGCTATAATGCCCGCGAATCATGGCGCATGTTCGAGATTATGTCAGAATTTGTCTCTGCCACCGAACGCCTGAGCGAAATTCGCCCCGCCGTCAGCATTTTCGGCAGTGCCCGGACGCCGCCCGATCATCCCTATTACCTGCTCACCGAGCGCATCGCGCGCCAGCTGTCGGATGCCGGTTTTTCGGTGATTTCCGGCGGCGGCCCCGGCATCATGGAAGCCGCCAACAAAGGCGCCTATTTCGGCACTTCGCCCAGCGTCGGCCTCAACATCCAGTTGCCGCACGAACAGCACAACAATCCGTTCCAGGACATTTCGCAGACCTTCGCCCACTTCTTCGTGCGCAAGGTCATGTTCGTCAAATTCGCTTCGGCCTATGTGGTCATGCCCGGCGGTTTCGGCACTCTGGACGAACTGATGGAAGCGCTTACCCTCGTGCAAACCGGCAAGACCCGCAAGATCCCCATCATCCTGGTCCACAAGCCCTTCTGGATCGGCCTGATAGACTGGTTCAAAAATACCTTGGTCAGCGAAGGCACCATCAGCGCCGAAGACATGCATCTGATCAAGCTCATCGACGGCCCGGAAGACGTCGTTTGCGCGATTTTCGACCATTACGAGCAACAAGGCTTTGAGCCGTCAGCGCACGATCGCGAAATCCAACTTTATTTGTAAGACTATCATCAGCAAATGCGACTGCTCTGCTAAAATCAAATGATTACAAAACCAATCGAGGTCATCATGCGTAAACTTATTGCCGCTCTCGTGCTGAGCCTGCCCCTGTTCAGCGCCGCCGCCGACCGTCCCGCAGATTTGCAAGCGTTGCCTGAAGCCCCGCCGCCTCCGGGTGTCGCCCCTGATGACAGCGAACCGCAAATCACCATCAAGCATCGCGGTGAAGCCAAGATTGAAGAGTACAGCGTCCATGGACGGGTCTACATGATCAAGGTCACGCCAAGCAAAGGCAAACCCTATTATCTGGTCGACTCGCGCGGTGACGGGCAATTCAGCCGTCAGGACAACCTCGACTCAGGCACGCGCCCGCCGATGTGGGTCATTCATTCGTGGTAATTTCCCGTATTCAGCGCGGTGATTATCATCGCGCTCGCTAACCATTCAACCGTCATGTCCGTATTTACCAGCGTCACCGAAACCGAAGCAGCCGCATGGCTTCAGCACTACCCGATCGGAAAGCTCACCGCATTACGCGGTATTGCGTCGGGTATCGAGAATACCAATTATTTCCTTACCACCGATCAGGGTCAATATGTGCTGACGCTGTTCGAAAAGCTGACCCCGTTCGAACTGCCTTATTTCCTGCGCCTCATGGATCACCTTGCCGGCAAGGGCGTGCCCTGCCCGCAGCCGGTTGCCAACCATCAGGGCGAATTGCTGGGCGCGCTCAACGGCAAGCCCGCCAGTATCGTCAGCCGGCTCAGCGGCGCGTCACTGACACAACCCACCGCAGCGCACTGTGCCGCAGTGGGTACGACATTGGCGCAGATCCACCTGGCCGGACAGGATTTCCCCTTGCACCGCAATAACGAGCGCGGAGCCGCATGGTGGAAAGCCACCAGCCCGCAACTGTTGCCTTTTCTGACAGTTGACGCCGCCGAATTGTTGCAGGCCGAGGTCAAATTCCAGGCACTGCATCGCCTGCAGGATCTGCCACGCGGCGTCATCCACGCTGACCTGTTCCGCGACAACGTACTGTTTAACGGCGACGCCCTGTCCGGCGTCATCGATTTCTATTTCGCCTGCGATGACGCATGGCTATACGATATTGCGATCACTGTAAACGACTGGTGCACCGTGGACGGCGGCGAACTCGATCCGGCCTGCACCTCTGCGCTGCTGCAAGCCTACCATGCCGTACGCCCGCTTTCCCCGATCGAACGCGGTGCCTGGCCTATCACCCTGCGCGCCGCTGCACTGCGTTTCTGGGTATCGCGCCTGTACGACCTGCATTTCCCGCGCGAAGGTGAAATGACCCACGCCAAAGACCCCGCTCATTTCGAACAGATTCTACGTTGCCGAATTCAGGCACAATCCGCGTTACAACGCATGTGGATCAATCAGGGAGCCCAATCATGAAAATGCGTATCGTGCCTGCCAGCCACGGCTGGTTATGGATCAAACAAGCTTTTAGCATCTTCAAACAAAGTCCGCTGATCTGGATAGCATTAAGCGTTTCGGTCATTCTGCTCGGCGCATTGCTCGGCATGATCCCGTTTCTGGGCAGCCTGCTGTTCCAGCTCATCGCCCCTGCACTGACCGCCGGATTGATGCTGGGCTGCCGCGCCCAACAGCAGGGCGAAGAACTTGAAATCGCCCATCTGTTCGCGGGCTTCAAAAGCCACGGCGCGCAGCTGGTTACGGTCGGCGGCATTTACTTGACCGGCATGCTCATCATCGCAGCCATTGTCGGCATGATCGGCGGCGAACCGATGATACGTGCCATGACCGCAGGTCACCCCGATGCAGGCACTGTTGCCACCACCGGCATGGCGGGCATGAGCATGGTACCGGTACTGACCGGTCTGGTGCTGCTGGTTCCGCTGCTGATGGCGTACTGGTTCGCGCCTGCGCTGATCGTTTTCGGCAACATGCGTCCGATTGACGCGATGAAAACCAGTCTTGCAGCCAGCCTCAACAACGTCACTGCCTTTCTGGTTTATGGCCTGACCATTTTCCTGCTGTTCATTCTCGCCACACTTCCGCTCATGCTGGGCTTCCTGGTAATGATTCCGCTGGCATTTATCAGTTATTACACTGCGTTTGAAGATGTGTTCGGTGATGACGAAATCAGCCGGATTAGTCAGACGGACTGATCCTGCCCGACTCCACGGGCGGTAACCGTCACGGATAATACAATGCGATCGGCATAAATATCCAGCATTGCTCAAACGGATACCGCCCGTTGTCATATCAGTTCTATCTTGCTGTTTTAAAAACAGGATATCTCTTCAATCCTGTTTCAAGATTCATATAAACGCAGTATTATGTTTTGCCAGTCGGCAGGATTTTCATCACAGCATGAAATCATGCGTTCCAACGTAATGAAAATCCTGTTGCACAACAACAATGCAGTGAATAAAAACAAGAATGCAGCATGGCTGATTATTGCCAGCCCAGCGCCCGGGTAAAGCGGCAAGAACACGATAATGATAATAATAAATACACCATTCATCATCAGGAGATCAATTAACGATTTCAGGGTAATCATCCATGCTGAAATCGGATACTTTAATCTATGCAGGACTATCTGAAACCACATCGTTTGCGCTTTGTGATGGCGCTGCTGCTATGCTTGCCGCTGATTGCGCTCGGCGCGGTATCGCTCAAGCAGGGCGAAGTTGTCGATTTAATCAAGAGCGGTCATCTGTACCAGGCCACCGATAATAATTTCCCGACATCCGCCGCAGACCTTCCGGACTGGTTATCGCGACATCAGCCTGCGAGCCACATCAATCTGTTTGGCGGCAGCTACTGGTTCTATGCCGAAGTGCAGAATGACACCGGCAATAACGAATGGGTGCTGAATCCCGACGATACGCTGATCGATAAAGTCGAAGCGCGCGTCTATGCCGCAGACGGCACGGTGCAGCGGTTTGTAACCGGCTACCGGGCCGAGCACGAATACATGCTGCATTACGGCAAGGACATCCATCTGGCGGCAGGCACCAGCAAGATACTGGTCAGACTGCAAAGCCCGTACTACGCCTCGGAACCGGGTATCGAAATTGGTACCGAGCACGATTACCGCGAACGCGTGCTGTCGGAAAACGTGCAAACCCTCGCCGCATTCGGGGCACTGGTGACGCTGGCACTGTACAACCTGTTCATCTTCCGCATCACCCGTGATCGCGCCCTGTTTTACTACGCCCTGTATCTGCTTGCCTATTTCACCGGCTGGGCATTCACTTTCCAGCTTCCAGCGGAATTGTTCGGCTGGCATAACCTGCATGTGCACTACATCGCGTTCTTCCTGTTGCCGGTTCTCAATACCCTGTTCTACATGGAGTTCCTCAGACTGAAGTCGAATTTCCCGCGGCTGGCGGCCTTCAGCCGGATCAATATCGTGCTTCCGCTGCTACTGCTGCCCAGCTGCTTTTTCGCGCTCTCCTATGCGCACATGCTAGCGACCATTGTCATCAGCATGTGGCTGATGACGGCACTTGCCAGCGGCATCATCAGCCTGCATCATGGCTTCCGGCCTGCGCGCTACTTCGTCCTGGCCTTCATCGCGCTGCTGATTCCCGGCGCCATGATCCTGCCCGCCAATCTGGGACTGATACCCGACCTGGTCGAAAACGCCGAATTACTGACTTTGCTGGGCGGCACGCTGGATGCGATTCTGCTGGCTTTTGCCCTGGCTGACAAAATCAGGCTGCTCGCCAACGAAAAGGATCAGGCCCTGCTGCGACTAAGCAAAATGCTGGCATTGGCAAGCACCGATCATTTGACCGGCATCGCCAACCGTCATGCCTTTGACCTGCTCTTCAAGCAGAATTTTTCGTGCCCGGAATGTGCCGATGACCCGCAGCAGAAAATACTGTTTCTGATCGATCTGGATGGCCTGAAAATCATCAACGACCGTTTCGGTCATGCCAGCGGCGATGCCCTGTTGTGCGCATTTGCCCGTGAATTGAACGAGCTGGAAACGGAAGGCATTTCAGTATATCGGCTGGGCGGTGACGAATTTACCATTCTGGCGGACAAACACCACGAAACCCATCTCTGCGAAGCCCTCGCAAGAATCGAACAAACCATTACGGAACAAGGCTTCAGCGGTACCGGCGTCAGCTTCGGCATCGCCTATGCCAGCGAGAGCATCTCCCCGGATGACATGCTCATCCTGGCCGATCGGCGCATGTATGAAAACAAGATCTCACGGCGCAGAGCTCGGGTCACCGACCTCTGCGAAGCCGAGGTATCCGTGTTCGGCGCCGCACAAGGCTCATCCTGATCCGCAAACCTATACGCCCGCATTAAAAATCGGTTTCCCCCTTGATGACCTTCGGATACCCGGTCATCGCCCGGGATGTCTGCATCCCGGCCATCACCGCTGCCTCGACGCAACCCGCATTCAACCCAGTTTTGATCCAGTCTCCGGTCAGATACAGATTGGAAAAACCCGAACCGTCAGTGGCAAGACGATATTGCGTGCTGTTTACCACCGACAGCACATAACGCTCCGAAGGATCGATATTGGCCCGCCAGTACTGACTGTCGAAACGCACCGCTCCCGTAGCCTGTGTCTGATCGACGAGCCACCCCCATTTGAACGCGCCGGGTGCTCCGGCGTTAGGCCACAGAGCAGTAATGCGCTGATCGAGCTGATCGATGGCTCCCTGTTTTGCGCTTGCCGCACAACGTGCCGGAAACCCGTAATCCGTTACCGGCGGAAAAGCATCAACCGGCATGGCACTGCAAAAATACGATACGTTTTTAGGATCTAACGGTGCCGGCCAGTCTTCCCGGCACAGCAATTGATCCATCGGCGCCCAGGTGTCGTAGGGTTCGGTAAAGCCGCTCAGCACCGGCTCCTGCCCTTCGGGCTGATCGGTCCATCCCATTTGCGCGAGATCCTGATTCAGCCACACCTGATAAGCCTGAGTCACTACGGTCTGCACTTTTTCGGCAGTTGCTTTCAGAGCCGGACTCTGTGTCAATAGCTGCGGGCACAGTTGCGCCACGGCACCGATGGAAATACCGAAAACCACACGATCGAAATCCCGGCCCTTCTTCAAACTCACTTGCGGCAACGGTTCACCAAACGCCTGTTCGTACAACGCAGGCCAGTTGCTCCAGTTGGATTCGAGATTGATATTTTGCGCTTGCAGCAGCGCAGCCTGCTGCGGCAATATCTGATCGAAATTCGGCGCGCTCGGCCAGCACGCCAACCCTTTCACGTAAACCAGCGGAGCATACTGATTGCTACCGGCGCTGACGGCAACCTGTCTGGTCAGGCGGATTTCGCCGACTGTATCGCCGTCCGGCAGCAGCTCTTCGACCTTATGGAAGAACTGGAATTTAACGCCGCGCGCCTTGAGCACCTGATAAAACGGCGTGAAAATCGTATCACCCATGCCCGCCTGCATCTTGTACATGATGCTGCCTTTGTAGCAGAGGCTGATGCGCATCATCGCGCGCAGCAGCGTGCCCGCCTCGGCATTCGGCTTGCTGAAATCGCCGCCGTCATAAGCGAATACCAGATCGTAGAACCCGCGTACCGGGGCTGAATCGACCACCAGCGGCACATTGGCGCCATGCCTGGTCAGCCAGTCACGGAAATCCGCATCGTTGATCACGTCAAAGCCGTGATCGAATACGCCGTCTTCCAGCATGCCGAGCAGGATGGTCACACCCAGATCGACACAAATGAACAGACGTCGCAATTCATCGTTACCATCGAGCAGAGGCAAAACTGTCTCGTCATTCCACTGCTTGATGCATTTTATCGACGAAGCCAATGCATCGCGTTGCAGCGGCGTATGCTCGGACAGCAATTCCGGCAATCCGCTGATAAACTCATTCAGTCTCAACACGAAATCAGCGACGTCCGCACACAAATGGCCGACGTCCAGCTCCCAGAAAGCGGCCAGACTGTGTAACCACGCCGGATGTTGACCGGGGGCAGATAGCCGTGCAGCCGACTGATCGGGCAGATGCCCCTCCCGAATCTCATCCAGCCACTTCTTGATCCAGCCCAGCAATGCGACGGCAGCCTGCCAGATGGTGATGGCTTCACTGCCGTTGCCAGGCACGCCGGGCAGTTGTGGAAAATCCAGCGGCCACATTTTCCACTCATCGCCGATATGCTCGGACAACACCACAAAATCATGCGATTTGAACGCATCCTGCCAGGTTGCAAGCGGTGCACCCGCAGGTCTGCCCATCGCCGCATACGCTTCCCTGATCATCGCGAAAGCGTTTTCGTAGAAGCCGAACCAGATATGCAAACCGTGCTCTTCGATACGCTGGCCATACTGTGCATTGCGGCCGCTCGCGCCTTTGCCGCCGATGCGCCAGCCCATCTGATAAACAGTGATGTCATATTTATTCTGCCAGCCGGGCTGATTGGTCAGGTAATACGCCGCCGTCATCGAACCGACACCGCCGCCGAGTATGGCGATTTTTTCCGGCTCGATTTGCGAGTTATCCACCAGCTCCTCGCCGGGGGTAACCGTAAAATCGAATTGCAAATTGAAGGGCAGGATCGCCGTGGTGTCGCCCAGCGGCAATCCCAGCGTCTGGTCCAGCGGAAAGCTCGCAAACGGGTGCAGTGTCGCCGTGTATTCATAGCCCAGGAACGCGCCGCTATGCAGCTTGTCAACGTTCGCGGGTGCGGCGACGATGGCCTGATACACCGCTTTCTCCCCGGCTGAATCGGGAAACTGCTTGAGAAAGATCTGGTCGGTACGCGGCTTGAACAGCAGGGAAATGACATCCGTCCACCCGGCGACATCCATGTTGAGGAAATCCGGCATGGATTTGAGCAGTTCGAATGCTTGCAGCAGAAAATCCAGAAAGTCGTTTACCGGACGATGCGGATTGATCTTCTTCACCGCATTCACCTCCAGCAGCGGATGCATGGCTATCTGCGTATCGGGTGAAAACGGCTGGAATCCCTTGGCGGAAACGGCGCAGCGCAACGGCTCGGCATCGGCCTGCGGAATTTCGTATTCGCACAGGTATTTCGGATAGCCGAACAGCTCGCGCCCGTTGATCAGCGCCATGCCGTCATCCACAAAAATATGGCACGGGTACCAGTACACATGGGACAGCTTGCCAGCTTCATCCATCTTGCCGACCATGATCCAGGTCACGATATCAACCTCGGTAATCCAGCCCTTGTCCCTGTCCACCGGCACGGTAGAGTTGGCATGACCGACCCGCGTAAAAGTCGTCAGCACATACGGCGAAAGCACCTTGAAGTGCATACGCCCGGCAGCCACCTGATTCAGGGCTGTATCCACGGTAGCCTGGAGCTGAGTGAGTCCGCCCTTTACAAAAAAACCGTACATATTGGCTTGCTGCAGCTGTAACGGCGAATGCATCACTGCCGAACCGCCGGTATAGATATATTGCGGGCGTTGCGTCATTCAAGTCTCCCCTGTCCGGATAAAATCCGCATCTGCAAATACTTGCATATAGAATATTATTCTTATAATTTTGCGTCATATTACCTTCTGCTCCCGGCTCTCCGCTAGCACTTTAATGCGATCCCTGTGTACTATGCGCATTTACCTGACGAGCATGACATGTCCGATGTGATTTTATTGAGCGGCGGTATCGAAAGCTCGACTTTGCTGCATATGCGGCACGGACAGGACGAACTGCATCCGGTGTTCATCGATTACGGGCAGCGTGCGGGACAAGAGGAATTTCGGGCGGCACAACAGCAGTGTGCCCGGCTCGGCCTGCAATTGAAGAAACTGGATATGGCGCAGACAGGCCATGATTTCCGTGAAGGACAGAACACAAAACTGCATGTGCCTCTGCCGCACCGCAATCTGATCGCGTTAAGTCTGGGATTGAGCTATGCGACCCAGATTAGTGCCGGGTGGCTCATGCTGGCATTGAACCTGGAAGATACGCTGGCTTATCCCAGCGCATCCACCGCATTCATCGCAAAATTCCAGGATATGGCCAACGTGCTGGGCAGCGTTGAAATCGCCACACCGCTGGCCGCCTTGAGCAAGGCGCAAATTATCCGGCAAGGCATGGCGCTGGGCATGGACTACACGCAAACCTACAGCTGCCTGCTCGGCTATCCGCTGCACTGCGGCCAGTGTCCGCAATGCCTGCATCGCCGTGAAGCCTTCAGGCAGGCCGGCGAGCAGGAGCCCGCCGACTTCTACCGCGCTTGAACCGCGTTCAGGGCCGAATTACCGTATCCACCGCAACCGCCGCGGTTTGCGGGTAATCGCGGCTGGTATGCAGCCCGCGGCTCTCATGTCGCAATTGCGCACAGCGCACGATCAGATCGGCGGTAACCACGAGATTGCGCAACTCGATCAGGTCATTGCTGACACGGAAATTTTCATAATATTCATTGATTTCCCCGGCCAACAACGCGATCCTGTGCGCGGCGCGTTCCAGCCGCTTGTTGGTACGCACGATACCCACATAATCCCACATGAAACGGCGCAACTCGTCCCAGTTGTGCGACAGCACGATTTCCTCGTCGGCATCGGTTACCCGGCTTTCGTCCCATTCCGGCAGCACATTGGTCTGCGCAGGCGCTGACGTCAATATGGTTTGCGCCACCACCCGACCGAATACCAGGCATTCCAGCAGGGAATTACTGGCCAGCCGGTTGGCGCCGTGCAAGCCGGTGTGCGCAACCTCACCTACGGCATACAGGTTGTTGATATCCGTACGCGCCGCCAGATCCGTCATTACGCCGCCACAAGTGTAATGGGCGGCAGGTACCACAGGGATAGGCTCGCGGGTGATGTCTATACCCAGTTCCAGGCAGCGCTGATAGATATTGGGGAAGTGGCTGGTGATAAAATCCGCCGGCTGGTGCGAGATATCCAGATACACGCAATCCAGACCGCGCTTCTTCATTTCCCAGTCGATGGCGCGCGCCACCACGTCACGCGGCGCGAGCTCTGCACGCGAGTCGTGCGCAGGCATGAAACGCGTGCCATCGGGCAATTTCAACAAACCGCCCTCGCCGCGCACAGCCTCGGAAATCAGAAACGACTTGGCGCGCGGATGGTACAGACAAGTCGGGTGAAACTGCATGAATTCCATATTGGCGACACTGCAGCCTGCCCGCCACGCCATCGCCACGCCGTCGCCGGTCGCCACATCGGGATTGGTCGTATACAGATAAACCTTGCCCGCGCCGCCGGTTGCCAATACGGTATGCCTGGCCATAAAGGTCTTGACCCGCCCATTCCGGCTATCCAGCACATAACTGCCATAACAGCGCCGGTCGTCGCGCCCGAGCTTGGCGCCGGTAATCAGGTCGATGGCGATATGGTGTTCGAGCAGCGTAATGTTGGGGTGAAGCCGAATCTGCTGGCACAAGGTACGCTGTACCGCACGCCCGGTGGCATCGGCGGCATGGATGATACGCCGCGCGCTATGCCCGCCTTCACGTGTCAGGTGAAAGCCGGTGTCGCTGGCGATATCCTCGGTGAACGGCACACCCACCTCGACCAGCCATTGCACGGCTGCGCGCCCGTGCTCCACCACGAAGCGCACTGCAGCCTCATCGCACAATCCGGCACCGGCGATCAAAGTGTCCTGAATATGCGCTTCTACCGTATCATCATCAGCCAACACCGCCGCAATCCCGCCCTGCGCCCAAGCGCTAGCTGAATCCTGCAAAGTTTTCTTGGTCAGAATAGTAATCTGCATCGTTTCTGCCAAATGCAGGGCAGTAGTCAATGCAGCCAGGCCGGAGCCAATGATGAGTACGTCGGTATGTTCCATATCCTGCCCAAATCCAAAGGGGGTTCAAGCATACCAGAGCGTCACCCACCCGGGTATCACTCCAGCATTTTTTTGTTGCGCCAGAATTCCTTAATCTGTTCGGCAGGAACCGCCGGACTGAACAGGAAACCCTGAATCTCGTCGCATTTAAGCAGCCTCAGCAGATTCGCCTGCTCATGCGTCTCCACCCCTTCCGCGACCACCCGCAAATTCAGGGAATGCGCCAGCGAAATGATCGCCGAGACGATACTCAGATCATTGGAATTGTTGGTCATGTTGACGATGAATGCGATGTCGATTTTCAATAAATTGATCGGCAGTTTGGCGATATAGCTGAGCGACGAGTAGCCGGTACCGAAATCGTCGATCGCGACCTCGACCCCCATCTCCCGGATAGCATGAAGCTTGCGGATGTTGGCCTCAACGTCGAGCATGATCAGGCTCTCGGTAATCTCGATCTCCAGTCCGTCGGGCACCCCGCCTGCACTGTTCACCACATGTTCTATGGTACTGACGAAATCGCTTCTTTGCAGCTGAACCTGCGACACATTGACAGCAATCCGCGATGGGGCCCCAGGCCTTGTTCCTGCCATGCCCGGTAGTCCTTCATCGCTTGTGCCAAAGCCCAGGCACCTGCCTCGATGATCATGCCGGTTTCTTCGAGCAGCGGAATGAATTTCGAGGGCGGCATCATGCCCATTTCGGGTCATTCCAGCGCATCAGCGCTTCCAGCCCGATAATCTGGTTACTCTTGAGGTCGACTTTGGGCTGGTAATGCAACACCAGCTGCTCCTGCTCCAGCGCCCGTCGCAGCTTATTTTCCAGCGTCAGTTTCTCGGCGACCCTGGCATTGAATTCGGGGGTATAGAACAAATACCGGTCGCCGGAGAGCTTGGCCTTTTTCAAGGCGGCCTCGGCGTTGCGAAACAAGGTATCGGCATCTTTCCCGTTGTCAGGAAAAACGGCGATGCCTGCCCTGACCGATATGCGCAGCTCCTGGCCTTCCAGCTTGAACGATTTGCTCATGGCTGCCATGACCTGGCTCTCGAGGAAGCGCACCACGTCAGCCTCTTCCCTGATATTGGATAACACCATCGCAAAGCAGTCAGCACTGATCCGTGCCAGATGATCCACACCTACCCCGGTGCCTGTCAGGCGTTCGGCCACCTCTTTCAATAACGCATCGCCGGAACGCCGTCCGAACGTCTCATTGATATTGCTGAAGCGCTCCAGATCGATCGCCAGCACCGCCATCGTTTCCCCGCTGCGGATATCATACATGTGCTGCCCCAGACGGTCATAAAAAAGCGCACGATTGGGCAGGCCGGTAATCGCATCGAAATAAGCGAGATAATTCAGTTTTGCCACTTTATTGAGATGATCGAGCGCAAACGAAATATCGCCGGCCATCTCGATCAGCAGCTTCATCTCTTCGTCATCGAACACATCCACTTCCGGAGCGTAAAGCACGAATACGCCCACCGGCAGCCCTTCCAATACCAGCGGCAATACGGTCACGGAACGATAACCGCGGTTCAAGGCTTCGTTTTGCCACACTGCCATGCGTGCGTCGCTGGCAATATCGTTACAGATCACCGGTTTCATTTCGGTCAGCGCCTGCGCAATCAATGCACAACTCCCCGCAGCATCGTCACGCACGGTCAAATTGATCTGCTCCAGATAGCCATCGTCACGGCCTGCCCGGGCGACGGGTGTCACCTGCTGGCTGCCTGCATCCAGCTTGCCGACCCACGCAAAATGGAACTTGCCATGCTCTACCGCAATGCGGCACGCTTCCCTGAACAGCTCATCCTCATCATTGACCCGCACGATCGTCGTGTTGATACCGCTGAGCACGCTATAAATCCGGTTAAGCCGCTTGATCTTGGCTTCGTCTGCCTTGCGCAGCGTAATGTCACGCGTAATCGCCAGTATTTGCGGACGGCCATTCTCTGTCTCGGGAAGCAGTACAGCACGCGTGTCCAGCCAGCGGCGTGAGCCTTTCAAACCGGCGATCTCAAATTCGAGCGCCATACTGTTGCCGGCGAGTACACTGGCTTCAAAGGCAAGATAGGCTTCACTCTGTGAAGGAAGCACGAATTCAGCGGCCTTGACGCCCTGTATCTGTTCAAAGCCGTCCGCCTCGAACATGGCAAGCCCGGCAGCATTCATCTGCACGAACCGGCCCTCCGCGTCCTCGATATTCACGCACTCGGGTTCCGCCTCGATGATGGTGCGCAAGCGTGCTTCGCTCGCGCGCAGCGCCGCTGTCCGCTCCTCGACCAACTGCTCAAGGTATTCGTACAGCCTGGCGCGTTCCAGCGCCAACGCCACATGATTGCCGACGCCGTACAGCATCTTCAACTCGGCTTCGCCAAACAGCCCCCGCTCCGCACCAACCAGATTCATGATGCCCATATTGCGATCACCAGCCCACAACGGCACACTGGCATGGTAGCGCATGCCGAATGTGTCGCCTGCAGCTGCTTTCAACCGCTTGCATTCCATGATATTGGTGACGTGATCCAGTTCGCCCGCGAGAAAGCGACGCTGGCAGTCACATTCGCCATTCATGGCGCCTTCACACTGCAAGGCTGGTGGCAAATTGCGTGTCGCGACCACCTGGAAGCCGGTATCTTCTTCCCACAAAAAGATCCACCCGGCCTGAATCCCGGGCAATTCCAGAGCCCGTTCCAGCGCCACTTCCGCCATTGCCTTTACGTCGGTCGCCTGATTAAGGCCTTCTGCGATCCGATACAACCCATTCAACGCCTGGTTGGAATTTTCCAGTTCCATTTCGCGTGATTTGAGCTCATTATTGATATGAACCGCCTGCTCATAGGTCGAGATCAGCAGATCCAGTATTTGCTGGCGTTCGGCGGTAATGAAATGCTTGTAGCCGCCAAGATCGATCTCCACACCCAGTTGCATCTTCTGATTCTTGCGCAATTCCCGATTCATCAGCAGATAACGAATACGCGACAACAGGTAATCTTCCTCATACGGTTTGCGGATGAAATTATCCGCACCGCATTCCAGCCCGCGAATCACGTCCTGCGCATCGGAAAGTGTCGTAACCAGGATAACCGGAATATCCTTCAGGTTTTCGGCGGATTTGATTGCCTTGCACAGCTCATAGCCGTTCATCTCCGGCATCATGACGTCGCTGATGATCAGAGCGGGTTTTTGCGTCTGCGCCGCCTGCAGCGCCTGCTTGCCGTCAGCCGCGAGTGTCACCTGGTAACCGTTCCGCTCCAGCAAAAAACTGAGCTGATCAGCCTGAGTGCGGCTATCCTCGGCAATAAGAATACTAAGGACATCGCTGTCATTTTTAGATTTCATTGTTGCCTCTCTTTCTTTGCCAATTCTGTCAGCACTGCGGCAATCTTGTCCGGCGCCAGCACTAACGTCGCCGCATTGAGCCTGATCGCCTCGCCCGGCATACCGTGCACCACGGAACTGACTTTATCCTGGGCAAACGTAATCGCCCCTTTTTCTTTCAGCAGCCGCAGCTCTTCGGCGCCATCTCGCCCCATGCCGGTAAGCAGCCCGGCCACTGCATCGCCTCCGTACACGGCAACAAGCGAGCGAAACAGATAGGCGACCGAGGGGCGCAATCCATTCTCCGGCTCATCCTTGGCAAGAACGATCTTTCCGCCGAACCCCACTTTCATCTGAAACTCATCCGGTGCGACATAGACATGGCCGGGAACAAGGTGCTCGCCATGCATGGCGACATGCACCGGCAGGGTGGATGTCTTCGCCAGCCACTCCGCGAATGCCGTAATGAATCCGATCGCCATATGCTGCACGACCAATACCGGCACGGGGAAATCCCGGGGCAGCATCGCCAATATCGTTTGCAGCACAGGCGGACCGCCGGTCGAAGCGCCGATGGCGATCACTTTGATCTTCGCCGCGCCCTCCGCCACCGTTTTCGCGGGTGGAGTCAGCATCGGCTCAACGCGCGTTTTCGGCCAGCGCCGCACCGTCCTGACTTCTGCCATCAGCTTCACCGTCTGCACCAGCTCCCGCACCGTGGTTTCATGTTCCGGATGGCCGATGCCGTTAGGCCGTTTCAGTACAGCCAATGCCCCTGCTTCGATGGCCCGGAACATGGTTGCCGTCTCGTGCGGATCTGTGCTTCCGCTCACGATCACGATCGGCGTCGGGTGCGTTTCCATGATGCGGCGCGTCGCTTCCAGTCCGTCCATTTTCGGCATGTGGATATCCATTGTGATCACATCGGGCCGATAACGTTCTACCGCTTCGATAGCTTGTTCGCCGTCATTCGCCGTGCCTACAATCAGGATGTCCGGATCCGAACCGAGTATGTGAACCAGAAACTCGCGCACTGCGGGAGAGTCTTCGGCTATCAGGACATTAATCATGCCTTCCTCCCCATTTCTCGTTAAATCAGGCGCTGAACGACTTCCAGCAGGTTGCTCTGATCGAAACTGCTTTTTACGATATACGCATTCGCACCCACATCGATGCCGCGCTCGCGGTCTTCGCGCGAATCCAGTGCCGTCACCAGTACCACCGGCAGTTCGGCGAACTGCTTGTCCATGCGTACCTTGGCCGTCAGGTCAAAACCGTCCATGCGCGGCATTTCCACATCCGACACGATCAGATCAAACTTGCCGGTCTTGAGTGCGGTATAGGCATCTATCCCATCCACTGCAGTAACGACACGGTAACCGGCCGATTCCAGAATGTTTTTGAGCAGCGATCTGGAAGTGATGGAATCTTCCACCACCAGTATGGATTGCTTTTCTGTCTCTCCCGATACGGCAACGGCCATGGATGGCGGTGCCGTCTGTTTTACCGCCGACTTCAGCAGGTCCGGCACATTGAGTACAGCCACCACCTGCCCCGTACCCAGCACGCTTGCGCCGGCGACGTTGCGCACGCGCGCGAGTTGCCGACCCAGCGCCTTGACCAGCACCTCCTGTTCGCCAACAATCTCGTCAACGCGAAAAGCGACATGCTGATGCCCCGCATTGAGCACGACGACCAGCACCTGCGCGGGCGCCCTCTCAGGCGCACGCGGGCGCGCCAGAGCCAGCGCATCGTCGAGGCCGACCAGCGCCACGGCTTGTCCATCGAGGGCTATCGTCGGGCGATTCTCTACCGTCTGGATGTCCTGTTGCGCTATTCGCGTCACTCGTTCGACATTGAGCGCGGGGATGATGAAATTATGTTCGCCGGTACGCACCAGCACGCCGCGGAAGGTCGCCAGCATCAGCGGCAGCGTAATGCGGAAAGACGTCCCTGTTTCCCGTACGCTGCCGGCATGCCCCGATTCAAGCACGACGGTGCCGCCCATGCGCTCGACTTTTTCGCGCACGATGGCAAGTCCGATGCCACGCCCTGAAATGTCCGTGATGATCTGGCTGGTGGAAATGCCGGACATGAAGATGAGCGACTGCGTTTCCTGCTCGCTCATCTGCCCTGCTGCCTCGTCTGAAACGAGGCCGAGCTTGCGCGCTACCGCATGCACCCTGGCGGCATCGATGCCCGCGCCATCGTCGGCAACCATGATCTCGATTTTGCCGCCATCCTTTTGCGTAATGGCAATCGTGATGCGGCCCTGCTCCGGCTTGCCCTTGTCCCGTCGCAATGCAGGCGGCTCGATGCCGTGATCGATGCAATTGCGCAACAGGTGTATCAGCGGATCTTTCATTTCTTCCAGTATGCGCCGGTCGATTTCAATCTCGCCGCCCTGAATCTCCAGCTTCACCTGCTTGTCCTGCTCGCGGGCAAGCTCGCGAGCGACACGCGGTAAAGTCTCGAGCAACGATGAAAACGGCAGCAGGTGCATTTCTTTCACGTCGTGCAGCAGATTATCGCTCATGCCGGCCAGCGTACGCCGGTCGCGAGCAGCGAACTTGCATAAGCGCAGCAGCCGTTCCTCCAGCGTATTCATGAACAGATGCTCGGACTCCAGATATTCCAGCAGTTTCGGCAATCCCTGTGCCGGGAACCTTGACATCCCTTCGGCTGCGCCATTGCCGCCCGCATCGACATAACGCTCGATCTGCCGCAGTACCGGTCGCATCACTGCCCGGCGCTTTTTCCAGCCCACAAAAGAAAGCGCGACCTCACGCAGTTCCTTGGCGCGCTGTGCCGATGCCAGTCGCGGCGACAGCAGCTCCTCGACCTGCCGCATCACCGCATCGAGTTTTTGCGTAGAGACCCTGACCGTCTCGGATACGAAGCTGACAGATAGGGATTGCGCTGGCGTGGCAACCGTCGCAATCTCTTCAGGCGGTGCATCTGGCGGCTGCTCCCGATGTGCCGGTGGAATTGTGGCGGAGAGTACCGCTGGTGTTGAGACAACGGCAGGCTGGACAAACTGCCCATGCAAAACGTCATTAAAGCGCCGGGTCAGCGATGCAACCATCGACTTGCCGGCAACAGGCAGAGCTGCGTCTTCCATCGCAAGCAGCATGCTCAGGCCATCGATCGCCTCATGCAGCAGATCGAACAATGGCTGGGAAACGCTGAGCTGCCTGGCTTTCAATGCCGCAAATACGCTTTCCAGCGCCTGACAGGCCGACTCGACCTCCCTGAGATTCACGGCCCGCGCAGCGCCCTTCAGGCTGTGCACTTCACGGAACACTGTCTCAACGATTTCCGCATACCGAGCTTGCGCAGGCTGGTTTTCCAATTCGATCAAGCCCGCCGACATCACCTGCAGATGTTCGTCCGCCTCGATCTGAAACGTCGCGCGCAGTCTCTTCTGGAAGTCGTCACTCTGTTTGGTCATGACCTGATCCCAATCCCGGGAACTGCGGATAATGAGTCAAACGGCCCCAAACTCGTCGTAACCGTAATGGATGTTGTCATGTGACCCCGCCCCCGATCATGTCACTCAGCTTTTGTCCCAATTCATGCAGACTGCGCGCTGCCACTTCCGCCTGCCGGGTACCGGACACATTCTGCGCGCTGGCCTGCTTGATATTCTCCATCGCCAGCGCCACCTGATCCATGCCTACCATCTGTTGCTGGCTTGAGGCCGCAATCTGCGTCGCCGCCTGCGCCGCTTCGTTGGCGCTGTCCGCCAGCTGGCGGATGGCTTCGCCGGTCTCGCCAGTCTGTTTCACGCCCGCTTGCACGGCCTTGTTGCCCTGTTCGGTGGCCAGCACCGTGGCGGTGGTCGCGCGCTGGATGTCGCCGAGTATCGTGCGCACCTGGGCCGTCGCCTGCTTGGATTGCTCCGCCAGACTCTTGACCTCCTGCGCCACGACCGCAAAACCTTTGCCCTGTTCGCCTGCCTTGTTCGCTTCGATGGCGGCATTCACTGCGAGCAGGTTCGATTGCTCGGCCAAGTCGTTGACCGTGGCGATGATCTCGCCGATCGCCTGGCTCTGTTCGGAGAGCCGCACGATGCTCTCGGCGATGGATTCCATTTGTTCCTGGATGTTTTGCATGCCCTGCATCGCGTCTTCCACTGCTTTGCGTCCGTTCTGCGATACCTGCGAGGCCTTTTGCGCGCTGTCTGAAACAAAACGCGCTTTCTGGCTCGCCAGCTGCGCTGTCTGCTTCACTTCCTCTACCGTGACCGTGGTCTCGTTCACCGCACTCGCCGTCTCCGCCGCGCCCGAGGCTACCTGCGTCGTCGTCGCCAGAATTTCGGACGAAGATGATGTCAGTACAGCCGCGACCTCCTTAATCTGGTCGAGCAATTCTTCAAGCCTTTCCCGTTCGCTTAGTTTTTCCAGTAAAGAACCAATATAGGTGTCGATAACCAGCTGCTGATCCAGATTCATAATCTTGGTCAGCGCTAATATGCAACGGGTTAACTTCTCGGGTCTGAACCGATATCTGGTAACAAGCAAATGGCTGATCAAACACAAAAATTTGCTGTTGCTTCCAATGTACCATTTCGGAACCAGACCAATTCGCTCATGTGCAACGCCAATCTGCAACCGCTTCTCGAAGTAATCCTCGCCATAATTGCCCCGAAACAGATCCAGCAGATATTCCCGCTGGGCAGCTTTTACCCTATTTAAGGTTTCTGTATCCTTGAAAAAAGCCTGAGTCTCGGAATATCCAAACAGATGGGTATAGAACTGCTCGACTATTTGAGGGACATGCTCTTCCATAAGCGGGAGCAACTCACGTAACAGTAAAATTTCTTCGTGTGCAAATTCTATGAAACTTTTCCTTTGTTCCTGCTCACGACTTTCCATTTTGAATTTTTCAGTTAGCCTCATGAGCTTCCTTTCCTTGAATTCGAGCCGTTTTATTACACTCTATACTGCGTCGCCAGTTGTTGCAGCTTTTGTCCCAATTCATGCAGACTGCGCGCTGCCACTTCCGCCTGCCGGGTACCGGACACATTCTGCGCGCTGGCCTGCTTGATATTCTCCATCGCCAGCGCCACCTGATCCATGCCTACCATCTGTTGCTGGCTTGAGGCCGCAATCTGCGTCGCCGCCTGCGCCGCTTCGTTGGCGCTGTCCGCCAGCTGGCGGATGGCTTCGCCGGTCTCGCCAGTCTGTTTCACGCCCGCTTGCACGGCCTTGTTGCCCTGTTCGGTGGCCAGCACCGTGGCGGTGGTCGCGCGCTGGATGTCGCCGAGTATCGTGCGCACCTGGGCCGTCGCCTGCTTGGATTGCTCCGCCAGACTCTTGACCTCCTGCGCCACGACCGCAAAACCTTTGCCCTGTTCGCCTGCCTTGTTCGCTTCGATGGCGGCATTCACTGCGAGCAGGTTCGATTGCTCGGCCAAGTCGTTGACCGTGGCGATGATCTCGCCGATCGCCTGGCTCTGTTCGGAGAGCCGCACGATGCTCTCGGCGATGGATTCCATTTGTTCCTGGATGTTTTGCATGCCCTGCATCGCGTCTTCCACTGCTTTGCGTCCGTTCTGCGATACCTGCGAGGCCTTTTGCGCGCTGTCTGAAACAAAACGCGCTTTCTGGCTCGCCAGCTGCGCTGTCTGCTTCACTTCCTCTACCGTGACCGTGGTCTCGTTCACCGCACTCGCCGTCTCCGCCGCGCCCGAGGCTACCTGCGTCGTCGTCGCAAGTATCTCGCCGGAGGAAGATGCGAGCACGCCGACCCCATCATTGATCTCGCGCATCAACGTCCGCAGCCCTTCAAGCATCGCGCTGAACGCGCGCAGCAGCTCCCCGACTTCGTCGGTACGATTTCCGTCCGGGATATCGACGGTGAGATCACCGGCAGCGACGCGTCCTGCGATACTTGAAACCATCTGCAATGGCGCAGCGATGATCCGTCCTGTCAGCAGCGTCATGATCACTGCCAGCAGGATAGCGCCCACACCCACCATGATGAATTGATGCAGCGCACTGTCTGCCGCCAGCCCGGATTCCGCCACGGCACGATGCGCATTTTTGTCGGCCTCATGGTTGAGCTCATTGATGATAGATCGAATTTTTTCGTACCGGTCTCGTTGAATGCCAACCACTAACTGCCTGGATTCCGTAATCTTGCCGGCACGTATCAGCGGAACGATTTCGCTATCTCGGGTTTGAGCAAATGCCTTCTGGATGATATTGAGTTCCTCCAGCCGTGATAACAGTTTGGGATCATTACTCGCCCGACTCAGCAATACGGCCATGATTTTGTCGACCTGTCCTGCATATTCCGCCATATCCTTCATCAGACGTTCGCGCTCGTCGGCTGTATTGATGAGCTGCGCTTCGAGTATTTCGGCCCGCATCTGGCTCTGAAAACTGCGCAGATTTGTCAGATCGCGCAGATTGGCGAAATCTTTCTGGTAAAGGGCCTGCTGCGCCACCTGCAGCCTGGCGATGGCAAAATAGCCTGTGGCAATGACGATGCCCACAAAAACGATCATGATGCCAAAACCGAGGAAAAGTTTGTTGCGCATGCTCAAATTCAGGAACCATTTCATGCTTTGTTCTCCTTATTGTTTCTTATTCAGCCTAATCCGGATAACGCTACCTGCTAATCGCCAACCTGTTCCTGCACGATGAGTTTCTCGTCGCTCAAAAGTTTTCCGGCATCCAGTATGACCACACGTTCCGACGTCACCCCCAGCAAGTAATCCTCGCGAATGCCGGTCAGCGTAGGCAGAGATGACTGGATATCGGCGCGCATAATGCGGCGCACGCCGCTGATGACATCAGCCACTATGCCGAACCTCATGTCTGCGGATTCGAGCACGATCACCTTGTTGAGGTCGGTCAGCCCTTTTTCCGGCAGATCGAAGAATTTCTTGATGTCGATGACGGAAAGTATCTCGCCGCGCACATTGATGATGCCGAGCACAAAAGCCGGGGTGCAGGGTAAAGGGGTGAGCTCTTCCAGCGGATAGACTTCGCGCACGCATTCGGATGCAATTGCATAGCGCTCATGGGCGAGCAGGAACTCGATGACTTCGATACCCGCATCGGCCGCTTCCGCCGGCAAAACTTCGCGGGCGAGCGCCTGTGCCCTGGCTTGCAGGGTTTTCTGCGTATCTTCGGGCGTCGGCATCCAGATGCGGTCGATTGCGACCTGCGCCGCTTCCAGCCGTTGTTTGACCTCGCTCCAGTTGACACGCTTACCCGTCTTTTGCGGGGCTGTCTTATCGGTATTGTTCATCGCCGCACCCCTCTCAAACGCTCGTCTCCGCAAGCTCTGGCAGACTTTCCAGCAAGGATGTGACTATCTCGGCCAGTCGACCGGCCGTCAGTCCATCCGCTTCCGGCAGAATATCGTCCTGCAAGTGCAGATGCAACAGCGTCAATACATTTCCGAAATAGCGCCGCGCTTGCTGATAGCGTCCCAGCGACTGGTGCAGGTTCCCCAGGCCGAAGTGGGCGAGCACGAAATCGGGATCAAGATAGAGCGCCCGCATCAGCCATTGAATGGCGATATCGTGCCGCCCCTGCTCTTGCAGAATAGTGGCGCCAAGATAGTGGTACAGCGGATTCAGCTTGTCGGCGGCGATCGCCTTTTCACACCAGTCCAGAGCTTCATCCAGCCTACCCTGATTGGCACTGCTACGAGCCATGCGCGATAGCCTCTCGCCTTCATCTGGCGGTGAGACCGGTCGAGATTCAGCCGGTGCCATGCGAGTCACAGCCACCTCGGTCACAGGCTCTGGCCGCACGACCGGCGGCAATGGCGGCGCAACTCCCATGTCATGAAATGATTGCTGCTGCGGGGGCTCGCCAACTCGCGAACCTGATTCTGTAGCCAGCCTTTTTCGATACAATACCGCCCCCGGAAACGTGACGGGAGCAAACGAGGAAAACAGGCTATTCGAGGTTTCGGTCGGACTGACGATCAGCCAGCCGCCAGCGACCAGCGCACGATAAAAATTATCGGCGACTTGCCTTGCCCGTTGCGGGGTGAAATACATCAGCACATTGCGGCACAGAATCACATCCATCGCGCTGGTATTGTTCGAGAGTGACGGATATACGTCATCGACAAAATTGAGGTAGGAAAAAGTAACCATTTTCCTGATGCGCGGCTGTATCTCATAACGGCCATCATCGCGCTCGGTGAAATAACGCTGGCGCAGCCAGACTGGCGCATTGCGGAACGACCATTCCCCATACACGCCTTGGGCCGCCTTGCGCAGCACTTTCGGGTTGAAATCGGTTGCCAGGATGGTGATGTTCCACGCAGCGAGATCAGGTATGAGCCTGTCGAGCAGTATCGCCAGGGTATAGGCTTCTTCGCCCGTGCTGCAGCCGGCGCTCCAGATACGCAAACGCCGCTCATTCTGGCGGCGTGACTGGAGCAGGGGCATAAGAATCTGTTCTCCGAGAATATCCAGATTCTGCTGTTCCCGGAAAAAGTAGGTTTCCCCTATGCTCAGATGGCTGGCGAGGATCTCGGTCATATGGCGTGTCAATGGCGCCGACAGCAGCCAGTGCACGCATGATTCGAGATCCTGGAAATTGAAATCCGGCGCTGCCGCCGCGACCCCCCGTTCGAGATCGGCCCAGCGCTCCTGCGGAAAATACAGCCCGGTCCGGATCGCGATGAATTCGCTCAGCTGCGACGACAATACGGATGGGAGTACAGGACGCATATTCTGCATCAGGTGGTTTCCAGTATCCGGTCCAGCGCATCCTCTTCTTCCAGTGAAAGGAATTTCTCCAGGTCATGGATGAGGATCAGGCCGTCGGCAAGTTTTATCACTCCTTCCACATACTCAAGCCGGGGAAGGATATGCTCTGCGGCAATCCGGCTCTGTGCCGTATCTGCGATGACATCCAGTACGGCATCCGCCACCAGTGCTACCGGCCTGCGCGCGGTATGCGCAATGATCAATTGGTCGCTCAGGCCGGTTTTCTGTTCCAGCAGGCCGAAACGCCGACGCACATTGATGACCGGGATCACCCGCCCCTGGAAGTTGACCACACCCAGCACGATATCGGGCGCATTCGGCAACGGGGTGATAGCCACCATGCGCACCACCCGATCCGTTGCGGATAAGGACAAGGCATAGCGTTGATCGTCCAAAGTAAAAACAACCAGAAAATCCGAATTGTTCATCGCAGCCCCGATAGAATGTGCAGGGATGACAAAAACAGGCAGCGCGTAAAACCCCGCCCATTAACCATTGCTATTCAATCATAGTAGTCCATTTTTTGAATCCGCGTTATGAATAAAGCCCGGAATTGCTGACTTAATGCAATATAAACGCCAGGATATTTCAGTTTGATTACAAGTAAAGATGTAATCTGCATATAAAATAAGGCATTCATAACAATAATTATGACAAGTACCGGTTGATTCAAGGCATTCCGGAGGAGCCGTAATGATCAAATTAGAGCAGAACGAAATACAAGCGATACTCCTGCAACTGGATCAGGCGATCTACAATCACACCCAATGGTACGAATCGATTACCCGCACGCTGGTCTGCCGCCTGCCGCACGACCATCGCGACGAAGCCAGGAACGCCCACCGCCATTGCCGTTTCGGACAGTGGTATTACGACGCTGCACCCGACAATCTGCGCAAGCATCCCGGCTTTATCGCTATCGAAACCGAACATAAAATATGCATCGACTGGCAGCGAAGCTGCTGCAAACGGTCGCCTCCGGCAGCATGATTCTCCCCCTTGATTACGACAGCTTCGTCAATGCGCTGGAACGTCTGCGCTTGCAGCTTTTTACACTGAAACGTGAGCTGGAAGACCTGCTTTATAATCTCGATCCGCTCACCGGCGCCAACAACCGGATCGGGATGCTGACGAAATTGCGCGAGCAGCAGGATCTGGTCAGGCGGCATGTGCAGTCAAGCTGCATTGCAATGATGGATATCGACCATTTCAAGGCGATTAACGACACCTACGGGCACTCGATCGGGGATACGGTATTGGCGGCTTCCGCCCGCAATGTGATGGAACATCTCAGGCCATACGACAAACTGTTCCGCTACGGGGGCGAGGAATTCCTGCTGTGCATGCAGAACGCCGATGTGGATCTCGGTTATGAAGTGGTAGAACGGGTAAGACAGGGACTGGCGGCCAATCACATTGATTACGGTGGCAAAAAACCGCTGCAGATCACCATGTCGTTCGGCATCGCCCTGCTCGATGCGGAAGTTACCGTCGAACAATCCATCGAACACGCCGACAAGGCGATGTATGCCGCCAAACTCGCCGGCCGCAACTGCACCCGTATCTGGGATGCGTCCATGTAAGGCTTGAACACGCCAGGCGTTTTCCGAAGGCGACCCTGACCAAAAGCACCTATTTGCACTGTCTCGCCCGGGTTACGGAGAAAATGGCGGCACGCGGGGCTGCACTGGCATGGCCCCACCGGGGCACCGCCTGTGCCTGCTCCGAGAACGGCGATATGTGCCATCCCCATTCCTTAAAGGGCATCGGAACGGCAGGATACAATCCTGCCATGCGCTATGTGTTAGCCACCGAAACTGGTTGTATCCTTTGTCACCTTCTGGCCGCTGCCAGTCCATGCTTCGAAACCGCCAACCAGCGATGCGACCTGGGTGTAACCCAGACGTTGCAAGCTATGGGTCGCCAGCGCCGAGCGCCCGCCGGTCTTGCAATACAGCAGGATCTGCGCATCTTTATTGGCCAGGGCCGGATGATCGCCGGTTTTGAATTCAAGCACGCCGCGCGGGATACTGACTGCATTCGGTAAACGTCCGGCGTCGAATTCTGACGGTTCGCGCACATCGATCACGGTTATGCCAGCATCGATTTGCTGTGCTGCGGCAGCAACATCGATTTCCTTGATCTGGGCCTTGGCTTCTGCTACGAGCTGTTGTGGTGTCATTGTCATCACATAAATTTCCTGTATAAATTAAAAAATCAAGCGGGATGTCCTTCCGCGCGATTACGCATGTGGTCAGCCACTTTCGCAAACGCACTGGACAGTTCGCGCCGTAACGCCTCATCCTGCACTACTTCTGTCAATGCCTGATCCATGCACGCCAGCCACTGGTCGCGTTCGGATATGCTGATGGGGAAAGGCAGGTGACGACGGCGTAACATGGGGTGTCCATGCTCCTGAATATAAAGCTGAGGGCCGCCCATCCAGCCGCACAGAAACTTGAACAGTTTATCCTCCGAGCCTTGCAAGCTCTCGGCATGAAGCTTGCGAATACCGTAAGCCTCCGGCAACTCATCCATAATTTCATAAAAACGGTGCACTAGCGCACGGATAATATCCGCGCCCCCAATTCGTTCATAATGGGTAACGGCTGGATTAGGCTGCATAAACGATCTCATTTCCATATTGCAGATTGGCAAGGACAGCCACGTCAATCAAATCGGGCTGCGGTAAATCAGGCTGATTCATGATAGCAATAAACCCGCCATGATTCCTGCCGGATGGACGCGGATTGATTCCGCGTTTCCGAACAATGCCGGAAATATGCCTGCGGAGACAGGCATGTCCAGAATAAATCAGGGGTTCATCTGCCGTTTCCGACACGTGATGCAGTGTCAGATTCCACTCCTGCAACAGCGGCAAATTCAGGCTGGTACGCTCCTGCAGCGGATCGATCAGTGCTGCATAGTGCGTGTCGGGCTCACCCGGAAAATAAATATGGGTAAAACTTGTCATATCAAACACTACCGAAAACAGGTCATGCTAAACCCCGATAAAATATGGTCTGGCAATCAATACCAGACCAAGCCCCATCAGCAGCCATGCACTGACAGGGCCAAGCACTGCACGCCACAATCTGGTCTCGGGGTCAAATCCCACGCCGTGAACGAATCCCGCACATATCCCCCATATTACCAGAGTCAGCAAACCGTGACTTAACCGCGCAATGGCGGGAGGATAAAAGGTCATCAGGGTTGCCAGGGTTGCCGCCAGCAGCAATGACAGCGAACGTGCGAGCGTCGTATACACAATTATAGCTTCTCTTCATGGCGCGCTTCTTCTTCACGCAGTTCGTGATTTTCACCGTATATGGCATTTACAATCGCCAGCAGGACTGCCATTGCCACCCCTAAAATCCAAGCAAAATACCACATGTTCTTTCTCCCGGACTAATAAGCAGAATGATCGTTGTCCTTGATAAAATCAAGGGTTACTTTGCCGGACATCACTTTATACGCCCAACTGGTGTAAAGCATGATTATCGGCAGGAAAATCAGCGTAACCCAGAACATCAGACCGAGCGTCATATGCGATGAAACGCTATCCCACACCGTCAGGCTGGAACGCGGATCGGTCGAAGACGGCATGATGAACGGAAACATGGAGATGCCGGCCGTACCGATAATCCCCAGCATGCTCAGCGATGATCCGATAAATGCCAGCGTCGGTTTGTTCATCAGTCCGAACAGGATCGCCAGTACGCCGCCGGCAAAAGCGATCACCGGCACCAGTATGGCCAGCGGGTACACGCTGTAATTATGCATCCATGCGCCCGCCTCCATCACCACGGTCTTGTCCAGCGGATTAGGCAATGCACCAGGCAGGTTGCCGCTGGTAATAATGAAACCGTCGATGCCGTTCATCACCCACACTCCGGCGGCGGCGAAAGCAGCCAGTGCCAGCATACCGAACAGGATCGCGGCGCTACGGCTGCGGCGATAGATATCGCCCTCGGTACGTATCATCAGGTAATTCGCGCCATGCGCAGTGATCATCGCCGTGCTGACCACACCTGCCAGCAACGCAAACGGGTTAAGCAATTGCCAGAAATTGCCGGTGTAATACGAACGCAGGTCGTCATCGAAATGGAACGGCACACCTTGCAGCAGGTTGCCGAATGCCACGCCGAAGATCAGCGGCGGTACGGCGCCACCGATAAAGAGCCCCCAGTCCCAACTGCTGCGCCAGGTCGGATTGGCGATCTTGGAGCGGTAATCGAAACCGACCGGGCGGAAGAACAGCGCCCACAGCACCGCCAGCATCGCCCAGTAAAATCCGGAAAAGGCTGTCGCATACACCAGCGGCCACGCAGCAAAGATTGCGCCGCCGCCGAGGATGAACCAGACCTGATTCCCTTCCCAATGCGCCACCACGGTATTGATTATCACGCGGCGCTCGGCATCGTTTCTGCCCACGAAAGGCAACAGGGTCCCTGCCCCCATGTCGTGCCCGTCCATGATCGCGAAGCCCAGCAACAGCACGCCGACGAACAGCCACCAAATGACTTTGAGCGTTTCATAATCCAGCATTGTTTTCTCCTTAATATACGGTGAAGCTGCATCCTGGCAATAACCGTGATGCAACCTGAATCATTTATGCCTTATCGGCGGGTGCACGAGCCGGAATCGCGCCGCCTCCGGATCTGCCTTCATCCTGATAACGCCCGGTATGCAGGCTGCTCGGGCCTTGGCGCGCGAATTTCACCATCAGATACATCTCCACGATCAGCAGCCCGGTGTAGAAGAACACGAAACCGCCGATCGAAGCATACACATTGCCCGCGGTCAAAGTGGACGCTGACAGATGGGTAGGTAATACGCCGAAAATCGTCCAGGGCTGACGGCCGTATTCCGCGACAAACCAGCCCAGCTCGGCAGCGATCCATGGCATAGGGACAAACAGCAGCGCCCAGCGCAACAGCCATTTGTTCTTGCCGCAGGTGTTCCTGACCGAGGCATACAGCGCGACCGCGAACAGTGCCAGCAGCGCGGTACCGATAGCCACCATAAAACGGAAAGTCCAGAACAGCGGCGTCACACGAGGGATGGTGTCGTCGGTTGCCTGCTGTATCATTTCCGGCGTTGCCTTACTCACGTCCTCCGTGTATTTCTTCAACAGCAGACCGAATCCCAGATCACCCTTGTATTTGTCGAACTCGGCCTTGAGCGCCGCATCTTCGGGGTGCTTGCGCAATGCGGCCAGCGCCGTCACTGCGTGCGCACCGTTGATAATCCGTATCCGATTATGCGCCTTGATTTCGTAGATACCGGGAATCTCTTTGGTCAATGTGCGCGTACCGATGACACCCATGACATAAGGAATTTCTATCGACCAGTCGTTTTTCTGCTCTTTTTCGTTAATCCCGGCAATCAGGTTAAAGGAAGCAGGTGCCGGTTCGGTATGCCACATGGCTTCGATCGCGGCCATTTTGGTCTGCTGGTTTTCGCCTACGGTATAACCGGATTCATCGCCGAGCACGATGACCGACAAGGCCGAGGCAAAACCGAATGCGGCCGCGATGCGGAAGGAACGTTTGGCAAATTCGACATCGCGGCCCATGAGCAGATACCAGGAGGAGATACCCAGTACGAACGCCGAAGCGGTCACATAACCGGCACTGATAGTATGGACGAACTTGGCCTGCGCCTGCGGATTGAAGATCACGTCCCAGAAATCGGTCATTTCCATGCGCATGGTAATGAATGAGAAATCCGAACCCACCGGATTGTTCATCCAGCCGTTCGCCACCAATATCCACAGCGCCGACAGATTGGAGCCCAATGCCATCAGCATGGTCACCATCAAGTGCTTGTTTTTGGATAGCTTATCCCAGCCGAAGAAGAACAGGCCGATAAAGGTGGATTCGAGGAAGAAGGCCATCAGTCCCTCGATCGCGAGCGGCGCACCGAATATGTCGCCCACATAATGCGAATAATAGGCCCAGTTGGTACCAAACTGGAATTCCATGGTGATGCCCGTCGTCACCCCCAAGGCGAAGTTGATACCGAATAATTTTCCCCAGAACTTGGTCATGTCCTTATATATCTCCTTACCCGTGATGACGTAAGTCGATTCCATAATCACCAGTATGAAGGTCATGCCCAGTGTCAGCGGTACAAATAAAAAGTGATACAACGCAACAATCGCGAACTGTAGTCGTGATGCATCAACCAACTCTGTGCTAATCATCTTGACGACTCCTTGTGGCAGGTTGTGTAACAACGGGTTGAACTGTGTTTTGTTGTTTATTAATGACGGCGTTGCTAACTTGATTTGCATCCATAGGTGCTTGCGCACCGATGGGGCGAAAAAACGCCCACCAGATCACAAAGATCGCGATTATTTTCACTATCAGAATCACCAATATCTCTCGTCCCAACGGGTTGTTCCACATCGCACGCATGCTTGATTCCCTTTCACATACACCTATGGTAAGGCACCCGCCAGCCGCAGATACGCCTCGACATCGCAGCTGACGGGTGACTGCTTCGCAAGGCGTGTGCCAATTTCTTCAAAAACCGCATAACCAATTAAAAATATCCGAATAGGTTGTTAAACCTGTGAACAAGCAATTGATTTATTAAATATTTATAGTTTAAAAAAACGCCGAACACAATCGGGGATACAGGGCTTGAACGAATACAAGAATTCGATGTAGGAAGCATGGCAACTCGAACAAAACAGGAACAACTGCCATTTTTGACATAAACCTCACGAAAACTCCGCGTAATATGTCATTTTTGTCAGCCTTGCTTGAAGGCATCAGGGCCGGCTTTTACCCCGTCTGCCGAACCGCTTCCTTATCCGGATAACCTGGCTGGATCCCGTATCCTGCAGGAGAAGGATTGCGCCGACGGACGCCCCGGCCGTATTGTCGGGCGAATCGGACACGCAGAGGGAACTGGTTGCGGAAGCGGTGCACGGAACCAGCGGTCGCTGCCACGGGCCATTTGTGCCGGCAGACTGCTCCGGCTTGACCGTGGCACCGTTTGAAAGCGGATTATTCGGTTATGAAAAAGGCGCGCCTGCAACAGCGCGAGCCGACGCAAACAAGCCTGATCGAAGCGGCCAGAGGCGGCACACAGCTTGCCGGCAACCTCCGCGAACTGTGCAAATGCTGAAACGCGCCAGCCTGCTTGCGGACGGCGATGATCGCAAAGGGCTGGCGCAGAAGCTCGGCATCAGCGAACGTACCTTATACCGCAAACTCAAGAACTGAAGCCGGCTGGAAGGTATCCGCAGTACCCCAGCAGCCATTGCAGGATCAGAACATCCAGCCAACACCGAGATTGAAGCGGTCTTTCAGCGGGTCGGTTTTATAATTCTGCCAATCCGCCTTGAACACCACCCCGCGGCTGAGATTGAAATTGGCGCCCAAGGTCGTCACCGTTTCGTCGTTTAACGAATTAGCGATATAGCCCGCATCCACACTGGCCTGCGTGTTATAGCGTTCATAGCGCACGAATGGCGTCAGCCGCATCTCGTCCTTCTTCCAGACATGATAGGCGGCCTGCCCGTACCAGCCGTAGAAGGATTTTGGCGCAGCATCGTTGCCGTCGCCCGGCACTATGCCTGCGGCATCATTGATCGCCAGGGTATCACCCAGAGTGCCGCGCGCATACAATGCCTGCAATTCCAGGTCGCCTATGCTGTATTTGCCGTGGAGATCCCAAAGTGTCAGCCGCGCATTTTTTCCCTGCAATGCAGGACTCGCTATTTCGCCATTACCGTCCTGCGCCGTATTCCCGGTAAACAGACCTCCGCCCAGCAGCCAGCCCGGCTGGCGATAATTCAAACCGGCGTAGAATGCCAGATTGTTCGCCGCGGCCTGACTGGCTTCACCGTGCATGTCCTTGATGCCATAAGCTGCGCCGGTCGGACCCTTGGCATATTTGCTGGCATCGAAACCGCTGGAAATGCCCATATTATATTCGAGTGCGCTATCCAGCACCTTGCCCTGCAACCCCACCCCTGCTTCTCGCCAGGTCGATGGAATAATGCGCGTTTCGACCTCGTTGCGGAATACGCCGTAATAAGTCGGCGGCTCATGCGTTTCATTCACTATCCCCAGCGGCATCAGCATCAAACCGGCACGCAGATTGGCCTGCGGCAACAGATTATATTCAATGTAAGCCTGCTCGATCTCGGCTTCACCCTTGTCGTCTGCGCTGGCGATCGCATGCTCGATCTCGAATTCGGAATACATGCGCAATTTATCGTTGAAGCGGTGCCCGAAAAACAGCACAAAGCGATTGAGGTCGATCTGATCCTTGACCGAGCCGTCCTTGTAATTGCTGTATGACACCTCGCCGTAACCGCCTATGCTGGTGTCGGTATCGGTTTCCGGCATCGCATCGGCAACCGCACTCTTGATCGCGGTATCCACCTGCTGTGCACGAGCTTGTTTTTCCTCGGCAAGCTGCTGCTTCAGTTCCAGCATCTCGCGCTGCAGCTGCTCCAGCTTTTGTTCCAGGCTGGCGGTAGTCGCATCCGCATGAGCGTTTAATGAAAGCGTCACCAATGTCGCCAATAAGGTCAGTTTCAATTTTCCATGTTGCATTTGCTTACCTTTCGATATCAGATATTCGGCTGGCTGACAGCAAAGAAGCTGTACTGGCTGGCAGATTCAAGGATTTCAGACTAATGGGAAACGGGGTTAAAAACGGTGACGGAGCGATGGCGTCCGCGCCAGATATGCATTACCAGCATCAGCGGCATGGACAGACCGACAACCCAGTGCAACAGCGGCAACCAGGCCTCATTGGCGTCACTGCTGAAGTAATACAGCGCATAACCGGTCAACGCCAGCCACAGCAACAAGGCTTCCATCGCAAAGCCGGTAAAGCGGTTCTTTTTCAAATGCCAGGCGCGACGGGCATGGATAGGCAGCACCGAACCGGTCGCCACCAACATCGCGAACCCCATCAATCCGTGCAAACGCAGCCACCAGATTTCCAGTGGGTGCGGCGCATCGCCAAACTCACCGGCGACCCGCAAAAAATAATGAAAACCCAGCCATGCGGCGCCGGAAAGCCACAACAAGGTAAACACGACGTACAGCGTATATTTATGGGATTTGGCAAAACGGATAGGCAGGGGCAAATGATGGTATTTCATGGTCGTCAGGTAATGACACGGGTGCGCCAGGCGGCAGGATAAAGACTGGATGTATCGAATACGCGGCAACCGCCGCTGGCGGTATCGGCTTCCAGCATGAGCGCGCGCGCGCCGAATTGCGAGAGCTTCCCCACCGCACTATGGGGATCGGCGTGCACGACCTTGGTCAGCGCATCGGCGGTCATGCAGTCGTCCGCCAGTATGGTCACGCTGCGCTGTACTTCGGCAGCAACACGAGTATGAGGATTAATCAACGGAGTGACCATGCGCCCCTGATAACGGCGCTGGGTATAGTAACCGGCCGAAGTCGCGGCGGCACCCTGCCGCAACTCGACAACAGGCAGCATCTGTGTGGGTGAACCGGGGTGACGCACATGAATAATTTGCGCAGTCTCGCCGAATACGCGCAAATCGCCGCCGGCATTGACCCGCCCGCTGTACATGCCGGCCTCCTGCAGTGCCGCTATCGCCAAGTCGACCGCATAGCCCTTGGCGATTCCGGAGACATCGATGCGCAAGCGGCGTGCAAGCCTTACCTGATTATCAGGCAGCAAAAGGACATGCCGCCAATTGCCCTGCCCCGAAATACGCGGGAAATCCGAGTGCCGAGGCAGGAATCCCAATTTGGTCAGGGTCGGCGCAATAGTGATGTCGAATAAGCCATCGCTGGCCTCGGAAAACCTGGCGGCCGCCTGCAGTACATGCCATGTATGCCGCGCCACTGTCACCGGACGCTCAAAGCCTCCCCGGTTGATACGCGAGATATCCGAATCCGCCGCCTGATAACTCATCAGCTGGTGCACGCGCTCGACAGCATCGAACGCGTTCGATATCGCCGTCTGCACCGTATCTGCCGTATCGCCGCTGGCGGCGATTTCCACCAGCGTGCCCAGCAGCGGACGTGCGCGTACGCATTCAGCCAGACCGGAAGCAACCGTTGCAGAGAGTGCCAAGGCTGTCATTTAAGCACCGTCGCGCAGGTGGCCAGCAGGCGCTTGACACCATCGGTAATATGCTTGCATGACAGCGTCGCACCGCTGATATTCTTGATATCTTCATCCAGCTGCAGCGTGTCGCCCGCTTTCTTGCCGGTAAACTGCGCGCGCCATTTGGCGTTATTGACTTCACTGCCGTGCGTTTCACGATAATCGAGGATCTCGACGCCCTTTACCGCGCCATCCGCGCCTATTCCCACCGCGTAAGTGATGAATTCGTGCTTGCCGTAAACCTCGTCCAGCAGGAACCAGCCCAACGCTTTGCCGCCCTGGGTCGCATGCCATGCCTTGACTTCGTTTACCCGAACACGCACGCCGGAACTGGCTTCAATCGCACGTTTCTGTTCGGCGCTCAGCACCACCGTTTTCGCCTCGAAGCCATCCGCCGCCGGAAACAATACTTTCTGCGCCTGCTCCACGTTCATGTACTGCACTGCAAATGCTGGCGCAGAGGCTGCTGCAGGTATGATCAATGCAGGCACCATCAACCAGCGATCAAAATTGCTCATGTTCATTCCTTAAAAGTTAAAGCCGACTTTCACACGAAATTCCTGTTTGGTCTTTTCTATCAGATGCAGACTCGTATCGGTTTGCCCCGGATAGGTTTCGAATCCGCCACCCACCATTTGCGGCAGCCAGGTCGCCGTAAACCACCAGTTCTTGGCGCCGTAATGCACATTAGGACCTGCCTGCACCGACCAGCGCTCGCGCCCCACTTCGGTTTCGTATTCGGAGTCGTACAATGCCTCTGCGCCGACAAACCAGTTAGGCGCAACCCGGTACGACAAACCGGTACCCGCCAACAGCCCTATCTCCATCTCCGGCGTCGTCGGCCACTGCTCCTGGGTCAGCGTCATGCCATCAATAGGCAAGCGCACCGCATAAGTCGCCTCCATGCCCAAGTTAGTCACCCAGACCAGCTGATCGTCGAGAAAATTCTTCTGTGCCAGCAGCCAGGTTTCGAGCGTGTATTTGTCCTTTTTCTGACCGGAATGCGGATCCAGCTGGGTATAAGCGCCGGATACATAGGCCGCCAGGCCAAAATCATCCTTCGCCGGACTGAGGAAGTTATATTTGGCTGAAACTTCAACCCCTGAAAGTTTCATGCCGGTATCATTGTCAGCCGGAATATAGCCGTCAATCTGCAAACCTTTGGTATCAACCGCTTGCCCGAGCACATAGACAGCCCCGGTAAAACGATCAGTGAAACCATGCTCCAGCTCGGTCTTGCTATCGTAAGCAGTATATTCACCCGCCCCCTTGTCCCAGCGCCGGGTCAAATGCTGCACGACCTCATTTGCGCCTTTCGGCAAGGTTTCCGCACCTCTCAGATAGCCGAACAACGCCTCGTCTGCCTGCGCGCCCCCTACCGTCGCCAGAAACACAGCGGTGCCCAATATCACTTTTCTACTTTTAAACATCGTCCATCTCCTATCAAGTAAGTCAATCTCATCATTGGCTGGCTTGCTCGGAAAATGAGCTGGCTGGCTATTCAAATATTTCAAATCACTTCGTCAAAATCAGCTTTCCATTGCGCGTACGCCGCAAGCGATATTGTTCACCGTGATGACTGATCAGCACTTCATCGCCCTGACTGAAGAGCCATTCGCTGGGTATCGGCGATACGGTACCTGCACGCACCTGGCCCAACTTTTCCGCATTGGCAGTATTTGTATCCAGTTTAATCATCACTAATATGTTTGATTATGCAATTGAGAATGATTTGCATTATATATAAAATAAAAATAAATGCAACAGACGGGATAGACAAATTGGGGCAGCTTGAAAACATGCGGATACGCACTGCAATCCGGCCGCAGACAAGATCAGGAAACAAGTATTTTTGAGGGAATTGCAGGAAATACATAAATATTGCCGAAATTCATCATTCGGCAATATTCAGCATGTATGTTGGCGGAGTGGACGGGACTCGAACCCGCGACCCCCGGCGTGACAGGCCGGTATTCTAACCAACTGAACTACCACTCCAAATCTAACCAGTCGGCTAGAAAATTAAACGGGTTGCATCGCTGCAACCCGTCAAGATTGGCGTCCCCAACGAGATTCGAACTCGTGTTATCGCCGTGAAAGGGCGGTGTCCTAGGCCTCTAGACGATGGGGACAGAGGCAAAACTCAAGCTGCGCATTATAACAGCTTTTTACTTCTTTGAAAACTGGGTAGCTGTGACTCCAACCAACAGCAGAGCAAATCCTGCGGGTATCATGGCGATCCAGATACTCGGTTCGCCATACTTAACCAAATCAATAAAACCGAAAATCAGACCGACTACAGTCATGATCAATCCGATCCAGATCAAGATCACGCCAACCTTGTGCATCTGCTGACCCATTACCTTACCTGGCAAGCAAACATCTGCTAACCAATTGATTTGGTTTAGTTTCCATACCGGCAATACAACTTAAAAAACATTGCACCGCTTGTCGAAGGCCCGAATTGTACCAGCAAAAACCTCGCTGTCAAGCGCAAAACAGGGGATAAAAACCTGCGCTGTCACTTCAACTGATTAAAGCTTATAAATACAAAACCTTACCCTTAGCCAGAAAAAACGCTTCATAGGTCGCTTTCATCGATTATGACCGAACCGTCAGGCCCCCAGTTTACCTTGGTGATTCCCGGGTTCTCTTCTTCGAGTCGCTTCAATGCAATTTCCTGCCTGGACAATTGCCCCTGCTGCAAACGTACCGTATCCGCCAAGCGCTGATTCTCCATTAACAGCTTCCTGTAAACCAGCGCCTGGGCAATGGCAAATTTCAACTCATAGTCGTTCCATGGCTTGTTAATAAAACGGGAAATCTCGGCTTCATTAATCGCACCCACCAACCCTTCGAGATCGGCATAACCGCTGAGGATAATTCTGGCTGCATGAGGCTGAATCTTTCGGAACGCTTTCAGGAACTCGACTCCGCTCATTTCCGGCATACGATAATCGGATACGACCAGATCGAAGACCACCACTTCAGCACGCTTTAATGCATCGTGTGGCGTATCAAACGTCTCTACGCTGATTTCATGGAATTCGCGATCCAATCCAATGCCGCCCATGAGTACGCGCCGCAATGCGCTTAATATATTTTTCTCATCGTCTACCAGCATGATACGAATCACATCAATCTCCTTTTTTTGCGCAGACCCAGATACTTATCGACTGCCCTTCAAGTCGTTCGAAATTCCTTATTTGCTCGATCAATTGAGCATTAAGCACATAATCCTTGGACAGCAATAAATTTCCACCCTGGCCGACCATATCTCGCGACAGCACCATACCCACCTGCAGCTGCATTGAATTCAACATCAGATCGGCTTTGGTTTCCGTCAGCTCTGGCGATTGCTTCGCCATTTTTCCCAAAAAAGCATCAACCACTGCAGGATCGTAACGATTACCCCGGCCTTCCTGGATATAGACAAGCGCCTCCTTTTGCGTCAGGCGTTTATTCATGATCGTGCCAAGCTGTACGGCATCATAATCATTGGCAAGCGCGAGTATGCGTGCGCCCAAGGGAATATCCAGTCCCGCAAGCTTATCCGGGTAACCCAAACCATCGAAGCGTTCATGGTGGCCGCGAATATACTTTGCCGCACCCTGCAACTGCTCCAGCGCCATCAGCGCAGCTTCGCCCTTGGCGGGGTGCTTCACTACTTCGGTGCGTTCATCGCTGGTCAGACCGGAAAATGGTTTGGCTAGCAAGCTATCCGGCAAACCGATCTTGCCGACGTCATGCAACAACGCCGCCAGAAACACATCCTGCACTTCAGCATCGTTCATGCCCATGCGCTGCGCCAAGGTTCTGGCCAGGTCGGCAACTCGGCGTGAGTGTCCGGCCATCGGGCCCTCGCGCATTTCGATAAGATTGGAGAATACGCGTATCGAGGTAATAAAACTTTTCTTGAGTTTGTCATGCGCCACTTCCAGAAAACCCATGGTCTGACGCACCTCTTCGGTACGCGCCTTGACTCTCTCTTCCAGCGTGACGTTAAGATTTTTGAGCTCCTCGTTCTGCGCAAGCGTCAGGTCTTCCAGGCGGCGTTTTTCCTGCGCCAACGCTTTCAGTTCCAGCGCCTGCCGAACAGCCAGAACAATCTCGCTATCCTCCCAGGGTTTGGCGATGTAACGATAAATTTGCCCCTTGTTGATCGCATCGATGGTCGCGCCGATTTCAGCATAGCCCGTCAGCAGGATACGCACCGTCTCCGGCCAGCCCTCCCTGACTTTTTCCAGAAACTGGGCGCCATTCATTTCCGGCATGCGCATATCCGAAATCACCAGATCGACGGCTTCACGGGCCAGAATCTCCAGTCCTTGCGCACCGCTTTCCGCTGTCAGAATGCGGTATCCGAATGGGCGAAACAGGCGTTTCAACGAAGCGAGGATATTGCTTTCGTCATCCACAAACAACAAAGTGGCACTGGCATCGGATGCCTGTATTGAAACAACCGCAGATTGCATGTCATTCATTGATCTTTCCATCACTCGAGAAACTGGTCCGTGAATTTTTTACTTCAGACATATCTTCACCTTGCGCCCGATTTGAATGCATCTTCTCTTGCGCAATCGATTGATTTATCGGCAGGCACACCCGGAACGCCGTCCCAGCCCCCACCTTGCTCTGTACTTCGATACGCCCATGATGCTTCTGGACAATCCCGTACGACAGCGATAATCCAAGTCCGGTACCTTTGCCTACGGGCTTGGTGGTGAAGAACGGATCGAATATCCGTTTCATGTTTTCCTGTGCAATACCGATGCCGGTATCGGCCACTTCAATCCAGACTTCGTCATCTACCCTACCCGTGCGGATGGTAATCACACCCCGCTCTTCAATGGCATGCGCCGCATTTACCAACAAATTCATGAACACCTGATTAAGCTGGGAGGACAAGCATTCAACCTCGGGGATCAGGTCGTATTTCTTGATCACTTCCGCTTTATATTTGATCTCGTTATTCACGATATTGAGCGTACTGTTTATTCCTTCCAGGATATCCACGAAACGCCACTCTTCGGTCGCATCGGAATGAGAAAAATCCTTCAGGTCCTGCACTATCTTTTTGACCCGGGTAATACCCTCTTTCGATTCATTCATCAAGGCTGGCAGATCTTCCTTCAGGAATTTGAAATCCAGGGATTCCTTGGCTGCCTGCAGTCTGGACAGCACATCATTATCCGAAATCAGACTCTCGGCTATTTCGTAGTCGTCCATTATGCGGAATATATCCTCGAGGTATTTTTCCAGCGTACTCAAATTGGAATAAACATAACCGATCGGATTATTGATCTCATGCGCCACACCGGCTGCCAGCTGTCCAATGGAAGCCATCTTTTCCGATTGCAGCAACTGACCTTGGGCCGACTCCAGCTTTTTAATAAGCACCTGTTGTTTTAACTGCTCAGCATGCAATGAACGATTACTTTGCTCCAGTGCACGCAACAGCTCAATCCGTTCCAGCACCCGTAAAATATCAGGCAGCAAATGCTCGAATATCGACAAATCATCTTTATTGAAAAATGTGCCGTCCGCTTTATCGATCAGAAAAATGATTCCGACCGATCTGCCATTAACCCAAAGTGGTGCTGCCAGCAACGGGTGCGTAAAAATCTGCATATCGCTAACGGCCGACAAACCCGGACTATTGATGATTGCTTTTCCGCTAATGACCGATGTGACGAGCCGGTGGAAATCGTCCGAGTGTTTCAGCTCATCCCGCATCATGTCGTCAACACCGTGAACCAGAAAGTTCCCCGCATTGTTTCCGCCATCAACAGGCACGTAGATTGCCCTGCGCGCGCCGATCATTTCCACCAGATCCGCCAATACCCCGGCAAAAAATTCCTTAAGATCCTTTGCGGTCTTTACCAGCCTGTCGGCCCTGTTCAGGCGCTCCTGAACATCGGCCAACAGCACCATCCGAATACTGGCCGCCGCCAAACTATCGGACTCCCGGTTACTCAGGCTTAACTTGACGGCAAGCCTTTCCAACAGGCGATTGACTGCTTCGGCCACTTGCCCCGACTCATCTGAAACAGGAGCAGGCAGCGCTACATTCTGATGATAATCGCTGATTGCATCGATCGCCTCTATCAACACCTGATAATCACGAATTTCTATCATCGTTTAGTTCCCGACAGAGAATGACCACATTCAATATGACTATATACCACTATGGCCATTTGGCAAAAAACATGGACGAAAACATTCACTTTCCACTGGTTTCAACATGCCTGACAGGCAACCATACACGAATGATATATCGTTACCGAGTTCGCTTTGCGTTTCGATGCACCCATGACGTTTCTGGATAATCCCGCAGGCGGAAAATTGCCGGATGTCCCAAGAAATGGAGCGTAACCGCTATTGCGGCCCGAGGACGCGCAACAGCTCGTCTATTGTCGTCAGTCCCTGATTGACTTTGTCGCGACCATCATCGAGCAGTGAAGATGTTCCGATCTTCTTCGCCAGATTGGTGATCTCAAGTATGGTAGCGCCGCTGGAGATAAGATGCCGCATCTCGTCGTTAGGCACCAGCACCTCATACAAACCCAGGCGCCCGCGATAACCGCTGCCGTTGCACTGACTGCAGCCTTTTCCTTTGGAAGCGGTGATTTTCTCCGACGTAAATAACGGCCCCAATCGGGCCAGCAGCTCTGGGGCCGGCACATCCGGCTCGGTGCAATGCACGCAGTTTTTCCGCACCAGGCGCTGCGCGATGACGCCCTCCAGGGCAGTAGCCACCACATAAGGCTTCAGCCCCAGATCGAACAGGCGCGAAATAGTCGCCACCGCCGAATTGGTATGCAGCGTGGAAAATACCAGATGCCCGGTCAATGCCGCATGAAACGCTACCTCTCCCGTTTCATAATCACGGATCTCGCCCAACAGGATCACATCCGGGTCCTGACGCAGGATAGCGCGCAAAACCGCCGGAAAGGTCAAGCCGATCTTTTCCTTGATCAGCACCTGCCCGGCCTGATCCATGTAATACTCCACCGGATCTTCGATAGTGACGTAATTCTTGGTAGGCGTGGCGTTATGCTGCAACAGCGCGTAAAGCGTGGTCGTTTTACCGCTGCCGGTCGGGCCGGTGGTCAGAATCAACCCCTGCGGCTTATCGACCATATTCAGTACTTTCTTCAGGTCAGGGGGGGAGAAACCCAAACCTTCCAGACTGATAATGGCTGAATTGCGATCAAGAATACGCATGACCACTTTTTCCCCATTAATGGTAGGCAGCGTAGAAATGCGCAAATCGACGATACGCATCGGTGTTTTTACCGTGATACGCCCATCCTGCGGACGACGCCGCTCACTGATATCCAGCTCTGACATCACCTTGAGTCTCGACACCAGCGACTGATGCAAATGGTGCGGTATCTGAATCTTGTCCACCAGCACGCCGTCGATGCGATAACGTACCACGACGCTTTTGGTGCGCGGCTGAATATGGATATCGCTGGCCCCCAGCCGGATCGCCTCGAGCATGACCGCGTTCACCAGCCGGATCGCCGGCGGCTCATCCGTGCCGCGCAGCAGTTCCTCCAGCGGCCTGTTATCCTCTTCTTCAATAACAATCTCGATGCCTTCATACGGATCGGGCCCTGCAACCAGTGTTTCCAACTCCTTGAAATCGACGCCTTCCTCCAGACCATACACTTCGGCGTATTTGGCCTTGATGGCGGCAACATCGGCCATCACCGGCTGTATTTCCAGACCGGAGACAAAACGCAAGTCGTCGATCAGCCCCATGTCCATCGGATCCGCCAGCGCCAGCAGCAGACGCTTGCCATCCAGACGCAACGGCACCACCAGCTGACGCTCGCAGAAACTGTGCGGGATCAGTGCAGCTACTGCCGGATCGACCTGAAACTCGGCCAGCGACACTTCCTCCATCAGAAATTCTTTGCGCATGATGTCGCGAATGATTTTTTCGGAGACCCAGTCGTGCTCAAGCAGCAATTTGATCATGGGCTCTTTGCGCTGCTGTTGCTGCCGGTACAGCTCCTGCACCTGCTGATCGTTGAGCAAATTACGCTTGTTGAGCATGATCGCAAGCTGACTGCGGTTGGTAACGGTCAGCTTGGAAAGCGCGGTGATTTCCTTGGATTTATCCTTGTTATCCTTCTGCAGCGCCTTGTTTTTCTGAATCAGATCGTACTGCTCCAGCGCCAGTGCCACCGTGACCCGCAAATCATCGTCATTCCACGGCTTGAGGATGAATTTATATACCGCACCCTCGTTGATAGCCCCCATCACCGCGCCGGTATCGGCATGTCCGGTAAGCATGATACGGATCATCTCCGGCCGGATGGCCTTGGCCTTCCTCAACAATTCCGCCCCATTCATGACCGGCATCATGTAATCGGAAATCATCAGCTGAAAAGTCTCTGTGCGCAACATCTCCATGGCCTCCTGACCATTGGCGGCGGTAGCGATGAAATAGTTTTCCTGACGGAATATGCGCTGCAAGGCCTTGAGCACGTTAGGTTCGTCATCGACCAGCAGAATACGGTATTTGGCAGCCTTCACCGGCTCGGATTTTTGCTCCTTCTCGGGAGCTGCGCCAGTGAACAAGGATGAATAACGAAACATGCTCGGCTTTCCTAGAGTAAAATACCTGCCCCTGGCCGGGCACACCGTCCAGCACCAGCACCGGATTCAAACGTGCCGTCTAAGCGGTGGGGTTCACAGGCAAGTAAATTGTAAATGTTGTCCCTACACCAACCCGGCTTTCAACCTCGATCCGCCCGCCATGCGCAACAACGACATCGCGGCTGACGGTCAACCCAAGCCCGGTCCCTTGCCCTACGTCATGGGTAGTATAGAACGGATCGAATATGCGTGACAGTATCGCCGCAGGTATTCCCTTGCCGGTATCCGCAATGCAAATCCGGATTTGCGCATTCGCCAGCGCAGTCTGGATGTGAATCTGGCCTGGGGTTGTCATCGCCTGTGCGGCATTAAGCAACAGATTAAGGAACACCTGATTCAGTTGCCCTGACATACAACGCAGTAGCGGCAGCTCGCCCAGCTCCAGCAGCAATTCAGCGCGATCCTGGAGCTGGGTTGCTGCCACATTGCACACCGAACGGATATTGTCGTTCAGATTGACGACTTTTTCCTCAGCCTGATCCACATTGGAGAATCCCTTCAGATCGGCCACGATCCGCGTCACCCGGTCCGCACCGGCAACGCTTTCCTCGAGCAGGGCAGCAAAATCCTCCAGAATAAAATCCAGGTCGGCGTCCTGCCAGGCGGATTCCAACTGGGCCGGAGTCTGCGATTTGATCATGCCGGCCATCTTTCCCAGCTTCTGCACATACGATTGTGCCGTACCCAGATTGCTGCGGATAAAGCCGATGGGATTATTGATTTCGTGAGCCACGCCGGCCGCAAGCTGGCCTACCGAGGCCATTTTTTCCGCCTGATAAAGCTGTCTTTGCGCCGCGTCTATTGTCTTTACCTGTTCCTGAACCCGTTCTTCCAGATGCGCCGCCAGCAATTTATAACGGGCTTCCGATTCCTGCAACAAAGCATGTTTGTGCTGTAATGCCTCAAAATCCGCGTGCACTACTTCCACATGCATTCTGGCGGCCATGTAATAGCGCGCACCGGCTTGCAGGAAAAGCTCCAGCAAGCTTACCGCAGCGTCCAGCCTGACCGCATCCTCAGCCGGCGTTTCCAGAAAAGCGATAATCTCGAGATCATGGCTGACCGCAACCCGGCTGGCGCCGGCGGCAAAAGCAGCCGCAGCACCCAGCACCGGCTCACCCTGCGTCGTGACCAAACGCAATGGCTGACCGAGCAGCGCCGTGAGCGCGGCTTCCAGCTTGCCGGCTGCAATACCGGACAGCAGGTCGCGTAAACCCAGTTCGCTATCGTAACGGCCCTGTTGCTCCAAGCTAATCTCCCACTACTGCATTGACGAAAGCAGGCATGTCCATGCCATGCGTCACACCCAGTGCGCAATACTTGTCGAGTACAGGATAAACGGCTTCCAGCAATTTCACGAAAGATTCCTTGACCCCCTCCCCAACCAGCGCAGAAGCAAACACCAGCGGCCATGGCGCAGCCGACCAGCGTTCGCGGATTTCGTCCTCGGTAAGGATATTGGGCAGATCACGCTTATTGAATTGCACGACCAGCGGCAAGGTGTCGAAGTCCAGTCCGACACGCCCTGCATTTTCTTCCAGATTCTGGAATGCTTCGGAATTATTGATGCCTTGCGAGTGCTGGGAGTCGGCGACGAACACCACGCCATCCGCCCGTGACAGCACAGCCTTGCGCGTGGCATCATGCACGACTTGCCCGGGAACGGTATAAAGTTTGAGTTTCACCAGCCAGCCTGACGGCGTATGAAACCCCAGCGGCAACAGATCAAAGAACAGCGTGCGATCATTCTGGGTTTCCAGCGTCATGATCTCGCCTTTTAAATCAGGAGCCAGGATATCGTGCAAACGCATCAGATTGGTCGTTTTTCCGCTCATGGCGGGACCGTAATAAACCAGCTTGATCGTAATTTTTCGGTTAGTTTCATCAAACTCCGCCATCGCCTGTCCCTTTTCCAACCGCGCCGTAATACTCGATGCATGACTCTTCCGGCAAATGCACTTAATCTGACATCTGGCGCCAGAATACCCCAAAAGACTTGCCGGGCTCCATTATTTTGACATAATCAACGCAGTGCCAAGCGGAACCGGAAGATGATGATTTTTATCATATCGAACGCATCTGAGCAGCAGACTCGGACAACCGGCAACGTGTGTCCGCCACACAATGGCGCCAACCGTGGACATACGCTATGTCTCATGGTAATGACTCACTCAGGCGCAAGTCAATCCTGCCAACGCAGATTTTGGGGATGGGGTGATGACAGAAAGCACAACGCCCCGGTTTAGCTGACCTGTGAAATCAGTTAAACCGGGGCGTTGAGTAATACTTGGTGGAGGTAAGCGGGATCGAACCGCTGACCTCTTGCATGCCATGCAAGCGCTCTCCCAGCTGAGCTATACCCCCGAAAGACGCGAATTATAGGCGGAATCGGCCATATTTGTAAACCCCGGCCTGCGAAATAAATCCGGGCAAGACTTTATTGAACGGCGTCCGGCAATAACTTATACGGATTCAGCAGATTGTCCGGATCGAACTGCCGTCTGATCTGATGCATGATCTGCATGCTCGCTGCATCGATTTCCATAGCCACATAATCGCGCTTTTCACTGCCGATACCATGCTCGCCTGACAGCGTGCCGCCCAACGTCAGCACCCTGGAAAACAACCTGTGCAGCGCCTGTCCGGCTTGCTGCATCTGCACCGCATCTGCCGGGTCAACCATGATATTGACGTGCAGATTACCGTTACCCGCATGACCGAAACTCACGATAGGCAATGCATATTCAGCCGCCAGCTGTTCGATATGCACTACCAGCTCAGCCAGACGCGATACCGGCACCACCACGTCCTCATTGATCTTGAGCGGCGCTATACGCTTGACTGCATGCGACAGCGATTTACGCGCCAGCCATAACGCCGTTACCGAATCCTGGTCGATGGCCTGCTGCAATTCCAGCATGCCCTCGCCTGCCAGCGCCAGTTTCAATGCCGCTACCTGACGCGGCAGGTCGGCGCTCACTCCATCGGCCTCCACCATCAGCAGCGCCGCAGTACCCGCCGGCAAATCTGTCGCCGCACCCGCGGCCTGAATCGCCGCTATCGACTGCCGATCCATGAATTCCAGCGCACACGGCACCACGGCCTGGCTCATCACCCGCGCCACGGCGCGGCACGCATCGGCGTTGCTGGCATAGCATACACGCAAGGTCGCCCGCGCCTCGGGAGCAGGCAGCAGCTTCAAAGTGGCCTCGGTAATCAGCGCCAGCGTGCCTTCCGATCCGACCAACAAGCGCGTCAAGTCGTAACCGGTCACTCCCTTGGTGGTACGACAGCCGGTTTGTATCAATTGCCCTGCACCAGTTACGGCGCGCAGCCCCAGCACATAATCCCTTGTCACCCCGTATTTCACCGCGCGCGGCCCGGCGGCATTCATCGCCAGGTTGCCGCCGATGCGGCAATACGCCGCACTGCCGGGATCAGGCGGATAAAACAGTCCGTGCTCGCGTGCCACCCGGTCGATTTCAGCGGTAATCACCCCCGGCTGCACCACCATGTAGCGATCCGCCGCATTCACTTCCAGAATCCGGTTCATGCACTCGAAACTCACCACCACCGATCGCGGCGCAGGCAACGCGCCGCCGACATTGCCCGAACCCGCGCCGCGCGGAATCAGCGCGATGCCATGGGTTATGGCTACCTGCATCAATGCTACCACCTCATCCTGCTCGCGCGGGAACAGCACCGCCATCGGCAAACAGGCGCGCGGCGTTTCGTCACGACTATACCATTCCAGCACATCCGCATCGGTGACCATCTGCTCACGGCTTAATACGGCAACGAAATCCGATTCTATATTTTGGGGCAGCATTTACGACCTTCAGATTAATGGAAACGTCATTGAAAGCAGCATTCTATTACCTGGTTACACCTTGTTACAATTTAAACGCACTTCGACATGTTTACGCGGGCAAACTTGTTTATTATCGACATATCGGAATACTCCGATTTACTTATCCACAGGGAGCAAATCATGCACACCACCAAAACCCTTGCCTGCCTTCTGGGACTGGCACTCACCGTACCCGCACTTGCCGACTCCACCACGCCGCCGATGGACAGCCTGGGTGGCAGGCCGCAAATGAACAGCAGCCAAATGTACAGCATGATGATGTCGCGCTTCAAACAGTCGGATAAAGACAATAACGGCGCAATCAGCAAAACCGAAGCGGCCAACATGCCCATGCTCGAAATGCACTTTGACGAAGTGGATACTAATCACGACGGGCAAGTAAGCGCCGCCGAAATGCAAGCCGCATTCCAGCAACAGATGGGCAAACAGGCCCGCGGCCCGCAAAACGGCATTAAGGCCCAATAAGAGGCACCCATGGGCGCTCTACATGCAACATTCGCCCCGCAAATTTCACGAGGGGATCCCATGACCAAACGCTACTATCTGGGCCTGGCTTTATTGCTGGCCTCAGTGCTGGCGCAAGCAGCCGACATGAGCAAAATCGGCGCCCGGCATCTGATGCACACCGGCTTCGCCCCTATTCCGTCCGGTCTTGCTGAATACGCGCCGCGCCGCTCGCAAGACAACGCCACCACCGCACCGCATTTCATTGTCGGCGGCAAAATCAAGGATGGGCTGTACAGCAAACCGCCGGCTTTGCAGCAACCGGAAAATGACAACCTGACCTACGACACCGGTTTTCGTAACCCCTACACCACCGGCCACAAAAAATGGCGGCGTCTACCCGCCAGCAGCATGCCGGGCAGCCATTTTCCCGGTCTGAATATCATACGCACCTGATCGCATGCCCCCGCTCACCTTTCGCCTGGCCACCGCACAGGACATTGATCCCCTCGCCGATCTGGTCAATTCGGCCTATCGCGGCGACAGCAGCCGGGCGGGCTGGACCACCGAAGCCAATCTGCTGGGCGGACAACGCACGGACAGCGACGAGATCCGCAGTTTGCTTGAAACGACAGGCTCGACCATCCTGATTGGCATGCAAGGCAAAGACATCATCGCCTCGCTGCACCTGCAACAGGACGGCACCCGCGCCTATCTCGGCATGTTTGCCATCCGTCCCGATTTGCAAGGCGCAGGCATCGGCAAACACTGCCTGCAACAAGCCGAACACCATGCCCGGCAGCGATGGGGGGCGAGCACCATGCTGATGACCGTCATCACCCTGCGTCATGAGCTCATCGCCTACTACGAGCGCCGCGGCTACCGCCACACCGGCATCTTGAAGCCGTTCCCGACTTCACCTCGATTCGGTATTCCAAAAGTGGATGGACTGGAATTGATGGTACTGGAAAAAGTTCTGGACACGACAGATTAAAAACCGGCTTCCGGCCAGTATTACACTAAAACCAGCGGTTGAATTGCATCATAACCGTGCCCAAACGAGGCATGTTATAGTAAACAGAACGTATTTCGATATAGGTCACACCCGATGGCTAATTGCTGCAATAACAAGGCTTGTGAGATTGAACTACTGCGCAATCGTCAAAGCGCAGTACTAAAGACAGTATTGGCTATTAACCTTGCCATGTTCATGGTAGAACTCACCGCGGGACTGTTCAGCGGCTCAATCTCGCTAGTAGCTGACTCGCTGGATATGCTTGGCGACGCCCTGGTATACGGCTTCAGCATCTACGTTGTTGCACGTGGCGCAAGAATGAAAGCCAATGCTGCCCTGCTCAAGGGCGGAATCATGGCAGCTTTTGGCCTATTCGTTCTGGCTCAGGCGGTTTACAAAATCATTTTCCCGCAAGTACCGATATTCGAGGCCATTGGTGCAATTGGTCTGCTGGCGCTCGCTGCAAACAGCATTTGCTTTGCTTTACTCTGGCGGCATCGCACCGACGATATCAACATGAGTTCAGTTTGGTTGTGCTCTCGCAACGACATTATTGCGAATGTCTCGGTGCTGTTTGCTGCCGCAGGCGTATGGCTTACTCACTCAGGCTGGCCTGACATTATTATTGGATTATCGCTTGCCGCTCTTTTTCTACGCTCAGCCTTATCGGTATTACATGAAGCGATCAGAGAGCGTCGAGCAATCAATACCTGAAACCCATCCGAAGCCCGCAATTACAAACACTTGCCACGCACGCAATTCCGGCCCGCATCTTTCGCCAGATAAAGCGCCTGGTCCGCGTCGATCAGCAATTGTTTGAACGAACTGCAGAAGGGTGACAATGTTGCCATGCCGATGCTGATCGTGCAGGACAGCATCACGCTGTCGCTGATCGCAATCTGACGCGCGGCTACCGCACTGCATAATCGTTCGGCCAGACGGCTGGCAATCGCGTAATCGGTCTGTGGCAGGATGATCGCAAATTCCTCGCCGCCGATACGGCCCACAATGTCGATATTACTGCGCACGCATTGCACGCAGGCTTCGGCCACGGCGCAAATGACCAGATCACCGGTCATGTGGCCCCAGGTATCGTTTACCCGTTTGAAAAGGTCGATATCCACGATCAACAGCGACAGGGATTGATTAAAACGCATGGCGCGCTGGACTTCGCTGGCCCCCATTTCCATCAGTTTGCGACGGTTGGCGACCCCGGTGAGCGAATCGCTGGTTGCCAGCGATTGCAGCATCGCATTCATGTCCTCGAGCAATGCGTTCTGCTCGGTGAGTTTGCGGTTTATGAGCTCGAGCTCGTCTTCCTTGCGCTTTCTGTCGTCGATGTTGAAAGTCACGCCGATGAAACGCTGCCCCTTGTTTTTGCCATCGAGATCCATAACCTTGCCGTAGTTGGCGTACCACACCCATGCACCTGATTTGGCGCGTAACCTGAACTCGCAACGGTACTGCGCAGTAACGCAAGACAAGTGTTCGTCAATGGCAGCCTTGACCACCGGGATATCGTCAGGATGGACGATCGTGAACATGTCATTGACGTAGAAAGAAGTTTCCTCTTCGCTATATCCGAGCTCTTCAAAGATTTTGATCGGCTTGCGGATCACGTCACCGGCTACCAGATCGTTTTCCCACAGTTCGAGTCCGGCCGCCTCCAGCGCAAGTTCCAGGCGTTCCTTGTTGATATCCTGCTCAGTCATCACCTTATCTCAAGCTGGGTAAGGCAGCGCACCGGCATAGCCGATATCGCGCAGCAGACCGGCGAACGATGCGACAACACCGGCGGCCTGACAGAATTGCGCAACGGCTGCGACCTTGATGACACTGACGGTCCGGCCGGTGCTCTTGCCTGTGCCCGCATCGTAATAGACCGCCAGATCGTCGCTGGCATTGGAGAAACCGCGCCCCGTGCTTTCGGAGTAATAGCAGATCGAATCCGGCACGATGATGTCGGGCACGCTGCTCAGACTCGAGTACATGATCAGGTTTTCGTTCAGATTGTAGATGTAATGGGTTTCGGTACTGGCGGCCTGATCCGGCGTATTGTCCAGGCGGATGATGCCGGTATCGAGCGACGCGCTGGTGGTGGACTGCGTCACGCCGGTGATATAGAAATTGGTGACCGGGGCGGCAACCCCGCGCCCGGTCAGCGCACTGATCTGCGCTACGACATCGGCAGTCGAGGGCGGTGTGGGGGCAAACAGCAGGTATTGCCCCAGTGCCCATGTCTGCGCCAGCGTGCCGGCGATGTAACTACCCGTCAATGCGTGACTGTTGTTGGCAAGGGATGGCCATAGTGCAATCCCGGAGAAGCTGCCGAAAGCGGCGACAATACCGCCGGCCAGCGCTTCCACCTGAGCCGCATTCGGCGCGGCGAGCACAGCCGACTGGATGATCGCCGGCTCGGTGGCGTCGTTGGCCAGTGCACATGGGCTCGCGGCCAGCGAGGCGCTGCCGCTGTAAGTAGTCTGCGGCAATTCCGGCACGGCTCGCCCGGCACCGTCGCCATTGACGACCCATTGGATGGCATTGCCGGACATGGCTGCGGCGATGAGCGGCACAATGGAATTGATCGGCCCGATTTCCACCGGAATCACGCAACCGAGGGTCGCACCTGTCGCAGCCTGAAACAGATTGACCGTATTGGTGATGGAATACTCGATATCAGCCAGCGTCAGGTTGTCGGCAGCGTCGGGCGAACCCATCAAGGCCAGTACACAGCAATTGGTCGCGCCGTCGTAGTCCCGCACCTGTACACTGCCGCCCCAGCCGCTGTTGGCCAGCTCGGCGAGTACGCGGACGGCATCGCTATAGCTGCCGCCTCCGCCGCTGCCAAGGATGGCGGCGCCCGCGGCGATGTATTGAAAATCGGTGATGTTGTATTCGTAGCTGGTCATGATTTTTTCTTTCGCAAACTGATTCACAAAAGCGCACACTTCTGGATGGTGTGCGTCCAGTCTAACACCACCCCATGCAAATAACCATTACAACCAACGGGTTGCCCGGCAGCTAGCAACAACCGCCATGCTCACCCTACAAAAAGCGATCCAGTCGCTTGCGACTGGCTTTGTCCAGCTGCTGAATATCGCGTATCAGAAACTGCACGCCGTTACTGTCGGCGATCAGCAGCCGCGAGGCTGACAAGCGGCGAATATCCTCTTCGCCCTTTAACGTAAATTCGGCATCGCCGCGATCGGTGGCGACTTGCCACACGCTGGGTGTGGCATAACTGGAGACATGGCGAATGCTGTGGATTTCCGGCATGAATTCGCGGCTTGCCAGTGCGGCATCGAGCATCGCGCGCGATGCCGCATCCAGCTCATCCAGATGTGCGATCCACACCAGCTCGTGACCGCGCGCATCGACCAGACTGATTCCCTCATCCGGCGCGCTCATCGGGAACGCGCGCACCGGCGTGACCTGCTCATGCACGGCACCATCGGCATCGGTATAGCACAGCTGCCCGTAGGCATTGCGCTCAAGCTGTAATGCTGTCATCTTCACCCTCGCTGTCCACCTGTCGCGCCTGCGCTTCATAAAGCTGCGTGTAGGCGCCGTTACGCGCCAGCAATTCTTCATGCTGGCCGACTTCGATAATCTTGCCGCGATCCAGCACCACCAGCCGGTCGGCGTGGCGCAAAGTGCTCAAGCGGTGCGCAACAGCTATCGTGGTACGCCCGCGCACCAGATTCTCCAGCGCGCCCTGAATCTCGCGTTCGGTCTCGGTATCCACCGAGGAGGTCGCTTCATCCAGGATCAGGATGCGCGGATTAATCAGCAATGCCCGCGCGATCGAGATGCGCTGACGCTCGCCGCCGGACAACGCCTGGCCGCGTTCGCCCACCAGCGAATCATAGCCCTGCGGCAGGCGCAGAATAAAATCGTGGGCATGGGCCGCGCGCGCTGCCGCCACGATTTCCTCGCGGCTGGCATCAGGCTTGCCATAGGCGATATTCTCGGCGATGGTGCCGAAGAACAGGAACGGTTCCTGCAACACCAGTCCGATATTGCGCCGGTATTCCGAAACCGGCAGCGAACGGATGTCCACGCCGTCGATCAAAATGGCGCCCTCGGTGACGTCGTAGAACCGACAGATCAGATTCACCAGCGTGCTCTTGCCCGAGCCGCTATGCCCGACCAGTCCGATCATCTCACCCGGCACGATGGTCAGATCCATGCCGCGGATCACGCCGCGATTGCCGTAACGGAAACCGATATTGCGCAGCGTGATCTCGCCGCGTACGACAGGTAGATGCTGCGGCTGCGCCGGTTCAGGCACGCTGGAAACATGATCGAGGATATCAAAGATGCGCTTGGCGCCCGCCGCCGCCTTTTGCGTGACCGACACGATACGGCTCATCGAATCCAGGCGCGCATAGAACCGGCTGATGTAGGCCAGAAACGCGGTAAGCACGCCGACCGTGATCTGGTTATGCGACACCTGCCAGATACCGAACGCCCATACCACCAGCAGTCCGACTTCGGTCAGCAGCGTCACCGTCGGCGTGAACAGCGACCACACCGCGTTGACCTTGTCGTTGATCGCCAGATTGCGCTGGTTGGCGTCGCGGAAACGCGCGATCTCGCGGTGCTCCTGCGCAAACGCCTTGACCACGCGGATACCGGGGATGGTATCGGTAAGCACGTTACTGATCTCGGCCCAGATGCGGTCGGCTTTTTCGAAACCAAAGCGCAATTTGTCGCGCACCACATGGATCATCCATACGATGAACGGCAGCGGTAGCAAGGTCACCAGTGCCAGCCACGGATTGATCGACACCAGTATCGCCGCGGTCATCACGATCACCAGCACATCGGTGGCGAAATCCAGCAGATGCAGCGACAGGAAAATGGAAATACGGTCAGTCTCGCTGCCTACCCGCGCAATCAGGTCGCCAGTGCGCTTGCCGCCGTAAAATGCCAGCGACAGCTTGTGCATGTGTTCATAGGTAGTCAGCCGCAAATCCATGCAGATGCGCTCGCTGACCCGCGCCAGCAGATAGGTACGACCCCAGCCCAGCCCCCAGGCCACCAGCGCCGAACCCAGCAAACCGGCCAGATACCATGCAACCAGAGCATGATCGATCGGCTTGCCGTTCTGATAAGGGATGAGGATGTTGTCCATCAGCGGCATGGTCAGGTAGGGCGGCACCAGCGTGGCAGCGGTGGCGCCCAGCGTCAGCAGAAAGCCGAGCAGCAGCAGGCCGTTATAAGGTTGCGCAAAACGCCACAAGCGCAGCAATGCCCAGGTCGATGGCGCCGACTGCGTAGTCTGCTCGCATAGCGGACACTCCTCTTCACCCTCGGGCAAAGGCGCCTGGCAATTGACGCAGACCGCCAGATGATGACGCACAGCCTCTTCCCCGCTCATTGCGGCAGCCATCTCCACGTCAAATTCGGTCTGCAAACGCTGTGCCGCAGTATTGTGCGCTAAAGTATAATGCCAGCTAACCAGACGTCCGTCAGCATCGTCCAGATCGAGACTGCCCACGCCGGCATGATCGCGACGATGCAAAATCAGACCGGGGCGATAATCCCAGCTCTGCCAGTCCGATTCGGCATGCCGCCTGGCCAGCAGCCGTTGATTGGTGACAACCAGAATACCCGCGACAAAGTGCAAATGCGCGTCCAGATCCAGTGGCATGCTGGCCAGCACGCGTTCTGCGGGCGCAAGTTGTGACGCCAGCGCATCCCGCCAGATAACGGGAGACTCGGCAGGAATTACCGGATGGGGGTTATGGATTCGGGACACTTAATATAAATTGAAGGCACAAGTAAACGCAAATTCTACTGGTGCGTTATATAACAGTACAGCACTTTGCTTTCATTTTGCTGAAAGCGGGCTGTTAACGTATTACCATATGACAAGAATCATACTACCGAGCCGCTAATGAATAACACGAAACGCGACATGAAATTTCTCCGCATCATGTCATTGCAGGGCCCTAATATCTGGACCTATCGCCCGGTTCTGGAAGCCTGGGTGGACATAGGCGAACTGGAAGATTCGCCATCCAACACCATTCCCGGTTTCAACGACCGGCTCATTGACTGGCTACCCAGCCTGATCGAACACCGTTGCAGCATCGGCGAGCGCGGCGGTTTTATCCAGCGCTTGCGTGACGGCACCTGGCCCGGGCATATCCTCGAACATGTCACGCTGGAACTGCAGAACCTCGCCGGCATGCCCGGCGGTTTTGGCAAAGCCCGCGAAATGGACACGCGCGGCGTCTATAAGGTGATCGTGCGCGCCTGGCACGAAGAGGTCACCCTGGCCAGCCTGCATAAGGCCCGCGAACTGATCCTTGCGGCGATGGACGACCGCCCGTTCGACGTCGCCGCAGCGATCGAGGATCTGCGCGAGCTGGCCGAATCCCGATTATTGGGACCCAGCACCCGCAGCATCGTGGATGCCGCTGACGACCGCGACATCCCTTTCATCCGCCTGAATGAAGGCAATCTGGTCCAGCTGGGATACGGTGCGGCACAACGCCGCATCTGGACGGCGGAAACCGACCAGACCAGCGCCATCGCCGAAACCATCTCCCGCGACAAATCCCTCACCAAGCAATTGCTCAGGGATTGCGGCATTCCCATCCCTGAAGGCTACGATGTCGAAAGTCCGGCCGCCGCCTGGGAAGCCGCCGAAGACATCGGCGTGCCGGTGGTGGTCAAGCCGTGCAGCGGCAATCACGGCCGCGCCGTATTCACCAACCTGACTACCCGCGAGGAAATTGAAGCAGCCTATCAGGTCGCGCTGGAAGAAGAAAGCGGCGTCATCGTCGAACGTTTTGTACCGGGCCAGGAGCATCGCCTGCTGGTCATCGGCGGCAAACTAGTCGCCGCTGCCCGTGGCGAAATCGCTAGCGTGGTCGGCGACGGCCGCTCGACCATCGAACATCTGGTCGACGTGCAGCTCAATGCCGATCCGCGCCGCGGCAATACCGAAGACCACCCGCTCAACTTCATCCGTATCGACTCTGCCGCCACCCTCGAACTGGCGCGCCAGGGCTACGCCGCCGAATCCGTTCCTGCCGCCGGCGTGCAGGTCGTCATCCAGCGCATCGGCAACGTCGCATTCGACGTCACCGAGCTCGTGCACCCAAACACGGCCGCCATGGTCGCGCTGGCTGCGAAAGTGGTCGGGCTGGATATCGCCGGCATCGATCTGGTGGTAGAAGACATCTCCCGTCCGGTGCTCGAACAGCACGGCGCCATCGTCGAAGTGAATGCCGGCCCCGGCCTGCTCATGCATCTCAAGCCGGCTTCCGGCCAGCCGCGTCCGGTCGGGCAAGCGATCGTCGAACACCTGTTCCCCGCTGATGCCAATGGCCGCATTCCCATCGTCGCAGTCTCGGGCAGCACAGGCACCACCGCAATCGCGCAACTGCTGGCGCATCTGGTCTGCCTGAATAATCAGCGCGTTGGTCTCGCCTGCCGTAACGGCATGTTTGTCGGTCTGCGCCAGGTCGAGGCGGGCAACCGCGCCAACTGGGCAGCCGCGCGCAAGCTCCTGCTCAATGCTTCGGTGGAAACCGCCATCGTCGAAACCGGCAGCCGCGAGCTGTTGAGCGAGGGTCTTGCATTCGACCGCTGCCAGATCGCCGTCCTCACCGGCATAGACGCCAACGAAGACCTCAGCGAATATGCGATGTCCACGGAAGAAAAACGCTATAACGTGTACCGCACATTTGTCGATATCGTGTTGCCGAACGGCGTAGCGGTACTCAATGCCGCCGACCCGCTGCTGGTCGAAATGCGCGAGTTATGCGATGGCGAAGTGCTGTTTTTTGCCATTGACCCCGACCTCCCTGCCCTTGCCGAACATCGTGCCAGAAACGGCCGCGCAGTCAGTATCGAAAACGGCGCAATCGTGCTCACGCAGGGCAGCACAGGCATAGCACGCATCGACCTCGCCGAATTGCCTGCGACAGGCATGGACACCACCCAGATTCTTGCCAGTATCGCTGCCGCATGGGCGCTGGGCATGGATTTCGAACTGATTCATGCCGGCCTGCACGCCTTTACCGATTATCAAAGCTAGATAAAAACAGGATCAACCCATGGAAGTATCCCGCATTCGCGCCCTGCGTGGGCCTAACCTCTGGTGCCGGCACACGGCCATAGAGGCCATTGTACGTTGTGTCACGCTGGAATCAGACATCGCCCGGATGGCTGATTTTGAAACCCGGCTGCGCGCACGCTTTCCCGGGATCGGCGCACTGCAACCCATCGGCAGCGGCCCCCATATTCCCATGGCGCATGCCCTGGAACTCGCCGCACTGGAATTACAGGCGCACGCCGGCTGCCCGGTCACGTTCGGCCGCACCACGCAGACCATAGACCCGGGGGTTTACCAGGTAGTGATCGAATACACCGAGGAAGCGGTCGGCCGCGCAGCACTCGACTATGCCCTTGCACTGTGCCTCGCCGCAGCCAACGACATGCCGTTCGATGTTCAGCAGGCACTTGCCGAATTACGCAATCTGGATGAAGACATGCGCCTCGGGCCCAGCACCGGGTCCATCGTCGAAGCAGCGGTCCGGCGCGGCATCCCTTACCGGCGCCTGACCGCAGGCAGCATGGTGCAATTCGGCTGGGGCAGCAAGCAACGCCGCATCCTTGCCGCCGAGACCGACACCACCAGCGCAGTCGCCGAATCGATCGCGCAAGACAAAGACCTGACCAAAAAACTGCTGAATGCG